>NZ_JAAIYB010000047.1 GCF_010894475.1 Myxococcus vastator
TGACTCGCCCATCGCCCGCGCCACGGAAGGGGCGCTGGTGAAGGCGCTGGGGCACTCCGTGGAGGAAGCCCAGGACGGCGAAGAGGCCTACGTGAAGGTGCAGAACAACACCTACGACCTCATCCTCACGGACGTGCAGATGCCCAAGCTGGACGGGTTCTCGCTGGCGCGACGGCTCAAGTCGACGCCCGCGGTGGCCCGCATTCCGGTCATCATCCTGTCGTCGCTCGCCTCGCCCGAGGACAAGCGGCGCGGGTTGGACGCGGGCGCGGACGCGTACCTCGTCAAGGGTGAGCTGGGCGTGGAGGTTCTCGCGCAGGCCATCGACCGGCTGACCTGAGGAGCCAGGCTTGGGCGGTGGCGCGGCGGTCGCAGGAATGGCGTTTCGGGTGCTCATGGTGGGCAAGGGGCTGCGTGCGCTCGCGGCCCGGGGCCTGTTCGATGGGGAAGCCCTGGTGCCCGTGGGGCCGGCGGAGGTGGACTTCGCCGGCGCCCTGGTGGCCGTGCAGCGGCACTTCCCGGACGTGGTGCTTGTGGACCTGAGCGCGATGGACGCGCTGCCCGCCATCGAGCACGTCATGATGGAGCGGCCGGTGCCGGTGCTGGCGCTGCACCCGGGCGTGTTGTCCGGCCAGGAGGCCTTCCAGGCGATGGTGGCGGGCGCGCTGGACGTGCTGGAGCGTCCGGCGAATCCCGGGCCCGAGTTCTGGGCGCACGTGTCGCGCAAGCTGATGCTGCTGGCGCAGGTGAAGGCGGTGCGCCAGGTGCACACGCGGGCGCCTCCGCCGACAGCGCGCGAGACGAAGCCGCCGCCGCCGTTTCCGCTGGTGGCCATCGCCGCGTCCCTGGGCGGGCCCAAGGCGGTGGCGCAGGTGCTGCGGATGATTCCGCGCGCCTTTCCGGCGCCCATCGCCTACTGCCAGCACATCAGCGACGGCTTCACGGAAGGGCTGGCGCACTGGCTGGCCAATGAAACGGCGCTGCGCGTGCTGGAGGCCGAACATGACGTGGTCATGGAGCCGGGGGCGGTGTACATCGCTCCGTCTGGCAGTCACCTCTTGGTCAGACCGGAGGGCAGGTTGGAGCTGGACGCGGGCCCCGCGCTTCGCGGTTTCCGGCCGTCCTGTGACATGCTGCTGACCTCCGCGGGGGAGTCGTTCGGCCCGCGCTGCATCGGGGTCATCCTGACGGGCATGGGGCGCGACGGGGCGCGAGGGTTGAAGGAGATACGAGAGCGCGGCGGCCGGACCATTGCCCAGGACGAAGCGTCGAGCGTCGTCTGGGGCATGCCGCGCGAGGCGGTGTTGATGGGCGCGGCGCACGAAGTGCTGCCACTGAGCCGGATTGGCGCGGCGCTGATGCAGTGGGTGGACGTGTGCTGACGGCGAGCCAGAGAGTCTTGCAACAACTCGCCGCGCTGCTGCTGGAGCGCGCGGGGTTGAAAATCACGCCGGATGGCTTCCACAGCCTCCGGCTGGCGCTGTCCGCGCGGATGCCCGTGCTGGGCCTGGACGAGCCCGAGCACTACATCCAGCGTTTGACGGGCCCGGGCGGCGAAGAGGAGCTGCGCTCGCTGTTGCCGCTGGTGACGGTGGGGCACACGGAGTTCTTCCGCGACGGGAAGCAGTTCCGCGCGCTGGAGAAGCGCGTGCTGCCGGAGCTGGTGTCCCGTTCGCGGCGGGAGATGCGCAAGGTGCACATCTGGTCCGCGGGCTGCGCGACGGGCGAGGAGCCCTACAGCCTGGCCATGGTGCTGGCGGAGTTGGGCGCGCTGTCGCTGGAGGTGGACCTGTGGGCCACCGACCTCAACCTGGCCGCGGTGGAGGCCGCGAAGCAGGGGCGCTTCACCTCGCGGCGGGCCATCAGCATCAACCAGGACCGGCTGACGCGCTTCTTCAAGCCGGTGGAAGAGGGCTACGAGGCGCTGCCCGCGCTGCGTGAGTACATCCGCTTCGACGGGCAGAACCTGGCCGTGCCCGTCTTCGACAAGGTGGCCCTGTCGTCGCTGGACCTCATCCTCTGCCGCAACGTCATCATCTACTTCGACCTGCCCACCATCCGCGGGTTGATGGACCGCTTCCTCGCCGCGCTGCGGCCGGGCGGGTTGCTGTTCCTGGGGTACTCGGAGAGCCTCTTCAAGGTCTACGACCGCTTCGAGATGATCGAAGTCGAAGGGGCGTTCGTGTACCGCCGCCCGCTGAACGACAAGAGCATGCGGGTGCCGCCGCTGCGCATCACCCCGTACCCCGGCGAGCCCGACGTCTCCGAGCGCAAGCCCGCGGACGCGTTCAGCGCGGACCTCCGCAAGCGGATGCAGCCCGAGGACGTCCCGTTGACGACGCGGCTGCCCGCGGTGTCGGCGGCGGCGCCTGGCGTGACGCTGCCGGCGGTGGGGGCCTCCTCCAGTCCGCGCTCCGTGGTGCCGGGGCGTCTGCCCGCGGTGTCGCCGCACTCGCCGCTGCCGGCCATCGCCGCGCGCTCGCGGGTCACCTCGGAGCTGCCCACGGTGGGGAGTGTGGACTCCGCCCGTCCGCGCATCACCACCGAGCTGCCGGCGGTGGGCTCCACGCCGCGCGCGCCCACCGTGGAGGTGCCCGCCTGGCCCACGCTGCTGCCTCCGGCGGAGCGGCTGGCCATGGCGGTGCGGAAGATGGCGCAGGGGGATTTCTCGGCGGCCATCGCGGGCGTGCAGCGGCTGCTCGCGGACGAGCCCAGTGACTTGGACGGGCTGCTGACGCTGGGCAACCTGTTCTCGCTCACCGGCCGCATCCCCGAGGCGCGCGAGGCCTTCGCGCAGGCCATTCAGCGCGAGCCGCTGTGCGTGGAGGCGCGGGTGTTCGGTGGGGTCGCCGCGTTGCAGGCAGGGGAGTTGAGCGAGGCGCGCTCCGAGCTGGGCAAGGCCCTGTTCCTGGAGCCCACGCTGGCCATTGGCCACTACCTGCTGGCGCAGGTGCACGAGCGCACGCAGGACCATGAGTCGGCGCGCCGCAGCTACCGCAACGCCATTGCCCAGCTTCGCTTTCCGCAGCGGCCCCTGGCGGGGCACTACCCGGAGATGCCGGACTCGGCGGATGCCATCTCTCGCGCGGCGCGCTACGCCCTGGCCGCGCTGGAGGAGCAGCCCCTGCGCTGAGGCAGGGGCCGCGTCCCGGGCGTCACGTCAGTCCAGGCTGCTCTTCACCTGGTCCAGGCTCTTGCTCGGGTCGAGCACCGAGCCGAACTTCTTCTGCAGGTAGCTCTTGGCTTGGCCGCGCAGCAGCATGCCAGGGTCGGTGCCTTCACCCTCGACGGCCTTGTCGGTGATGACGAACGAGGCGTCCATCTGGATGCCCATCACCTTGCCGACGATTTTCGCGCCTTCCCCCTGCCAGTCCGCCTTCACGCCGTACTTGCCGCCCCAGTACTGGAGCAACTGTTCGACGCGCTGCTTGACCTCCTCCTTGGGGAGGGAGTGGGGGATATCGAACTTCATCATTCCCATGGCTGGCTCCAAGTCTCGGTGTCCCGCTTCGAGCGTTTAGCCGCGCCCGCGCGGGAATGGAACCGCCGTGTCACTTTTGGGCGCGCGGATGTCAACAGGCTTGCTCACGGGCCTGCCGTCTTGCGGACGCGCTTGAGCTTCACTGGTGGGTCCTCCGGGCGGCCCCAGCGCGCCAGGTAGGGTGCCAGGTTGTACTTGGCCGCCGTGCGCAGGGAGCTCATGGGCCGCACCTTGCCCAGCACCTTCCGCTCCTGGAAGGGGCGGTCATGCAGTCCCAGCACCCACATGAAGTTGGCGACGCTCGCGGCGTCCCTGCCGTCCACCGCGTACTTGTCGTTGAGGAACGCGATGCGTCGCAGCGCTTCCTGGGGGGAGGGCGTCCACTCCAGGATCTTCTTTCCCCACAGCATGCGCAGGTAGTTGTGGATGCGGCCGCGCTCCACCAACTCGCGCTGGGCCGCGTTCCACAGGCCGTCCGCGGTCCGCGCTGTCTCCAACTGCTTCAACGAATAGCGGTGCTCGCGCGCGTCCTTCTGGTGGTGGGTGAGCGTCTCCTTGGCCCACGGCGGCAGGGAGTCCACGGAGAGCTGCTGGGGCCCCGGCGTGTGGAAGCAGTAGTTGAAGCCCAGCTCGCGGCGGACGAGCAGTTCCTCCAGGAAGCCTTGCACCGAAGCGTCTTGAGCGCCGCGAGCGCGGATGGCGGCGCGCGCGGCCTCTCCGGCGAAGAGGTTGCCCCAGTGGAAGAAGGGGGACAGGTTGGACTGCTGCGCCAGGCCCGGGTCGCTCCGGCCGGCGGCATAGCCCTCCAGGCGTTGGTTCACGAAGGCCTGGAGCGCCTTGAGGCCCGCCTTGCGTCCTCCGCGCTCCGCGACGGGCGCCACCGAGTGGTCGAAGTCGAAGGCGTCCAGGGACTCGCGGGCATCGCGGGCATCCGAGGTGGCGAAGTCCGGCTCCAGCTTGCGTCCGGCCGCGGCGGCCTTCACCGCGCGGTTGGGCACGGCGCGGTCCAGGTACTCTGGCCACAGCTTCTTCAGCTTGGGCCGCAGGGTATAGGCGCCAATCTGCCGCGTGGCGATGCGCTGCATGGGCACCACGCAGGACGCATCCACGGCGAACAGCGGCACGTCCAGGGCCTTGGCGGCGCCGCGCAGGTGGCCCGGGATGATGAACGTGGGGAACAGGTCCGACACGATGGCGGCGGCGCGCCGGCCGAGCGAGGCCAGCCGGGGACGGTGCTCCTTCGCGGTCCGGGGCAGCTCCAGCCAGTAGGGCAGCCCGCGCGCGGCGCAGCCCGTGGCCATGTCCATCATCCCCTCCAGGGCCCAGGCGTGGAGCCGGTCCGACGCATAGGGGTAGTCCGGCCGGATGGCCTGATAGACGACGACGGGCAGGCCCAGGTGGTTGCCCAGGGCGATGGCGGCATCCAGCGCGTGGTTCTGCTCGGCGCGATGGTTGACCATGCACCAGTAGAGGACGAAGTCGCGGCGGCCGGAGGGAAGGGGGAGGTCCTTCACCACCTGCACGCGCGCGGAGTCGACGCCGAGTTCGGACCACGAGAAGCCTTCAGGCATGGGGCCTCACTGATACGCGAGCCACATTCGCGTCGCGGAAGAAAAGAAGTGCGTGGCTGTGAACGAGGGGACAGGGAAGGTGCGGAGGGCACTCCAATTTCCGGCACCCGAGGACAGGTTGTGGTTTTCTGCCGCCCGGCCGGACCGAAGGAGTCCTTGCGTGTCATCATTGAGAAGCTGGAGCTGTCTCCCCATCACCGCCCTCGCTCTCGCGCTGGTCCTTCCGGAGCCCGCGAAGGCGCAGGCTGGCGGAACCTATCCATCCCCGGGGGCCGCGCAGCCACCGTCTGCCCCCGCGGGTTACACGGCCCCTCCGCAGCCCACGTATCGCCAGACGGCGCCGCAGCAGCCCGCCGACCCATATGCGCCGCCGCCAGCGTCCGCGCAGCCTGCGGCCCCGTATGCGCAGCCGCCGTCCTCCGCGCAGCCGGTGGACCCGTATGCGCAGCCGCAGACGCAGCAGCCGTCGGCGGATCCGTATGCGCAGCCGCCTCAGACGCAGCAACCCGCTGACCCGTATGCGCAGCCGCAGCCGGGCTATCCCCCGGCGCAGAATGCCTATCCACCGTCGGAGGCGCAGGACCCGGCTCGCTATCCGGGCGACTCCGCGACGGCGAGCGACGCGCCCACGCTGCCGCCGGATCCGGACTCGCTGCGGACGAAGCCGCAGTCGCCGCTGACGCCGGACGACCAGGCCATGGCGAAGCGGGGCGTGCCTCCCGTTGAAGACACCGGGGTGATGCTGGACGGCAGGCCGCGCCAGGGCCCGTTCCTCTCCGGCCCGGGCAGCTTCAGCTTCATCGTGCACCACACGACGCTGGGCGCGCTGGGTGGCTTCTTCACGCAGGCGTTCGCCAGCGACTTCAACTTCGACAAGAGCTCGCGTGAGGCGATGCTCGCGGGCACGCTCATCGGCGCGGGTCTGGGCTTCGGGGCCTCATCGTGGTGGCAGTTCAACAACTGGGTGGATCGCCCCATGGCCACCTTCGGCATCGCCAACTCGGTGGTGGGCGGCATGTTCACCGCCGGCCTGATGGACCTCTTCACGCAGGACGCGGGCATCCTGACGTGGTCCGCCTTCCTGGGCGCGGAGCTGGGCGCGTGGCTCACGGCGGGCCTTGGCGGCGGACAGCTCCCGCTCAATGACGGCTTGCTGATTTCGTCCGGCGCGGGCTGGGGCGCGGCCTATGCGTCGCTGCTCTTGGCCATCGTCCACTTCTCCGGGACGCCCGTGTCTGGCAAGACGTGGCGGGACACGCTGTTGCTGGCGCCGGGCATCGGCGCGGGCGCGCTGGCGTTGGCCACCATGCGCTACAACCCGACGCCGTCTCAAATCGTCCGAGCCAACATCTTCGGCGGCGGCGTGGGCGCGGTGGTGCTGCTCCTCTCCGGCCTGGTGCTGGGCGGGTTCGATCAGTCCACGCCGTATGTGCTGTCGTTCCTAGGTTCGGCGGGTGCTATCACCACGGTGAGCCTGCTGTGGGAGGAGAGCGTGGACCGCTCCGCCCTGAAGATGGCCGGCCGCTCAGAGAAGGACCGGCCGTACACGAACGTCTGGTGGTAGACGCGGCCTGAGGCAGCCTGGCGAGCGCCATGGCACGGCGGGGCAGGAGGCACCACCTTCCCCCCGACATGGCGCGCGTCAATCCATTCTCGGCCCTCCTCGCCTCGCTGCAGCCCTCGCTGGAGCCCAGCAGCTACGTGCCGCGTGGCAACGCGGTCCCTCAGCCGTCCCACGTCCGGCCGCTGATGGAGGCGGCCAACCCCACGGCGGAGCTGCGGCGCCTGCGGGACTCGGGCGCGCTGCTGAGGGACTCACGCCCCGCCATGTACCTGGTGGAGGTGCAGGGGCCCGCTGGCAAGCTCGGCGGCCCCCCGGTGCGCTTCCTCCTGTGCGCCTTGAACCCGGATGCAGGGGCCTCGCTGGAGCATGACCCGTACCGGCCCAGGGCCTGGGAGGCGGAGCCGGCCGTCACGCTGACGGCGGATGACCACGGGGTGCTGCGCGGGCTGCTCGCGGAGGCCTCCGAGCGCGCCATCGTCGTGTGGGAAGGGCGCTACGGGCAGAACACGCTGTCGCTGCGGCGCATCGAGCCTTCGCCCGTGTCGAAGCGGCTCCAGGCCGTGCTGGATGAAGCGCCCATGCGCCCGCTGGCGGCGCTGGATGAGCGCGGCCCGACGCTGGCGGCCGTGGTGCCGCTGTCCGACCCGGGGCTGGAGTTGCTGCCCATCCACCGGGCGCTCAAGGGCGTGGAGACCTTCAAGGAGGAGACGTTCCTCACGCTGGTGACGGCGTATGCGCGCGTCTATGAGCTGGACGAGCCGCTGAACACGCCGCGCGGTCTGGCGGTGGCGCGGGAACGTCTGGCCACGCTCATCAGCGGGCACCACGCGGTGCTGCTGGTGTTGCCGGGAGGGCGAGGCCGCATCCTCCGGTTCCGTCAGGGGTTGGACCTGGCACACCTGAAGGGAGCGCCGCGCAATCCCACGCTGCGGAGCCTGGATTTGGCGCTGCTCAACGCGCTGGTGCTGCGGACCGTGCTGGGCATCAAGGACCCAGAGGCGCCGGGGCACTCGCAGGTGTTCCCGGTGCAGGGACTGGAGTCGCTGGTGCAGGGCGTGGAGTCGGGGATGTTCCAGGCCGGCTTCGCCCTCAACCCGCCGCCGCTGTGGGAGGTGCGCGCGGTGATGGAGGCGCAGGCGACGCTGCCACCCAGCACTCTTCGGGTCGAACCGTTGCCGCCGGCGGGGCTGCTCTACCTGGACCGGGACGCCTGACGGGTTGGCGTGAGGCTTCTGAGCCAAGACTCGCCGGAAGACCCCTGGCGCATTGGCCCGGAGCCTACCCTGTTCGCGAAGGCTCCGGCCCCCGGAGCCGGAGCCGCACGATGGCGATGATGGACTCCGCGTCGATGTAGCCGTAGCCCAACTGCCGCGAGTCCTGGCTCCGAGCGTTGTCTCCAGACACCACGACCTTCCCAGGTGGGACGCGCGACTGACCGTCGGCACCGAGCGCCGCCCGGGACCAGTCCGGCACCGGGTCTCCCGCCACGGCGGCCACCCACTTGATGAGATAGGGCAGCTCTTCGGTCCCCAGCGTCTCGCGCTGCTTCGCGGGAAGCACGAAGACGACGACGTCCGAACGCGAATACCCGTTCCCCGGCGCGGGAGCGCGGGCCAACCGCCTCGCGACGAGCCGCTGTCCGTCGTGCAGCGTGGGCAACATGCTGTTGCCCTGCACCGCGACGACAACCCAGCGGCGGCGCCCCCAGGACGCCGCCACGGCTCCCGCCACGAGCAGCGCGGCCCCGACGCCCATCGCAGCGAGCATCATGCGACCTCCTTCTGGCCCGCCCGTGATGCGACGCGCTCGTCCTGATATCCGCTCGCCTGGAGCGTGAACACGCGCGCGTATTCACCGCCCGCCGTCATCAACGCGTCATGCGAGCCCTGCTCGATGATGCGGCCCTCGGAGAGGACGAGGAGTGCGTCCGCGCTCCGCAGCGCGCTCATCCGGTGGGAGATGAGCAGCCGCGCCCGTCTCTCGCCGTGGCGCGCCAGCGTCCGGTGGATGTGGAACTCGGCGGCGGCGTCCAGGCCGGAGCTCGGTTCGTCCAGCACCAGCAGGTCGACGTCCTGGCGCATCAGGGCCCGAGCCAGCGCCAGTCGCTGCCACTGCCCTCCGGAGAGCGAGACGCCCGCGGGCATGTCCTCGTACTCCCCTTCGAGCACGCGGCTGAGCAGCGTGTGGTAGCCGGCGGGGAGTGAGGCAATCTTCTCGTCGATCTCCGCCAGCCGTGCCACGTCGCGGATTCGCGCCTCGTCCTTCAGCCGGTCCAGGTCCCCCAGGCCGATGTTCTCCGCGGCGGTGAAGTCAGACGTCATGAAGTCCTGGAAGGTCGCCGTCATCCGCCGCCGCAGCGCGCGAGCATCCAGTTCGCGGACGTCCACGCCGTCCCAGAGAATCTGGCCTCGCTCCGCGTCATAGAGGCGGCACAGCAGCTTCACCAGTGTGCTCTTTCCAGCGCCATTGACGCCGACGAGCCCCACCGAGCCACCCGCCGGGATGAAGAGGCTCACCCCGCTCAGCACCCACGGCCCATGGGCGTCATAGCGGAACCAGACGTCGCGCAGCTCCACGCCGTGCCTCAGCGGCGCCACCGGCCGTGAAGCCTCCGGCGCGCGGACCGGCAGGGCGATGATGTCGAGGTAGTTCTTGAAGGTCTGGACACTGCGACCCGCGAACTCGAGCTGTACGAGGAGCCCGTTGAAGGCGCCCTGGATGCCCGCCACGGCCGCGAGGAAGAGGGAGACGTCTCCGAGTTGGAGCCGCCCCTGGAGCGTGTCTCGGGCGACGATGAAGGACCCGACCGCCGCCACTGCGGCCGTGAGCAGCGACAGCGCCGCCTGCACGGCCAACCCCTTGCGCGTCACGGCCAGCTCGCGGTCCGCCGCCTTGCGCAGCGATGCCACCATGCGCTCCAGCAACAGGTCCCCCAGCCCGAACAGCCGGCTCTCCTTGGCCGCCCGCACGTCCACCAGCAGCGAGTGGTAGAAGTCGCGCGAGCGATAGGTCGGCACCAGCGCCGCTGACAGCTCCACCAGCCACCGGCTGCGCAGGAGCTGGGTCATCAGGGCTACGCCCCCCGCCAGCAGCAGCAGCAGCGCCATGGGCGGCGACACCACCAGGACCACGGCGCTCAGCGTTCCCACCGTGACCAGCATGCGCAGGGTGGCCCTCACGAACTCGATGAGCTGCTGGGGCGCGTCCCGGGCGGCCTCCTCCGCGAGCCGCAGGCGGCCGTGGAAGGCGGGGTCCTCGAAGTGGCGCAGGCCCTCCAGCGCCGCCACCTTCGTGAAGAGGCAGCGCTCCACCTCCAGGGTGACGCCCCAGCGAATCACGCCGGTCAGGTACTCTGAAACATTGAGGATGGCCATCGAGGCGCCGACCACCGCGGCGGCGCCCACCGCCAGCGTGATCGCCCGCTGGGAGTCCGCCAGGGCCCCGCGGCCCAACTCATCCAGCAGCTCCTTGGTGAGCCAGCCGCCCGCGGCGGCCACGGAGCCGATGCACAGCGTGAGGAGGAGCGCGAACACCGACGCCAGCGGGGCCGCACGCCACTGGATCGCCACGGCCGCACCCACCGTGCGCGTCAGTTCCCGCAGGCCCCCTCGCGCCTCGCTCATGGCAGGACTTCGTGCAGGTGGTGCCCCGAGGCCGCGACCACGCCCCGCTCGACGAGCACGAGGGTGGGGTAGCCCGCCTGCTTGATGGCGCGCGTGACGGAGTCCCCCTCGGTCAGGAACGCCACCCGGGCCACCTGCTTCAGCGAGGCCCCCAGTTCCAGCGTCTGCGGGTCGTTGGGGTCGCCTTCGAACGCCATGAGCGGCATTCCGGGCGGCGAGTCGAGGAGCTGCTTGCGCAACGAGGAACAAGGCCGGCAGCCCGTGGTGAAGAAGCCGACCAGCGTCTTGCCCTCTCGCAGGACGGCGTCCGTGAAGGTCTCGCCATCCAGGGTGGTGGCCTCGAAGGAGCCGACCTGCTCTCCCTTTTGCGGCAGGGCCGGGTCGCGAAGGACGACTTGGTTGGCGATCAGCTCCTGGAGCGTGCGCAGCCGACCGACCAGCGCGAGAGTCAGCAAGAGGTTCCCCACCACCAGCACGGAGAGGATGACACCACCCACGACAAGCGTTTCAACCATTGGCTGTCTCAGTTTCGTCGGGTTCGCGAGGACGCGGCCAGCGGCTGCGGTCCTCGAAGCAGGAACACCAAATCATCCCAGCGCGTGACAAAGAGCCCGGGTGTGGCGCTGGAACTGAGCAACGAGTGAGCAACCAGGCAGGGGGCTCGCCAGGTGGCTGGTGGCCGGCAGAATGAGAGGTTTCTGGCGGGTTGTGCCACCGGAGGAAATCAGGCGAGGCCAAAGGTCACCATCGAAGTGCCGGAAGGGTTCGAGGACAGCGTCAAGGCGCTGGAGGAGACGCTGAAGCGCGCCCACCGAGGGGTGGAGGGTGCGAGCAGAGGGGACCTGGCCGCGTTCAACGCCGCATGGCAGGAGGTGAATGCCGGAGCGGAACAGACGGAGCGGTTGCTGAAGCGGAGGTTGCTTCGAGGGCTCGACCTCGACGCTGCCCAGGTCCTCATCGAAGGCCAGCCCTACGTCCGAGTCGGACGGTACCCGGCGACGTACAAGACGCGGCAAGGGCCCGTCGAAATAGAGAGAAGCCTCTACCGGCGGGTGGGCGAGCGCAATGGCCCCACGGTGGACACCATCAGCGTTCAAGCCGGATGCGTGGCTGATGGCTGGTTACCGGAGGCGGCGGTGCCCATGGCGTACCTGTTGGCGCGGGGCACGTCGCGGGAGGCGCAAGGCGACGGCGCGCCAGGTGGGTGTGCTTCACTATTGCCGCGCCTCCTTCGAGCGGGTGGGGCATGAGGTGGGTGCGCTGTACGGTGGCCAGCGGCCCCGGGTGGAGGCGGCGCTGGCCCGAAAGCTGCGAGTGCCCCGAGGCACTCGCGGCGTGAGCGTCAGCATGGACAGGGTGGCCGTGCCGATGGAGGAGCCGAAGAGGCGGCGAGTGGGACGACCTCGCAAGGGCGCCGCCACGCGCCCGGTGGACGTCGTCTGGCGCATGGCCTACGCGGCCTGCCTTACCTTCCATGACGCCCACGGCGAAGCGCTGGGCACCCTCCGCTACGGGCGGATGCCGCGGGGCGAGGCCCGCGGGTTGGCCGAGCGTCTGGCCCGCGACGTCCAGGCCCTGGTTTCCAGACGGCGCGGCCTGTACGTCGCCGTCCTCACCGATGGCGCTCCCGAGTTGCACGCCTTGCTGGACGAGGCGCTCGCCACCCATGCCCCCTCGGCCAAGAAGCCGGTGCGCCTGGTGGACTTCTGGCACCTGATGGAGAAGCTCGGGAGTGCGGCTCGCGTGGTGGCTGGGGAAGAGAAGGCCTCCGCGCTGCGTGAGAAGTGGAAATTGTCTCTGCTCAACATGCCCGGGGCGGCATGGGCCATTGCCATGGCATTGCACGCCAGCGGCAAGCGGCATGCCGTCCTCGGTGACGGCCAACCGGTGCACGAGGCCCTCACCTACCTGGAGAACCACGGCGAGCGAATGCACTATGCCGAGGCTCGCGCACGGGGACTGCCCATTGGCAGCGGCAACGTGGAGGCCACCTGCAAGTCTCTCGTCACCCTGCGCATGAAACGCCCTGGTGCTCGCTGGGAAGGAGGCGTCTGGCCAGCACATCCTGGACCTGCGCGCCCTGGTGCTCTCGGAGCGGTGGGACGAGGCCATGCACCTCACGCTTGCACCGCAGAGGGCCGAGGTGCGGCGCGCAGCATGATCAGGATGGGAGCCACACCCGTCGAACCCCACACCGCCACGGATTTATGTGTATGTCAGTTTTGACCCGGTCGGATCTGGTGCGCTGTCTGGACAACAAAAAGGTGAAGATACGAATCCCCACCACAACTCCAGATGTACTCTGCTAAGCGGGCGCGCCGGAACCCTTGCTGGAAGTGGAGATACCATGTCGCGAAGCCTTTCAAGATCCGCATTGGCGGTGCTTTTCATCCCGAGCCTGCTATTGACTGCCTGTGGCGAGGAGACGCTGGCGCCGAACCCCGGCCTGGACCGCGAGACTGCCGGAGTGCCTATGGGGGCTCCGCTTCGCGAGGGTTATGCCTGGAACGTGGAGCGGGGAGGGTACTTCCCGGTGACGTACGCCGAGGTGGATGGCTTGGCCATCTATGAAGGCGACATGGTCCTGGGAACGGTGAAGCAGATGGAGGCGCGCGTGCGCGAGGTGAAGGCCCTGGGACTTTCGTCCTCGGGGCCCCGAGCCCAGGGCCTCGTCAAGACCGACCCGAACTCCCGCTGGCCCAACGCCGTGGTGCCCTACACCATCGATTCGGGCGTCGCGAACCAGAATCGAATCCAGGACGCCATCAATCACTGGCATGGCCGGACCCACATCCGGTTCGTGCCCCGCACCGCGAGCAACGCGGCGCAATACCCTGACTATCTTCGCATCCAGTCAGGCTCTGGGTGCTACTCCAGTTATGGACGCCAGGGTGGCGAGCAAGGAACGTGGCTGGATGGCAGTTGCAGCACCGGCACCATCATCCATGAGCTCGGACACGTCCTGGGACTCGATCACGAGCACAACCGGCAGGACCGCGACACCTACGTCATCATCCGGTGGGAGAACATGGTGCCGGGCGCGGCGAGCTATTTCCAGCAGAACAACAACGAGGACGACGACTACTTTGGCTACGACTACGGGTCCATCATGCACTACGGCCCGATGCAGGGCTCGAGTAACGGGCGTCCTACCATCGAGGCTCGGAATGGACAGTCCATCGGGCAGCGCAACGCGCTGAGCACGCTCGACGTGGTTACCGTGACGCGAATCTACTCGAGGACCATTACCCTGCGTGCCTCGACCGGCCACTACGTGGTGGCCGAGGGCGGCGGTGGCGGCATCGTGAACGCCAATCGCGTCGCCGTGGGTCCCTGGGAGCGGTTCCAGTTGGTGGACCTGAACGGCAATGAACTGAAGGACGGCGACCTCGTCCAACTCCAGACCATCAATGGCAACTTCGTCCAGGCCACGAACGGCGGCGGCTCGACGCTGGACTCCCTGCCCATGGCGCCCGGCACCTGGCAGACCTTCCGCATGTGGAAGATGACCGGCACGGGATTAACCACCATTGACACTGGCGACGGCGTAGTCATGGGCACACTCACTCCCGGCTACCCCAAGTACTGGGAAGCGGCGGCTGGCGGCGGCAGTGGAGTGACTGTCGACAACGACGGCTTCTACCTGAGTGCCGCGAACATCTTCACCGTCGCGTTCCCGTGAGCGAAGCATCCGCGCGACCCACGCCCGGACCTTTGCCTTGAACCGACACTGGGGATTCGGCCCGCGACGCGGTGACCGAATCCCCAGTGGACCTGCCAGTGATATGACCGCGTGGAGCTAAGGGCCTGAGATTTTATAACGCGACCGGTTTTCAGAGGATCGACAAATAGGCTGCGACGTGCTCGAAGGTGTCGATGGCCACCGAGGAAGAGGTCGCGAAGAGGTACAAGCTGATGAGCAAGATTCTGGACGAGCGGCAGTTGCGAATCTGGGCCGGCGCTGAGGCACTCGCTGCAGGGCGCGGCGGCCGGGAACTCGTGGCGAGAGCAACGCACCTGTCGCGCACGACAGTCCTCTTGGGGATGAAGGATGCGCGAGCGAAGAAGCCGCCCGCAGACCTGGTGAAGGTGCGCCGGAGTGGAGCAGGCCCGAAGCGGATTCAAGAGCGGCAACCTGGCATCATTAAAGCGCTCGACGCAGGGACCGCTCAGAAATTACTTATCCGAATTGGACTTGAGGACGTAGTTCCATTCGCCATGGAACTTTGAGCGGACGAGGCGGAGTTGATGCATGGCTGCCTGAGAGACGCTGACTCCCGTGCGGTAGCGCCGCCGGTCCAGCCGCGCTTTCACCTTCAGTCCCTTGGTGGTAGTCGTGGTGCCGATGAGGTTCACCACCGTCTCGTAGTCCTCCAGTGGACGGCCTCTCCAATTCATGCTGATGTGGCTGAAGAGGCGATGCTCCACCTTGTTCCACTTGCTCGTACCGGGAGGGAAATGACAGACGCTGATGGACAGCCCCGTCGTGCCCGCCAGCCGCTGCAACTCTGCCTTCCACACTCGGCTTCGCGCGCTGTTGCTGCCGCCCGAGTCCGCCGTCACCAGCAACTCCTTCGCCTCGGGATAGCGCTCCTGGCCCATTTTGCGCCACCAGGCGCCGATGCTGGTGACGGCGAAGACGGGCGTGTCGTGGTCCACCCCCACTGACACCCACGCGCTGTTGTCCCCGAGGTCGTACACGCCATAGGGAATCGCCTTGCCCACCGCCGTGTCCGGGAAGTCATGCGTCAGGCTCAGCACCGGCGCCCCTGTCGGCTGCCATTCGCGGCCTCCATTCTTGAACTCCCCCACCAATTCCTTCTTCTTGGTGTCTACCGAAATGGCCGGCTGCCCCCGAGCCTGGAACTCCCGCACCTGGGCGTTGATGTGCTCGAACTGGGCGTTGCGGTCAGGGTGAGACTCTCCCTCCAACGACTTGGCTCTGGCCTGCAAGCTGTAGCCCTGGCTTTTGAGCAGCTCGCCCACCTTCTGCGGGCTCACTTCATAGCCCTGCTTCCCCAGTTCTGCGGCCAGCGCCCTCGTGCTCTTGCACGTCCAGCGCAGCGGCGACTCCGGGTCTCCCCGAGTCACCGGGTCCACCAGCGACTCCAAGGTTTCCGTCAGCCCCGGCTGGGCCACTTCCACCGAGGGGCGGCCCGCTCCCTTGCGCCGCACCCGCACCAGCTCTCCTGGTGGCCTCTTCCCGCTCGCCTCGTCGCGCCCCGCGCGCACCGTCATGCGCGCCAAGCCCGTCGCCCGGGCGACCGCAGTGACGCCCCCTCGTCCCAGCGCGAGTGCCTCCGCTCCTGCCCAGCGGCGCGTTACCCGCTCATCCATGACATCTCGAAGTGCCTGGTCGCGCTCCGCCACGGCCTTTTCCGCGTCCATACCCGACCAACATGCCCGGTCGCCTGGTTATCCTCTCTGTTCGGCCAACTAATTTCTGAGCGGGCCCTTAGTCCTTGCGCGTGAGCGGAATGGCGGGCACGTCCTTCACCTGCGCCTGGTGCGTCACGCGCGTACCCACGATGTAGTGTGGCTCGAAGGGCTCGTAGACGTTTTGGGCGGCGTAGACGGTCAAGAACTTGTCGGACCCGTAGGCGACGTCTGGCAGGTACTGCTGCGCCAGGCCATTGCTGGAGATGGGGAAGCCCGAGCCGTCCCATACGTCCCCGTCCTCGTCCCACCGCGAACCCCAGATGCTGTGCGGACCGTTGCGCGTGTCATCCCAGACGACCAGGGACTTGTTGTTGTGGTGCGCGATGCGGGGTGCGGTCTGCGCGGCCGCGGCGATGGTGATGGGGATGCCGTCGGCGTCCTTCACATTGCCCTGCCTGTTCACCCGCGTGCCGTAGATGTCCGGGTTCCCGTTGCGGGTATCGGACCAGACCACCTGGTAGTTCTTGCCCGTCCATTCGACGTCGGGCGTCGTCTGGGCGCCCTCCGCCGTGGAGATGGGGAAGCCGTCGTCGTCGAGGACGGTGCCGTCCTCCTTCACCCTGTTGCCGTAGATGTCCGCGTTCTCCGGGCCCTCGCCGTGCTCATCGGACCAGACGACCAGGAACTCCTTCTTGCTGTTGTTCCAGGCCGCCGACGCGTCAGCCGCGTAGTTCAAGCCGGCGCTGATGGACCGGTCGGACGACGGGAGCACGACGCCCTCCTTCGTCACGCGCGTGACGAAGATGACCGTCTCGTCGTCACCCGTGACGGTGTACGTCACCAAGCAGATTTTCGGGGAGCACGCGACGCGCGTCGGGCCCTGGAACTCATCCGTCTGGATGACGCGGAACACCGGCCCCACGACGGTGCCATCCGGCTTCACGCGAACGCCGTCGATGCCATCCCGGCCCCCCCAGACGACGAAGAAGTGCGTCCCATTGAAGGCGATGCCGGGCTGGGACCCGGTCTCGTCGCTGATGTTGATGCGGAGGCCTCCCTTGTCCAGCACGGTGCCGTCTGGCTTCACGCGAGTGCCCCAGATGCCGCCGGTCCGAACGTCGGTCCAGACCGCGAAGTACTTGCCATCACCGTACGCAACCACGGGTCCGTAACGCGCCACCGCGGCAGGCG
Source organism: Myxococcus vastator (assembly GCF_010894475.1). GTDB lineage: Bacteria > Myxococcota > Myxococcia > Myxococcales > Myxococcaceae > Myxococcus > Myxococcus vastator. Next base: position 16,810 of record NZ_JAAIYB010000047.1, read on the forward strand.
TGGAGTCATCCCGATGCGCATTGAGCCCGGCCTCGGCGCTCGTGGGCGCCTCCAGCGCTTCGTTGCCTTGCGGCGATTCCAGTTCTGGCGCCACCCCGCAGCCAGCCAGCATGGACCCGAACAGCAGCCCGGCGATGCCGGCTCTCACTTCCCGCTTCATGTGCAGCCTCCCCTTCGCGAACGACGGCGCAAAAGTAGGGGGCTCCACGCGCCCAACCAGCCGCCCGGTGGATGCAGCCCGGATAAGGCGGTGGACACGCGCTTCAAGCCGCGGCCCCCGCGCGCGCGACGCAGGACTCAGGGGCTCCGTGCTTTCGAACAAACGACGGCGGCATGGCCCGGACACGCAGGCGCTGGGCCCCACCGCGCACGAAGGGGAACACCGCCGGCCCAGGAGTGGCTCCAGCGAGACATGCCTGCCAAGAATGACGTGGAACCCGCCCAGTCCGCGCTCACGGCTCAGCCATACAGCTCGCTCAGCGGTCCCGGCGCGATGCGCGTGCTGCCCTCCTGCCCGAAGGTGTTGAAGTCCGCGTCTCCGAACGCGTGGCCGAGCGTGTTGAAGAGGTTCGAGACCTGCCGGTTCCGGGCCGCGTCGTACTTGGGGTACACGACCGTGCGCCCGTCGGTCTTCAGGCCCAGCGCGTTGCCGCCCACCACGAGCTTCGGCCACTCACGCGAGGTCGAGTGGTGCTGCTCGCCGTTGTCGGACATGAAGACGATCGCGGTGTGATCCAACATCGAGCCGCTCGCGCCGACCTCGGGCGTGGCGGCCAGCGTCCTCGCCAGGTTCGCCACCAGTTGCACGTGACGGCGGGTGACCTCGGCGACGCGATCCCAGTTCTGCCCCGCATCCAGGCCGTGCTGCAGGCTGTGTCGCGGGACGTCGGCCACGTCCGGGCCGTAGGCCACGTCGAAGCCCGAGGTCCCCGTCGCCAGCACCACCGTGTTCGTCAGCCCGCCCAGGAGGGACGCCGTGGCGATCTGGAACTGCGCCTCGAACCACTTCAGCGAGTCGGGCGGTGAGCCCGCGCCGGTGATGAGCGGGTTGTCCTTCGGTGCCAGTGGCAGGTAGGGCCGCACGCGTTCCGCCATGCCTTCGAGCTGATCCTCCCGCGCGCGCAGCGACTCGAGCGAGGAGAGGTAGCGCTCCAGCTTCAGCCGCTCGTTGGAGTTGCCGCTGAACTCCGCCAGCGCCTTGCGCGAGTCGGCCAGCGCGAAGTCGAAGAGCATCTTGCGGTCGCGCCCGTTCGTCGAGCCGCCGAGCAGCGAGCCGAAGGTGCTGTCGAACGCGAGCGACGGGTTGACGATGATGCCCGCGGGCTTGCGGGGTCCGAGCGCGCAGGTCTCGTACACGATCGACACGCGCGCGGAGCTGGTGCCCAGGCGCAGCACGTCGAACGGTGCACCACGGCGCAGGCGAGGTGCGATCACCGCGTCGAAGGTCGCGCCCGCGCCGTTCACCGCGCAGCTCAGCCCGCCCGTCCCGCTGGAGTGCCCGCCGCCCGCGATGAGGTTCGAGAGCCCCAGCAGCACGGCGGAGCGGTTCACCAGGTCGATGTTGCCGGAAGACGCCGCCAGCGGCCCGAGGCTGATCGCGCTGGCGAGGTTGTCGCCCTCACGCACCAGCGGCGTGTCCTTGTACGCGTCCCAGAAGAGGCGGTCGGAGGTGTTGGCGCGCCCCCCCAGCGCCGCGCGGGTGCCCGTGCTCAGGAGCGCGCGGGGGTAGACGCCATTGCACTCGAGGACCAGCACCAGGCGCGCCGGCAACGCTGGCGACTGGGCGTAGACGTCGCGGAAGTAGGGCGCGAAGAGGCCGGCGGCCATGCCCTGCAGGACGGTTCGTCGCGAGAACATGGCAGTCACTCTCCAGCCTGCGGCACACGCCGCGTCTTCCAGGTGTCGCTGGTCATCAGCGTGGTCAGCATCTTGGAGAACGAGCCGTTGTTCTCATCATAGGCCTGCTCCATCCGCGTCAGCGTACAGGCGTCGCTCGGGTTCTCCGGGCGGCCCATGAAGTAGCGGAAGGCCTGCCGCATGAAGCAGCGCTTCACGTGCCGCGAGGTCGCCAGGCGCTCGCTCAACTCCACTGCGTCGCGCACCGGGCCGTCCAGCCCGGGGTCCGGCATCGACGTGAGCGTCGAGCTCCCGTCCGGCGTGGTCCAGCCTCCGCTGGGCGAGTGATCCCGCGCGCGCAGGAAGCCCGCGTGGTTGTAGATCTCGAAGGGCAGGCCGAGCGGCTCCATCAGGCGGTGACAGCCCTGACACTGCGATCCGGCCGTCGCCTCCTGCAGGCGGCGGCGCGCGTTCTTGTCGGCGGCGTGCGCGCCGACCTGGGCTGCCACCTGCACGCTGCTGAGCGGCGGGACGAAGCCGCACAGGAGGTTCTCGCGCACCCACTTGCCGCGGTGGACGATGGACGGATCGTCCTCGAAGTTACCGCCGTGCGCGGCCAGCCACACCGGGTGGGTCAGCACGCCCGCGCGCTCGATGTCAGGCAGCGTCTTCCAGCGGCCCGCGACGGTCGCCGGGAGGATCTCGCTGACGTTGTAGGGGTGCGAGAGGCCCTTGTGCGAGTCGTACGCCGCCTGCTGCATGGAGGGCACGTAGAAGGTGCGCGTGGTGAGCAGGTTCGCCAGCACGTCCTGATCCTCGACGACCACCCGCGCGATCATGTCGTCGAACTGCTGGATGAAGGTCGGCTCCAGCGGATGGAAGTTGGTGAGCAGGTTGTCGTACGAGACCGAGCTGATGTAGCCGAGCCCCTCGAGCTCGAAGCGCGAGGTCGCCGCCGGGGACTCCTTGAACACCGCGGCCACGTGCTCGTAGCCGAGCCACTCGCGGAAGAAGCCCGCGACGCCGTCACCCAGCCAGTACTGCCCGCGCTTGGAGCGCTGCTCTTCGTTGTAGTCCTGCACAAGATCGAAGCGCGGCGTCCCGTTCTGGTGGGCGTCGACGCCGCCCAGGTACTTCTCAATCAGGGCGGTGGTCGTCGCATCCTGCTTGAGCGAGCCATCCTTCGCGGCGGTCGCCACGTCCGCCAGATGCCCCTCGAGGGGCGCGGAGTAGTGCGGCCACACGAAGCTCGGCGTCGCCGAGGGCGCGCGCCCCGCCAGTGCGTAGGCCAGCTGCGAGCCCAGCTCGAGGCTGGTCAGCTCCACGCGACCGTCGGCCGGCTCGGCGCCCATCTCGCGGCGGAACATGGCGCCGGTCATCATCCACGCGGCGTTGGAGATCCGCGTGATGGAGTCCGCGCGGTTTTGCGGGGAGTGGCTCGGCTCTTGCGCGATGACTGTGGTCGCGAAGTCGGTGAGGCGCGTGAGCTCATCCTCGGTGGGCGGGCGGAAGAAGACGCCGAACTCGAGCATCTGGCCAAGGTGGAAGCGCTTGCAGGTGTCGCTCGGGTTCGCGTCGTCGAACATGCAGCGGAAGCGTCTGTCGGTGAAGACACGCTCCATCCGGTTGCCGTCCGGGTAGTTCATCGTCCACGGCGAGGCGGCCGCGCCGACCACGGGCAGGAAGAGCTCCACAGTGGCCTCGTCCAGCGTCTCGTCCGTGGCCCAGGAGCTGTACTGCTCGATGGCGCTGGGATCGAGCGGGTTGTCGTAGAAGCTGAACCCGGTCCAACTGCGCTCGACCGAGCCACCGACGTTGCGGGTGAACTCGCGCCGGTTCAAGCGGCGGATGCGCGTCGGCGCATCCGAGCGCACGCCTTCGGTGCAGCTGAAGAGCGCGGACTGATCGAGCAGGTTGGGCTCGGGCACCACGGTCACGTCCGGGCCGCCCGTGCCGCCGCAGAGGGGCATCCCTTCCCCGATCCAGGTCTCGAGCGCGGCGAGCTCGGCTGCGCTCGCGCGCTCATGCGAGGCTGGCGGCATTGGAGACGCGTCGTCGCGCATGCGGATGAGCGCGCGCTGGGCGTTGCTGAGCCTCCCATCCATCGCCGAACTCACCCGCATGTCGTGCAGGGTGCGCAGCGGCATCGTCGCCCCCTGCGTCGGCAGCGCGCCGTGACAACTGGCGCAGCGCTCGGCGAGCACCGACTGCACCACGCACGCGGCGCCCAGGTTCCCCCCGGGCTCACCGGGGTTGTCAGGGCCTCCGGTGTCGGTGTTTGGCTCGACGGAGCCCTTGCACGCAACGAGGCTCAACAGTCCGGCCAGCAGGAGGACGCGATTCATCCGGCCAGACTTGCACGGAGGGCAGGGGGGGATAGCAAGCAGTCCCGGCAAAGCGGGCTCAGACCTGCCTGGGCATCCCGTGGTGCCGCCGGTGGTGGCGCGCAGGTGAGCTTGCCGTCCTCCCCCTCGACAGGGCCTGGTACGGCGCGATCGCCAGCAGCGATGGCGCCGCGTCCCTGCTCCTCGCGCCTACTCGTTCCTGCCCTGGGTCGCTTCGGCCGTCTCCGGGGTGAGCGGCGTGGCGGCCTTGCGCGGAGGCGTGAACGGCGTCGGCGTCGGGCTCGGGGCGATGTTGCCGATCAGCAGGCGCGCGCCCGCGGTGAGTCCCCCGGCCAGCTCCAACTGCACGCGTTCCGCATCGCGGCGGCGCACCGCCTCGACGATCTCCAGTGCGTCTTCCTTCGGAACGCCCAGTTGGCACAGCGCGTGCTGGCCGAACTTGATCGCCGATTCGAAGGTCTCGCGCACCTGCATGTCGACGCCGGCGTTGAGCAGTTGCAGGGAATGTTCGCGATCGAAGGAGCGCACGAGCAGCTTCGCCTGGACGAACTCGGACTTCACCAGTTCGACGATGCGGTTGGCGGCCTCCTTGTTGTCGACGCACACGGCGATCACCTGCGCGCTGTCCGCGCCCGATGCGCGCAGCACGTCCAGGCGCGTGCCGTCGCCGTAGTAGATCTTGAAACCGAACGTGCCGGCGCTTCGGATCATCTCCACGTCGTTGTCGATGATTGTCACGTCCACGCCGCGCGCGAGCAGCGACTGGCTCGCGACCTGGCCGAAGCGGCCGAAGCCGATCATCAGCACGCTGCCCGACAGGCCTTCGGCGACGTCCAGATCGTCGAACTTTTCTTCCTGGCGCTTGAGCCACGGACGCACCGCGAGTACGACGAGGGGCGTCAGCGCCATTGACAGCACGACGATCGCGGTGAGGTGGGCGTTCTGCGCGGCGGCGATCACGCCGCTGGCGGCGGCGGTGGCGTACAGCACGAAGGCGAATTCGCCGCCCTGCGCCATCAGCGTGGCGCGATCGAGCGCTTCGTGATGGCTGGAGTCGGTCAGCCGCGCGACGGCGTAGATGCACAGCGCCTTGACCAGCATCATCGCCAGCACCGCGCCGAGGATCAGCGCCCAGTTGTCGCGCACCACCGACAGGTCCAGCGCCATGCCCACGCCGAGGAAGAACAGGCCGAGCAGCAGGCCGCGGAACGGTTCGACATCGGCTTCGAGCTGGTGGCGGAACGTCGACTCCGACAGCAGCACGCCGGCGAGGAACGCGCCCATCGCCATTGACAGGCCGCCCAACTGCATCAGCAGCGCCGACCCCAGCACGACGAGCAGCGCGGCGGCGGTCATCACCTCGCGCGCCCGCGCCGCGGCGAGCAGGCGGAACAACGGATTGAGCAGCCAGATGCCGGCGGCGAGGAGCGTGACCAGCACGCCAGTGGCAATGCCTATCGAGGTCCAGCGCGAAGCATCGCTGCTGGGCTCGCCCGGCGCGAGCAGCGCCACCAGCACCAGCAGCGGCACGATCAGCAGATCCTCGAACAGCAGCACCGAGACGATCTTCTGTCCGTGGGGCAGGGCGATGTCGCCGCGTTCGCCCAGCAGCTGCATGACGATGGCGGTGGAGGTCAGCACGAAGCCCATTGCCCCGATGAATGCGACCACCGGTTCATCGCCGAACAGCAGACCGACGCCGGTCAGCGCCGCGGTGCAGGCGGCGATCTGCAGCGTGCCCAGGCCGAAGATCTGCCGACGCAGGCTCCACAGGTGCGAGGGGCGCATCTCCAGGCCGATGACGAAGAGGAACATCACCACGCCCAGTTCGGCGACGTGCAGGACCGCCTGGGCGTCGGAGAACCAGCCCAGCCCGAACGGCCCGATCGCCAGCCCCGCGGCGAGGTATCCCAGCACGGACCCGAGCCCCAGTCGCTTGAACACGGGCACCGCGACCACCGCCGCGCCTAGCAGGGCCACCACCTTCACCAGATCGTTCGATCCCACGTCCGCCATCTGTTTCCCCAAATCATGTGAACCGCACCGGCCCGTGAAGCCTACTCGGGTGGCGAGACGGGGACACGCCGCTGGAGATGCGCCAGGATGGCGCCGCGCGGCTCAAGCGGACAACAGGCCCCACGCAATCGCCACGGTCTGGATGACGGCGAAGCTCAGCAGCCCGGCCGGAAGGAACTCGGCGAACCCGAACCGGATGAGGTTCCCCTCCGGGTCTCTCAGCGCCGCGCGTTCGGTGAGCGCCTGGGCCAGCGGTCCGGAGGTGGCCGCAGTCAGGAACAGCGAGCTGCCGGCGCACACCGACAAGGCCAGCCCGATGTAGACCGTCTCCGGAGAATGCTGCTGTGCCAGGCGCTCGGCCACCGCCAGCAGCGCGGCCATGCTGGGGCCGGCGGAGAAGACGCCGGTGAGGAGCCCGGCGGCGACGAAGAACACGCACAGCTGCGCCAGCGGCGAAATCGGCAGCGCCTGCAACCAGACGGCGGCGTCGGCGAACAGGCCGCTGCGCCCCACCGCGCCCACCATCACGAACAAGGACAGCAGGAACAGCGCCGCCTCCATGTCGATGCGCGTGCGCACAATCCGCTCGCCCAGCCCCCCCGCGAGCGCGAGCGCCACCCCCGCTCCGAGCCAGGCCACCAGGTCGGGCGTCACGCCCGTCTCTCTGGGAATGGCGACCCAGGCCGCGAGCATGCACCCGAGCAGCAGCAACGGCGGCAGCAGCCTGCGGCGATCCACCCGCACATTGCGGTACAGCGCGCCCATGGTGGAGAGCGTCAGCGTGGCCGAGATGGGCGTCTGCCCCAGCCGGCTGCCGGGGCGGACCAGCAGGAACGCTGTTCCCAGCACACCGGCCAGCGCCACCAGCGTCACCGGCAGCGCGCGCACCAGGTAGTCGGGAAAGCTCATCACCCCGGTGCCGAGCAGCAGGATGGCCGGAAAATCTCCAATGGGCGTGGCGGCGCCGCCGAGGTTGCAGGACACCAGGACCAGCGCCAGCGTCCACGACACATACCGCTGTCGCACGCCCAGCAGCTTGAAGAGGATGAGCAGCACCGGCAGCACGAGCAACAGCGCGGTGAGGTTGTTCACCAGCCCGCTGACCACGTACATGCCCACCGCGAAGAGCAGCAGGATTCGGCGTGGGCCGGCGCGGCTCAACCGGGTGGCGTGCAGCGCCAGCACCCCGAAGAGCCGCGACTCGACGAACAGCTGCGAGAGCAGCCCCAGCGTGACGAGAATCACGATGACGTCCCACGGCACCTGCGCCAGCAGCTCGGGCGCGGTGCCCGTTCCCAGTAGCGAAGACGCCAGGGCCGCCAGGCCGGCGCCCACGCTCACGACCACCAGCCGGCGCGAGGGGAGCGCCGCCTGCAACAGCAGCGCGGTGATGAGGATGCCGGCGAGGATGGCCTGGGTCATTCAGACCAGCTCCGTGAATGTGGCGGCATCGACCTCCACCAGCCAGCGCGGATACACGAACATCGGGGCTCGGAGCACGTCCCAGGCCACCAGCGAGCGGAACTGGGTGCGCACGTCGTCGCCGGTGACGCGGAGCCACGCCGGCATCACGTGCGTCCCGGCGCCATGGACGCCGTAGGCGAAGGTGAGCAGCGTGCTCCGGGGCCCCGCCCACGACTGGAAGCGCTCGAGCTCCACCAGCTCCACCCGCCCCGCGTAGTTGGACAGCACGCGCTCCCAGTCCACCTCGAACGGCGAGCTCCGCAACAGCGCGAGGCGGATGCCTTCCAGCTTCGGAATCAACGCGTCGAGGAACTCCGACTCCAGGCCGACCACCACGAGCTGCCGGGTGCCGGCGAGCGCGCCGAGCACGGCGCCGGGGTCCGTGTGGGGCTCGCGCGAGCCGGCGAGCCACTTCTCGGCGACCGCGTCCAGCACCGGGAACGAGCGGCCCAGCGCGTCGCGCAGGCCGCTTACGCCCGCGTCGCCCGCGAACCGCGCCACGTCCTTCACGTAGAGCCACGCCGCGCAACACATCCCCAGCTCGCCCGCGGCGACCGAGAACGCCTGCGCCAGGCCCTGGGGCAGCTCGACGCTCACTCTTCCGGGCTCTCTGGAAGCCGCGCCAGCAGGTCCGCCAGCAGCGTCACCATGGCCACGTTCGCCAGCGCGTGCTGCGGAGGCCCGTCGGTGAGGCAGTCCACCATGGCCTCGAAGTCCCGGGTGCCCTTGCGCGCCAGGAGCTCCAGGGGCGCGCTGGGGAGCGGCAGCGGATAGCTGGGCGCGTCGTCGGGCCGCGCGAGGTGTGGCGGCAGCCGCATGGGGACCTCCTGGGACGCGCCGAGGTCCAGGGCTTCGCGGTCACCGTGTGCCACCCGCTCGAGCACCAGCCCGAGCAGCGAGAGCAGCACGTAGTTGGCGCCGCGGTGGTGCGCCGGCCCTTCGCCGAGCACGCACCGGACGACGAAGGCGCGCTCTTGCGGGGCCGGCAGGTACGGCGCCAGCAGTGCTTCGATGCGCGCGGTGTCGACGAACCTCGAGATGGCCGATGAGGGGAGGTGTCTATCGTGCGGAGGGCGCGGCGGCATGACGCCTCACCTTACCCGCGCCCGGCAGGTCGCTGCACGCTTTCGTTGGGATTCCAACGAACATGGCCACTCCCGATACCTGGCGAAGCCCTGCTCCACGGATGGGGACGCCCCCTCGCTTGTCGTCCGGCTCGTTCGAGTGCAGCACCACCAGGGAACGCGCGGGAGCGCCACGGAATCGGAGCAAGCCTACACCGAGGGCGCGGGGAACAGGGGCGGGTTGAGCCGCGTGAAGTCACCCAGCTTGTAGTACGGGGCGTAAGGGTAGGGCGGTGTCTTGAAGCTCGCCGCGTCAAGCTTCGCGAGCTGCTCCGGTGTGAGTGACCATCCGATGGCACCGAGGTTGTCGCGAAGCTGCGCTTCGGTCCGCGCGCCGATGATGACGCTGGCGACGGTCGGACGCGTCGTCAGCCAGTTCAAGGCGATTTGTGGGATTGATTTGCCGGTCTCCTTGGCGACGTCGTCGAGGGCATCCACCACGCGAAACAGATGCTCGTCGTCGACGGCGGGACCGAAGTCGGCGGTCTGGTGCAGACGGCTCACCGCTGGCAGCGGCTCACCGCGCCGGACCTTGCCGGTGAGACGGCCCCAGCCGAGCGGGCTCCAGACCATCGCGCTGACACCCTGGTCCAACGCAAGCGGCATGAGCTCCCACTCGTAATCGCGCCCAACGAGCGAGTAGTAGGCCTGGTGTGCGACGTAGCGGGGGTAGCCGTACTGCCTGGCGACGGCGAGCGACTTCATCAGGTGCCAGCCCGAGAAGTTCGAAACACCGACGTATCGAACCTTCCCCTGGCGCACGAGCTCGTCCAAGGTCGACAGCACTTCCTCGATGGGGGTCGCGGCGTCGAACGCGTGCAGTTGAAAGAGGTCGATGTAGTCGGTGCCGAGCCGGCGCAAAGACGCTTCACACGCTCGAATGAGATGGGACCGCGACGAGCCGGCGTCATTGGGGCCGTCGCCCGTGGGCAGCGAGACCTTCGTCGAGATGAGGGCCTGCTGGCGTCGGCCATGGAGCGCCGCGCCGAGGACTTCCTCCGACGCTCCGTTCGAGTAGACGTCGGCCGTGTCGAACATCGTCACGCCCGCTTCGATGCAGATGTCCACCATCCGCCGGGCCTCGTTCGCGGCGGTGTCTCCCCAGGCGCCAAAGAGAGGCCCTTGGCCTCCGAAGGTGCCGGCACCGAAGCTGAGGACGGGCACCTGGAGTCCAGAGGCTCCGAGTCGTCGATAGTCCATGGTCATGCGCCTCGTACGCGGTCTTGGTGTGGGTTCACGCGAGGGTGGGGACGACGCCACCATCGGCCCGTAGCGCGGCGCCATTGGTGGCGGAAGACAAGGGGCTCGCGACAAAGGCCACGAGCGCGGCGATCTCCTCGGCCTCGATGACGCGCTGGAGCAGGGAGGTCGGCCGCTCCTTCCGGAAGAACTCCGCCTCGATTTCGGCCATGGGCGCGTTCGGGTTCGACGCGACGCTCTTGAAGAAGTCTCCGATGCCCTCGGAGCGGGTCGTCCCTGGAAGCACGGAGTTGACCGTGACGCGGGTGCCCTTCGTCGTCGCCGCCAGGCCTCGTGAAATCGAGAGTTGGGCGGACTTCGTCATCCCGTAGTGAATCATGTCCGGTGGGATGACGAGCGCGGAGTCACTGGCGATGAAGATGATGCGGCCCCAGTTGCGCTTCAGCATTCCCGGCAGGTACTGGCGTGCCAGGCGGGCGCCGCTCAGGACGTTCACCTCGAAGTACTTGCGCCAGTCCTCGTCGCTGATGTCGCCGAACGCCTTGGACTCGTAGATGCCGAGGTTGTTGACCAGGATGTCCACGTCGGAAAGCTCACGCGCGAGGAGCGCGGCGCCCTCTGCGTCGGCCGGGTTCGCCAGCACCGTCCGCACGCGTCCGGACGTGCCGGGGTGGGCCTGCTCGATGTGGGCGACCGCCGCATCGAGCTTCCCCCGCGAGCGACCGGGAATCACGACGTGTGCTCCCTCAGCGGCCAGCCGTGCCCCGATGGCCAGCCCGATGCCCGCGGTGCCTCCCGTGACGAGCGCCGTCTTCCCGGTGAGTTGCAAGTCCATGTCTTCTCCAGAGGTCTGCCGTTTTCAGGTGAGTGAACGCATGCGTCATGTAGCGGCGGCGCCCTTGAGAGGAAACGTCCATAATGTCAAAGTACCTGTGAATCCGATTCACAGGAGGTCCGGTGGACAACCGCGCGGGGGAGATGAGCGTCTTCCTGGCCACGGCCGACAGTGGGAGCTTCTCCGCGGCGGGCCGCAAGCTGGGGCTGTCTCCCTCGGCCGTCAGCAAGCTCATCGCCCGAATCGAGGACCGCCTGGGCACCTCGCTCATCGTGCGCTCGACGCGCGCGCTGCAACTGACGCCGGAGGGGGCGCTCTACCTGGAGCGGGCGCGGCGCATCCTCGCGGAGATTGATGACGCGGAAAGCCTCGTGACGACAGGCAACGTGGTGCCGCGCGGGCTGTTGCGGGTGAACACCTCCGTGGCGTTTGGAGAGGTCCACGTGCTGCCGCTCGTGCCCCGGTTCCTCGCCCTGTACCCGCAGGTCGAGCTCGACGTCACGTCGACGGACACGGTGATTGACCTGATGGACCAGCGGACGGACGTCGCCATCCGGACGGGGCCGCTGCGGGACTCCAGCCTCAAGGCGCGGAAGCTGCTCGAAAGCCGCCGTGTCATCGTGGCGTCGCCCGCGTACCTCAAGGCGCATGGCACACCGAGGCGGCCGGAGGACCTCGCCCGACACAACTGCCTGAGGTTCAACTTCCGGCGCCCCGCCGACGAATGGCCCTTCCGGGACCCTTCGAGCGGCGAGGCGTTCTCGGTGCCGGTGTCAGGCAATGTCCACGGCAACAGCGGGGTCGTGCTGCGCCAGCTCGTGCTGGAGGGCGTGGGCCTGGCGCGGCTCGGCGGCTATCATGTCCAGCCCGACCTCGCATCGGGCCGGCTCGTCGCGGTGCTGGAGAAGTACAGCGCGGGGGACATCGAGCTCATCCACGCCGTGCACATCGGCCACGAGCACCTCGCCACGCGCATTCGGACGTTCATCGACTTCCTCGCGGATGCGTTGAAGGCTCGCTCCGTGAGGTAGCGAGGCCGCGCCAGCAGGTCTGGCGCGGCCCCTTGGCAGAGGACGTGAGGCCACCCGGCCAGGCTGAACCGGGTGGAACGCTACCGGGACGCCCGTGCCTGCCCGCGGCTCACGGGACGGTGACCGTCACGGCGTTGCTGCGTCGGCTGTTGCCCGCGCGGTCATACGCAATGGCGACAATCACGTGCGTACCGGACTTGCCCGTGGTGTCCCACGCGCGGGTGAATGGCGCGGTGGTCGAGTAGGGATACTGAAGCACACCGTCGATTTCGAAGACGACGTAGTGGAGCAACTGGCTGTCGCTCGCATTGGCGGACAGCGTGACGACGCCACTGACGACCGCGCCGTTGAGGGGCGCGAGCAGGACGGACGTGGGCGCCGCGTTGTCGACGATCAGCGAACGGGTGTGCGTCGCGACATTGCCTGCTCTGTCGGTCGCGCGCAGGATCAAACTGTAGGAGCGATTGGCCAGCACCCGCGTGTCCCACGAGAAGTTGTAGCCGAGGCCCGAGTGGCCCGTCAGCGAGCCCTTGAGGTAGCCCTCCTGGAAGAACTCCGCCAGGGCCACGCCGGAGAGGCCCTGGTCCGTCACGGACCAGCCCACGGTGATGTTGCCGCGTACATAGTTCAGGCTGTGCTGGTTGTACTGGGGCGGGCCGGAGATGATGACGGGAGGGGAGTTGTCCACCATGACGCTCACCGGGTCGGAGACGCCCATGTTGTCGTCCGCGTCGAAGGCCTGGGCTGTCAGCACCCGGGTTCCCGGAGGGGACGTCGCCGTGTTCCAGTCCACGATGAAGGGAGGCTGGGTGTCGGAGGCGATGAGGGTGGACCCGGAGAAGAAGTCCACGCGCGTGACGCCAAGGTCATCGTAGGCGCTCGCCGACAGGGTGACCGTGCCGCGCAGGGCGCTGCCGGGGACCGGCGAGAGGAGCGTCACGGTGGGGGCCGCGCTGTCGGTGCACAGCAGGGCTCCGAAGTCCTTCGCGAGGCGTCGCGCCTCGATGGAGTTCGAGTGCCCTGAGTCGAGGCGCGGGTCCGTCGTGCCCACCTGGACCCGCCCCGGGGCGGCGGTGAAGCGGTCGGTAACAGCCTGGAGCGTGGTGTTGAACGCTTCCGTTCCAGGCGCTTGCGTGGCGAGGTCATGCCACTGACGGGCCCAGTGGAGCGCGTCCGAGGGCTTGGGAGACGGCAGGTCATACACGAGGGTGACGCTGAGGTTCAGCGGCGTGCCGTCCGCGTCGACTGCTTCGAAGACCAGGTGGCCTTCGCCGGCGCTGCGCCGGTCCGCATTGCGCGAGCCCGCGTGGTTGAGGATGGCCTTCAAGCGCAGTGGCGCCTTCGTCAGGTCCAAGGTGCCGTCCGCGAGCTTCGGCCACGCTTCGAGGAGCTGGGACACGCGCGCGCGGGTGCCCGCGTCCTGCTCCGCACCGCGCTGGAGCGAGTCGTGAATGAACTCGGAGGGGGCGACTTCGCCGCTCAGCTCCGCCATGCGCCGACCAAAGCTCCACGCGCCGTCCGCGACGCCGCGCCCCTGGGGCAGCGCGCCGGACCAGGCCGTGCGCGCCGGGTCATTCACCACTGCCGCGTCCTGGATGAGCAGCTCCCGCTCCGGCTTGATGGAGGAGAGGCAATCCAGAGGCGCGCTTGTCTGCTGAAGCTCGGTCTGGGGGCTCTCCGAAGCGTCCGGGACATCACCACAACCGATGGAGGCCAGGGCCGCCGCGCCGACCAGTGCGGAAAGGCCGCGGACCGCTTTTGAAACGATGCGCATGTGAATTCTCCCTTGAGGAGGCTGGGCTCGCATGGAATTGGGAGCGTCAGCGGGAAACGCTATATCAAGCAAGCGTTCGGGGCGCGCCTGGGTCAGGATGCAATTCTTCTACGTAATTCCCATGTGCGAACGGGGGCTTGCGCCCTCTGAAAGGACGGGTGGCGTCGGCGTGACGCTCCGGGGACGTGGTAGAGAAAGGGCATGGAAGCGACGGTCGCGTTGTGCCCCCTTCATCCCGAGCGCCCCGCGGAGGGAACGTGCAGCCGCTGTGGCACCTTCTTGTGTGAAGGCTGCCGCAGGTGGCAGGTGGGGCGCATGCTCTGCCTTCACTGCCACACCGTCGCGCTGGGGGAGAAGCCGTCCCAACGCGCGACGCTGGCGCTCATCTTCGCCACGGTGGGGTTCATCGGGTTCGTGCCGGGGCTCGTGGGCCTCGTGTTGGGCTACCAGGAACTGGCGGCCATCCGGCGTGGCACCGCCCCGGGCTCAGGGGAGGGCTGGGCCGTGCTCGCGCGCAACGTGGGCTGGTTCCATGTGGCCATGCTGGTCATCATCGGCCTCGGGGTGGCTTCGCGAAGCTGAGGGGACCGGCTGGCGTCGTCACGGCGCCCCCGAAAGCGCCCGAGGTTTTGCAAGGTCGTCCACAGGACAGCTAGCTTCGCCCTCCTGACCCCGTTTGGGGTCGAAGTCGGAGGAGGGGGTTCACATGGGTTCGAAG
>NZ_JAAIYB010000480.1 GCF_010894475.1 Myxococcus vastator
GTGCCCCTCCCCCAGGATGGTGAGCAGCCGGCGCACCGGCTCCAGCTCCCCATCAGGTGGCCGCTGCAGTTGGAAGCGCAGGAGCCCCTCCACCATCGGGCCCGCGGCGACGGCGAGGAAAGGCCCCACCCACAGGAGCCCCGTGAAAGCGGCGACGCCTATCACTCGGCGGGCCCGCCTGAGGTCACCCGCTCCTCCCAACGCCCACGCCACCGCGACCACCCACACCCCCGCGGTCAGCTTGATGGCGCACGCGGTCGCGAGCAGGACGCCCGCGCAGACATCCCGGCGCAACGCCCGTCCGGTGTCCGCGGGGCGTAGCAACACCCACGCCGTCCCCAGACAGGCGAGGTTCAGCGCTGGCTCCAGGAAGGGGCCCCGCTCCGTGGCCGCCGCCTCCGGGGAGAGGGCATAGACGAGCGCCGCCACGACTCCCGCGCGCGTTCCCCAGCGCGCCTGAACGATGCGGCCACACAGCACCGCGCTCAGGGCCCCGAGCAGCGGGATGAACCCACGCACCACCGAGAACGCCGTGGCCGCGTCAACGCGCCCGCCGAGCGCGGCCAGCGGCCCCAGCAGCACCACGATGCCGGGCGGGTGGACGAAGAAATAGTCACGGTAGGGCAACACCCCGTGCGTCAACAGCGCCGCGGCGCTGAAGTAGACGCCCTCGTCGTAGTCCACCGGGTAGCCCAGGGCACCACCCCGGTGGAAGAAGCCCGCGACGCGCAGCAGCCACGCCCCCGCGCCGATGAGGAGCCAAGGCGCCCATGGATGCTGGGCCGTGCTTGATATGGCTTTCAGGAACCGGTCGGAGCGCACCGGCGCAGCGCGTACCAGAGGCCCACGAGAGTGTCGAGCACGAGACGTTGGCACCTCCAGCCCAGCGCGGAGTCCCGCGGGCCGGGCGGGATGGACCGCCCCGGAGGGCTGATGACTGTCATGAACCGACAGCCGCGCGACATGACGAGAGGGATTGAGGGTGCGTCAGGTATATCTGGCGCGACCGTGGCCGCCCGCCCACGCCCTGTGTCTGGCCATGGTCTTTCCCTGACGCAAGGAGCCCCACATGGCCCACAAGTCCCAGCCGGACTACTCGAGTCGTGCCCTGGATGAATTGAAGCAGGCGTTGCGCGAGCGACTGAAGACCAACCAGCTCGCGCACCGAGAGCTGCTGTGGGAGTCAACCCACGGCAGGGAAGCCCCCATCGAGGACGGGCGGGACGTGGAGGCGTGGTTCCTGGGGCCCCGCGCGGAGAACGCGGACGTCTTCGAGCAGTTGGTGCTGGAGGCCTTGAGGGACCACGCCTTCTGGCGCCGGAACTTCCACCCGATGGACCCTCCCGCCATCACCCAGAGCATCAAGAGAGATCCGGGCTACCTCCGGGCGCTCGACACGCTGCACACGGAGTTCAACAACCTTCTGGCCGAGCTGAAGAAGTCCGCGCCGTTCTTCAGCATGCGCTACCAGGGCCACATGACCTGGGACCAGACGCTCCCGGGCATGGCCGGCTACTTCGCGGCGATGCTCTACAATCAGAACAACGTCGCGCTGGAGGCCTCGCCGCTGACGACGGTGCTGGAGGTCCGGGCCGGCGAGGACCTGTGCCGGATGGTGGGCTACACCCAGAAGGGCGACATCCGCCCCTGGAGTCACCTCACCAGCGGTGGCACCACCGCCAACATCGAGGCGATGTGGGCCGCGCGAAACCTGAAGTTCTATCCCCTGTCCCTGCGCGAGGCCATCCAGCGGGAGTCCGCGCTGGCCGCGGCGAAGTCGCTTCAGGTGACGCTGCCCTCGGGGACCCGGGCGCGCCTGCTCGACCTGGATGCGTGGCAGGCGTTGAACCTGGACGTGGACGAGGTGCTGGGCATCCCCACCCGCATCCAGGAGGAGTTCTCCATTCCGGTGGAGACGCTGACGGCGCGCGTGGGCAACTACATGCTTCAGGACCTGGGGCTCGTGGAGTTCACCCGCCGCTACCTGGGGGACATCCCGGCCCCCGTGTTCATGGTCCCCGGCTCCAAGCACTACTCGCTCCCCAAGGCGGCGGCGATTCTGGGCATCGGCGCGGACCACATGTTCAGCATCCCCCTGGATGAAGAGGGGCGCATGGACGCGTCGGCACTGGAGGCGCGGCTGGACCAGTGCAAGGCGGACCGGCAGCCCGTCATCGCGGTGACGGCGGTGATGGGGACGACGGAGGAGGGGCTGGTGGACCCGCTCGCGTCCGTGCTGGCGCTCCGCCGGCAGAAGTACCATCCGCAGGGCATGTCGTTCTGCGTGCACGCGGACGCGGCCTGGGGCGGGTACTTCGCCTCGCTCCTGCGCGCGCCGCCGAGCACCGACAAGAGCCGCGCGGGCCCGCCCGCGCCGGTGCTGCCCCTGAGCCGGTACGTGACGCAGCAGTTCGAGGCGCTCCCCGAGGCGGACACCATCACCGTGGACCCGCACAAGACGGGCTACCTGCCCTACCCCGCTGGAGCCCTGTGCTACCGCAATCAGTCCATGCGCAGCCTGGTGGCCTTCGAAGCGCCCTACATCAACACGGCGGGGAGCCAGGAGGACCTCACCGTGGGCAAGTACGGCATCGAGGGCTCCAAGCCCGGCGCCGCGGCGGCGGGCGTGTACCTGAGCCATGCCGTCGTCCCACCAGACCAGCGGGGCTACGGGAAGATCCTCGGGAGGGCGCTCTACAACTGCAAGCTGTTCCACGCCCGGCTGCTGATGATGAACTCCGCGGCCAGTGACTACGTCGTGGTGCCGGGCCCGCGCTTCAAGCTCTCCGAGCCCCTCAAGCGCAAGTACGGCGGAGAGCAGCAGGCGCTGGAGACCCTGCGGCATCAAATCATGGGCGTGCCGCAGGAGAAGCTCCTCACCGCGTCGGGGGAGGAGGAACTGGAGTTGCTGCGCGAGACGGGCGCGGACCTCAACATCCTCACCTACGCCTTCAACTTCACCTCCGGGCAGGGCCTCAATCCGAGCCTGGAGGAGGCGAACACCTTCAACCGGAAGATCTACGAGCGTCTGGGCGTCAAAGCCGACGGCCGCGACATCTACGGCTACCGGCTCCTGGTGAGCACCACGGACTTCATCGAGGAGGACTACGGCAAGAAGTTCTTCGATGACTACAAGACGCGCCTGCTGGGAAGCGGCGCGACCTCGGGGCGTGGCGAGGAGGGCCGAATCACCGTGCTGCGCTCCGTCATCATGGACCCCTGGATTACCGAAGACCTCCAGCGCCGGCCGTTCCTCGACACCATCATCGAGGAGCTGCGCGCGGCCGTGGAGGACGCGCTCAACGAGATGCGCGGGACGGCATCGAAGCGCCACCGCTGACGAGCCGCGGACACGACCGGGGTTGTGCCCATCTCTCGCGGAGCCACATGCCGCCGCGAGAGATGAGGTGTAGGCGTCCGGCCAACGTACCCGCATGGACGTACGTCTCGACGCACAAGAGCGACGCCTCGACTGCCGAGGAGACGACCGCCTGGCTCGAGGGCGAGATCGAAGCCGCGACGAGATCCGGCTTCTCCTCCTCTCCTCCATTGCACCCAGCAACAAGTGTTCCGCACAACATCACGACAGTCATTGACGGTTTTTGCATGAATCCCCACCGCGCAGCCCACGGCCGGGTGCCTCTGCGCAACATGTGCAGCCGAGAATGCGATTCCCTGGCGCCCTGGAGCACTGGAAAGCAGTACCAATCAGCCAGACTTCATCACGAAGTCAGCAAGGAGTCCGTGCGCCTCGATGACGCTGGCATCCCTCGGGTCGATCGCCGCGACCGTATCGTCGTATGGGTCGAGGGAGAAATAGACCATTCCCGATGACTGAATGAGCGCCTTGTAACCAGGAACGAAATAGAACTCCTGGTCCTCAGACCATCGGAATTCGAGCCGGGTCACTTCCGAAAAGAGGATGCGCAACTCTGCCACGGGGCTTTCTGGTCGAGGGGAGCACACGAGTTCCAGTCGCACTCCACTGACAGCTGCGACGCGCGCCGTTATCGACAGAATCCTCCCGTCATGCAGCGCCCATTGTCGTGCAATCTCATCAAGTGCTCGCGCCCCCTCGAAAGTGCTCATGGGCCCCACCCGCGATCGATGACGGCGCTGTCTCTCACGCGCTCCTCCTCAGGTACCAGCACCGCGGGGAGAATACTCGACCGACAGCTCGTCCAAACAGTTCTTCCACTGGCCGTAGAGCCTCTGCTCGTTCAACTCGCGGCTACCAAGATCGGGCTCGTCAGAAGGCATGTATCGGATGAACCGGGCGATACGCTCTGGGTACCCAAAATCGGCATAGATCTTCTCGACCATCTCCAGCGGATCAGCGAAGTGCTCCCTGTTGATGAACACCCAATCCAACACGAGGTAGAGCCACTTGCCTTTTATCGCCTCGGCGTCCTGCCTTGCCTCGGCATCCGCGAGTGCCCCCACGTAGTCACGAGGCGACCTCCACGGCTCCAGGCCCGCCAGATCAACGAGCGCCCGCGCAGGCCCATCTTCGATGCCGAGCTGCTCGACAGCTTTTTCGACCGGCACCTCGGAAGACAAGAGCTCGTTGTCCATGCCGAAAAGAACCTCGCGCCAAGTAAGCCGCGTCCTCTCCCGAAGGAACCCATAGGGAATGCCGAGCTTTACCAAATCCATTGGCGCCCTCACCTTGCGTTCTGATTCGGCGTTGCCAGCCACGAAATCCACCTGCGACTCGCGCCGCGACAGGGAAATCCCACTCATCGTGCTACGCTTCCGTTTTGCCCCTCGTCAAACGCTCACCCGCAAGGCAGTAATCGTCCGGGCACCTACGCGCCAGAGGGCCTCCACGTCATGACGACAAGTCCATCATCCGCGACTCGCTCGACATTCCTTGGAGCGTTCTTCAGACGAAACTGAATCGTCTCACGGACCACCAACACATCTGGGAATCCGACGTCAGAGTAGCGCCAGTCAATGAGTTCACCTCGCACGAAGTGATCGTCCCAGTCGCGATCTTCAGTCACCCCCTCGGGGTCATAAATGAACGCGATGACATGCTCACGCTCGTTGCGGACATACTCCAGGAGCACTTCTCCAACGAGAGCTCGGTCCTGTGGCGACGTCCCCTCAAGCCCAAACTCCACGACAATGACCTCCCCCATGACTCGGACACGACAGTAAATGTCCTCCTGAGCGCCCAGCCACCACTGGAAAGCAACTTCACGCTGCTCTCGAAGGAGCCGCAGCAGGGAAGTCTCCGGTGAGGGAATCTGTTCCCCTTCTGCATCAATGATAAAGGTGCGCCCATCCTGGGGACGCGCCAAAGAAGCTCCTGCGCGATGGAGTACGCTCCTGAGTCCAGTAACAACCTGCTCAGAAACCCCGAAACGATATAGCGCGACAATCCGCTCGCTCATATTTCGCTCAGTGTCCAGTAACGAAGAGGTCCTCTGCGCCAAGCAACTTCATTGCCAGGTCAATTTCCCCTGCATTGGGCCGCAAGACAGAGAGCTGGCGAGTCATCGAAAACAGGTGTTCAGATTAGAGCGTCGACCCAGGTCCGCAACCGGGGCGCCACCTGGGCCTCGCCACGCACGCCGGGTTCCGCATCCAGAAGCAGCGTGTGGAAGCCTCGGGCTTCCAATCCCTTGCACATCTCCGCACGCACCTGCGCATCCGGTGCGAACAGAATGCAGCCGTCCCCGCCACCCGCCCCGGACAACTTGCCTGCGGCGCCATACGCTGCCGCCAGCGCCAGTACCCGGCGCATGCCTTCCGTCTCCAGCGGCCCCAGTTCCAGCAGCAGCGCGTGCTGCGCCTTCACGGCCGCGGAGAAGGCCCGGAAGTCACCGCCGCTCAGCCCGTCCTCAATCGCGTGGCCCAGCGTGTCCGAGCGCTCCACGAAGCTCCGGCGGCCCGCCTCCTCCAGCCGCGCCTCCACCTGACCAATCAGCACCCGCGTCGAGGCGCTCTCGCCCGTGAAGGCATACGCCATGGACACCCGGGGCGAAGGCAGCCGCCACACGTCCACCGACGGAGACTCCGCCAGCGCCGCGCGCAGCCGTCCGGTATTGCTCGCCTCAATCAACGGCGCCACGTCGTAGCGACGGTAGCGCAGCACGCCTCCGGCGAAGCTCGTCGCCACATCCCCGCCGCTGCCCTTCCCGC
>NZ_JAAIYB010000481.1 GCF_010894475.1 Myxococcus vastator
GCGCACCCCTTGCGCCACCGCGCCCCCTGGAGCGGGGCACCTTGCCCTACCCTCCCGTAGGGGCGGGCCCCAGGAACCGGGCCTCCATGCGCTTCACCTCCCCGGAGGCCGCGTCCGCCACCTCGACGGTGAAGTGGAACGGCAGCTCCGTGCCGCTCCGGTCCACGGTGATGAACAGCGGCACCCGGAAGCTCTCCAGCGAGCCGAGCGTCACCTGCGCCTGCGGCACCACCACCTTCGCCGGCACGGGGCTGTCCACGCGAATGGTGAGCACCGTCTCGGAGGGGTTCTTGTTCACCAGGTGCAGCTCGAACTGGTTGCGCACCGTGCCCTGCTCGACGACGTAGGGCATGCCCTGGAAGCGCAGCAGGTTCGCCTCGAAGGGCACGCGCCGCACCAGGCTCAGCGTGAGGCCCACCACCGCCACCAGCATCAACGCGCCGTAGAGGAACAGCCGGGGCCGGAGCACCCGCCGCGGCTGTCCGTCCAGGCCGTTGAGCGAGTCATAACGGATGAGTCCTCGCGGCCGGCCCAGCTTGTCCATGACGCCGTCGCACGCATCCACGCACTGCGCGCACGCCAGGCAGTCCATCTGCAAGCCATTGCGGATATCGATGCCCGTGGGGCACACGGCCACGCACCTGAAGCAGTCCACGCAGTCGCCGCGCGGCGGCGCCGTGGCGCCAGGAGGCACCTTGAGCAGCCGCCCCCGAGGCTCTCCGCGCCGCGTGTCATAGCCGACGATGAGCGAGTCCCCATCCTGCATCGCGGACTGGAGCCGGCCATAGGGACACACCACCACGCAGAGCTGCTCACGGAACCACGCGAAGTTGAAGTACAGCGCGCCCGTCACGACCATGGCCCAGGCGAAGGCCACCGGCGAGGCCACCGGGCCCTCGGACACCATCGCGACGAGCCCACCCGCCGAGACGAAGAGGCTCAAGGCCGCGTGTGAGATGAGCATCGACACGGCCGCGTACGCGCCATGCTTGAGCACCGCCCGCACCACCCGCGCGGGTGTCCAGGGCTCCCGCGCCACCTTCAGCCGCCGCTCCCGGGGCCCATCGAAGAACCGCTCAATCGGGCGATAGAGCGCCTCCAGGAACACCGTCTGGGGACACGCCCAGCCGCACCACACGCGGCCCAGCCACGCGGTGAAGAACAGCAGGCCGAAGCCCACCGACGTCAGCAGGAACAGGACGCGCCAGAAGTCTTGCGCGTTGTACGTGCCGCCAAACAGATAGAAGCGGCGCGCCGCCACGTCCAGGTGCACTGCCGGGTGGCCCCCCACCTCCACCAGCGGCAGGGCCAGATAGACGGCGATGAGGACCGCGAAGCCCACCCGCCGCCGGGTGATGAACCGGCCGCGCACGTCCGCCGGGTGGAGCGCCAGCCGCGAGCCATCCGCGTGGATGGACGTGAGCTGGTCGATGCGCGGGCCATCCCGCCGCGGTTCCGCAGACATGGGCTGTTTCCTCTCCGTGAGCTACGGCTGCTCGGGCTCGCCCTGCGGCGCCTTGCCGCCGGGCGCGTCGGTACCCTTGAGCGTGAGCAGGTAGGCGGTGACGGCCTTGACGCGCTCGGCCCCCAGGGTGCGCTCCCACGCGGGCATGCCCTTGGCCACCACGCCGTCCGCCACGACCTTGTGGATGGCCATGGGGCCGCCGCCGTGCATCCAGTACGCGTCCGTCAGGTTGGGACCAATGAGGCCCTGTCCCTGCGCGCCGTGGCAGGCCGCGCAGTTCGCCTGGAACACCTGCTTGCCGCTGTCCAGGGAGGCCGGGTCCCTGGCCAGCGCGAGCAGAATGTCGTCGGACGCCGGGGTGTTCCCGGACGCGCGCTTCGCCACCTCCGCGGCCTCGGCGGCGTACTCACCGAGCTGTCCGGGCCCCGCCTCGGCGATGTGGTACCAGAACCAGTAGCCCGCGCTGAAGACGATGGACGTCCAGAGGATGAACAGCCACCAGTTGGGCAGGTGGTTGTCGTGCTCCTCGATGCCGTCATAGACGGAGTGCAACAGCGACTTGTCACTGCTCATGGCCGCCCTCCCCCTGCTCGCTCAATGGCATCCGCGCGAGCGCGTCGAAGTCCCCGCTGCGCCGCGCCACGAACACCCAGGCGACGACGCCGAGGAACACCGCGATGAACAGGACCAGGGCGAAGAGGGGCAGCTCGGTGAGCGACATCCCCTGATAGAATTGCTTGTACATCAGCGGCCCTCCTCAATGGCGATGGTGGCGGCGGGCAGACGCGCCGGCGGCGCGGGCGACTTCTCCGGCGGCGCGGGCAGGTCCTGCGGCCCACGTCCCAGGCGCTGGAGGTAGGAGATGATGGCCACCATCTCCGAATCCCACGCCACCTGGACACCCTGCGCCGCCAGGTCCGCGGTGATGCCCTCCGCCTGCGACCTCTGGCGCGCCTCGGCGCCGTCCACGTCCGCGTTGGAGTACGGCACGCCCAGCCGCTGCATCAGCGCCAGCTTCTTCGGCGCGTCCTTCACGACGATGCGCTGCTCGGCCAGCCACGGATACGGCGGCATGTTGGAGCCGGGGCTCGTCGCCCGGGGGTCCATCATGTGCGTGTAGTGCCACAGGTTCGGGTACTTGCCGCCCAGCCGGTGCAGGTCCGGCCCCGTGCGCTTGCTGCCCCACTGGAAGGGGTGGTCGTAGATGAACTCCTCCGCGCGGGACACGTCGCCGTAGCGCTGCGTCTCCGCCACGAAGGGGCGAATCATCTGCGAGTGGCAGGTGTAGCAGCCCTCGCGGACGTAGAGGTCGCGGCCCTGGAGCTCCAGCGGCGAGTACGGCGCCTGCGCCTGGCCGTGCGCCGGCACCGCCTGCTTGAGCATGATGGTGGGCAGCAGCTCCGCCACACCGCCAATCAGGATGGCGATGAGCGTGAGCACCGTGAAGGCCAGCGGCCGGCCCTCGATGAGCCCGAACCACGACGGCCGGCCTGCTTCACGGTCCCTGCGGGTGACAATCCAGGCGAACTCGCCCAGCACGATGATGGCGCCCAGGAGCACCACCGCGCGCACCGGCTTCGCCCACCCGAGGAACATCGTCACG
This sequence comes from Myxococcus vastator, assembly GCF_010894475.1. Taxonomy (GTDB): domain Bacteria; phylum Myxococcota; class Myxococcia; order Myxococcales; family Myxococcaceae; genus Myxococcus; species Myxococcus vastator. The sequence goes on from NZ_JAAIYB010000481.1 coordinate 3,069, forward strand.
GTGAGGATGGCGATGGCGAACACCAGCGGCCGGCCGGTGACGACCTGCACCCAGCCGGGCGCCGGGGCCCGGGTGGGCGCGGGCGCGGCGGCGGGCGGCTCCACGACGATGGTCGCCTCTCCGTCCACGGCCTTGCCGGCGCGGGCCGTCTTCCACAGGTTCCACGCCATCATGATGAAGCCCACCAGGTACATGGACCCGCCGGCGAAGCGGACGATGTACATGGGCCGGATGGCCAGCAGCGTCTCCACGAAGTTCGGGTAGAGCAGCGTGCCGTCGGGGTTCGCCGCGCGCCACATGAGGCCCTGCGTGACGCCGCTGATCCACATGGAGACCATGTAGAGGAGGATGCCCACCGTCCCGAGCCAGAAGTGCGCGTCCGCCGCCTTGGGCGAGTGCAGCTTCGTGCCGTACAGCCTGGGCACCAGCCAGTAGAACATGCCGGCCGCCATGAAGCCGTTCCACCCCAGCGCGCCGCTGTGGACGTGGCCGACAATCCAGTCCGTGTAGTGGCCCAGCGCGCTCACCGACTTGATGGACAGCAGCGGCCCCTCGAAGGTGGCCATGCCGTAGAAGGTGACGCCCGCGATGAGGAACTTGAGGACGGGGTCCTCGCGCAGCTTGTACCAGGCGCCCTTCAGCGTGAGCAGGCCGTTGAGCATGCCGCCCCACGACGGCGCCCACAGCATGACGCTGAAAATCATGCCCAGCGACTGCGCCCAGTCCGGCAGCGCTGTGTAGAGCAGGTGGTGCGGACCGGCCCAGATGTAGATGAAGACCAGGGCCCAGAAGTGGATGATGGACAGCCGGTACGAATACACCGGCCGCTCCGCCGCCTTGGGCAGGAAGTAATACATGATGCCCAGGATGGGCGTGGTGAGGAAGAAGGCGACGGCGTTGTGGCCGTACCACCACTGCACCAGCGCGTCCTGGACGCCCGCGAAGACGGAGTAGCTCTTCACCCCCGACAGCGGCAGCGCCAGGCTGTTGACGATGTGCAGCACCGCCACCGTGACGATGGTCGCGATGTAGAACCAGATGGCGACGTAGAGGTTCTTCTCGTGGCGCCTGGCCAGCGTCCAGAAGAAGTTGATGGCGAAGACGACCCAGATGACGGCGATGGCCACGTCAATGGGCCACTCCAGCTCCGCGTACTCCTTGGAGGTGGTGATGCCCAGGGGCAGCGAAATCGCCGCCGCGACGATGATGAGCTGCCAGCCCCAGAAGTGGATTTTCGACAGCAGGTCCGACGCCATGCGCGTCTTCAACAGCCGCTGCGTGGAGTAGTAGATGCCCGCGAACATCATGTTGCCCACGAAGGCGAAGATGACCGCGTTCGTGTGCAGCGGGCGCAGGCGGGAGTACGTCGTATAGGGGATGCCCAGGTTCGCCTGCCACCAGGCGAGCTGACTGGCCACCAGCGCCCCTACCGCCATGCCCACGATGCCGAACAGCACCGACGCGATGATGAAGCGCCGGACCGTGGTGTCGTCATAGATGATTCGTTGCTGATGCACGGCTTCACTCCTGGGAAGCGGAGGACGGGGGCTCGGGGGCACGCGGCGCCGGAGCGGCGCTGTCGTCCTCGAGCGGGAAGAGCGAGAGCCGGTCGGCGTGCTCGTGGTCTCGGTGGCGCACGCTGTAGACGAACAGCAGCACCGAGCTGGCGACGAGCATCAGGCTCACGAAGACCTGGAGGACGAGGACGTTCATGCCGGCACCTCCCGCAGCGGCGGCGTGGGCGTGGCGACGGCGCGCTCGCGTGAGGCGGACAGCCACCACACGGTGAAGAGCACGGTGGCCAGACTGGTCGCGGGCATGGCCACGGCGGCGCGCAGGGGCGTCATCCAGCCGGCCAGGCACACGGAGACGGCGACCCCGTTGTAGCCCACCGCCAGGACCAGCAGCCGGCGCACCACCTGGCGCAGCCGGGCCGACAACCGCAGTGCCTCGCGGATGGCGCCCAGGCCTTCGCCCAGGAGGAAGAAGTCGCTCTTGCCCGGCAACACCGGCCGGTCGATGGCGGGCGTTCCCGCGCAGAGGGCTCGCTCGAAGGCGAGGCTGTCGTTGACGCCGTCACCCAGGTACAGCGTGTCCGCCGCGTCCAGCTTCGCGACAGCCTCGGCCTTGTCCTCCGGACGCTGGCCGCTCAGGGTGTGCTGGGTGGGGATGCCCAGCGCGGCGGCCAGCTCCTTCACGCGGCCCTGGCTGTCCCCGGAGATGAGCCACACCTCGCGGCCCTCGTCCTGGAGCGCCTGGACCTCGCGGCGCGCGTCGGGACGGACCGACTCCCGGAGCTGGAAGAAGGCCACCGGCACGCCGTCCCGCGTGAGCACCGGGCCCGCCGCGAGCCCCGAACCGGACAGGAGGACCTCCACACGCGGCGCGTCCACCGTCCGCGCCTCGGTGGCCCAGTCCGCGCGGCCCAGCCGCCAGCGCACACCGTCTCGATTCAACTCCAATCCCTGGCCCGCGAGCTCCGCCACACGCGCCTCCGGGTTGAAGCGCGCGCCCTCCCGGAGCAGCGCGGCCGCCAGGCACCGGCTGGCGGGGTGGTTGCTGCGCGACACCAGGTCGAAGGCGACGTCTCTCGACGCGGGCGCCAACCCCGCCACGGCGGCGCGGTCCACCAGCTCCAGCCGCCCCAAGGTCAGCGTCCCCGTCTTGTCGAAGAGCACCTTTCGCACGCGGGGCAGCCGGTCCAGCAGGTCCGTGCTCCGGATGAAGAAGCCGCCGCGGCGCAGGCGCGCCTGGACCAGCTCGTAGGCCAGCGGCGTGGCGATGCCGATGGCGCACGGGCACGTCACCACCAGCAGCGCCACCGCCACCTCCAGCGCCTTGTCCGGCCCGGCGGGCCACCACAGCGCGAGCCCCAACGCGGAGACGAAGAGCACCGTGACGACCCAGCGGCGCGACACGCGGTCCCAGAAGCGGGTGTGCAGCGCGGCCCCCCCCACCGCCGTGGGCGCGCGACGCAGCAACGCCACCAGCGGCGAGTCGGCGAAGGCCTGCTTCGCCTGGACACGCACGGCCTCGCGTCCGGCGTTGAACGCGCCCGCGGGCAGCGCCCCCCCCTGCC
>NZ_JAAIYB010000482.1 GCF_010894475.1 Myxococcus vastator
GGACGTCGTCCTGGGCGAGGACGCGCGCCAGCCCTGCCGCCCAACGCGCACGGCCCTGGAGGTGGTGGCCTGGCTGCGGGCGATGGCCTTCAATCTGCTCGCCTGCTTCAGAACGCGTCTGCCTCCGCAAGGCCGTCACCTCGAGGAGTGGACACGCGCATGCGAGCTGCTGCGCGACAGCCTCGTCCATGGACGACGACAGACGGCATTGGCCACGCCGGACTGAGGGCTCGCCGGCCCTCCCTCCGCTTCTGGCCGCCACTCTCCTCCATGCGCACGGCGCCCCGGCCGAACGGCGAAGCTTTGCCGCACCGCGCCTCACTCTCACGCGGCCTCCTCACGAAATCGCAGACACCCGAGAACGCATCAGGCCTGGGATGGGAGCAATCAGTTCCGACTTTCGCGGAAACTGCTGTCGCGTCAAGGAATTGGGTTCCATCACGAGCGTGATTTCTGACGGTCCGGCTCCGTGAGGGCATTGTCGGAGCTTCTCCTTGCGAGTCCCCAGTTAGTGCGCGCGAGAACAAACGCCCATCCCTCTAATAGCGTGCGCGGCAACACTTGGACAAGCAAACCAACTCTTTGGGCGTTGTGTATGGATGCGGTGACGAGCGGTGATGCTTCGTTGGGACTGCATCGCCGCGCGGCCATCCGACAAGCACCCACGCCTCTTTACTTGGCGGCTCGCGCCAGAAGTTGCGCTCCGCCATGTGTACTCGCATGACGGCAAAGCGTGAGGACTGCATGCCACCGCTTCCCTGGCACAGGAGGTCTGCCGCTGTCCCCCTATTCCTCCAGCCAGTAGAAGCGGTTGCCGCTCGCGAGGGCGCGCTCAAGGAACTCGCGGAATGAGCCCGCTATTTGCCGAAGTTCGTGAGGGTACGTCTCATGGTAGGCGTCGAGCAGAGGGTACGGGCCACCCGAGGGCGCCACGTCCACCAGCACGTAGTCGCCGTCCTGGCAGTAGACAAGGGTGTACCAGGACGCCGCCCCCATCGAGTCGTCATCCTCCCCACGCAGGCAAATGCGGGCCCGCTCGATTTCAGCCAGGGATAGGATGCGGTAGTTCGCGTCGGGACGCCGACGGAACAGCGTCGCCCCATCACAGTGCAGGTAGAAGGCGCGCAGATCCTCATCGAGTTGCCAGCCGACCCGCGATTGGAAAGCCGCAACCTGTTCAGGCGTTGCGGGAGCATTCGGGAAGTGGACGCGCGAGATTTCTTCTAGGAGCTTTCTCATAGCCTTAGTCCACGTAGGGCCTGTCAGGCCCCGAGATGCTCCATTGTCCGCCGGGGCTGTAGCACGCCGGGTACGCCTTGTTGATGACCTTGTGTACCGCAGGAGGGACAGGCAGGACATTGTCGCGTGCTGTTGGATGACCGCCATGCCACAAGTCGAAGATGTGGTGTCCGGGCCAGTGGTCCCCGTCGTTCTGCGGCCACGCGCCGAACTCCCTTGCCCATCCCTCTCGGAAGCCCTCGCGTGCGTTGTTCCAGGTCGTCCGTCGCCGCTCGCCGTCGGCGACGGTTGGGTAGTCGCAGCAGCAGTGGGTCATTGCGAGGCGACCGCCAGCCGCCGCTGGAAGGGCCATGAATCGTCCCTCCCAGTCCCCTTTGATGTCCGCCAGCCAGATGCAACCGAGCAGCGTGCGCCCCTGTGTCGCACACCGCCGCTGGCACCGCTCCATCCAGGCCGCGCTGCACAGCCAGGGACCATAGTAGATGGTTGTCTGCACCGTCCCACCGGCCGGACTCGGCACTGCCGGGCCTACCCACTTCGCCGAGGGCTTCACGCCTGTGGTGCTGACTGTGGCCGAACCGCAGCCAACGACAGCGAGCAGAAGGGGCACGCTGGCGGCGCACGGAAGGTAACGGTGGCTCCTTGTTTTAATGAGATAAATAAGACAAGCACGAACCGCAATCCTGCTGTGCAAGGCTTTCGGCTCGACTGCCTGGGGAGAACCCATGTTGCTGGTCAATCCGCAGAAGTTGACGGAGTTCGAGGACCAGCTCGGTTACGAACAGGTCTTCTGCATCCCGGACCCGGACGTGGGCGTGGTGGCGGACTGGGATGGCGTGAAGGAGTTCCTCCCAACGCAGGGGGCGGGCTGGGAGGCTTTCTCGGAGGATGTCTACGTCCTGCCCTCTCTGCCGACGTGGGTGAGAAAGTTCGTATCCAGCAGTTTAGGGAGACCGAGGTGGTGGAAAAGGCCAGGCGGCGAGGATGTCCGCCGGTACAATTTCTTTCTTGAGAGTCGGACCGCTGGAGGCACGCCGTGACTGAGTCAGAACACGCGGAGCAGGCCGTACTTCGAGCAATCCGCTCGGTCCGACTGGGGCAGGCCCCAAATGAGAAGTGCGTCTACTGCGGTGGTTTGATTCAGGTGGTCGGTGCTCCTCCGGGAGGGCCCTTCGTGCAGTTCTACTTCACATGCCCTTGCAAGAAGTCCTCCGGCTTCCTGAGGGGAGTCTGAAGATCGTGGACTGTCGCCCCTTGTCGTCCCAGGGGCGACCTGACGCTGGCAGTCATTCCCAGCGCGAAGGAGACGTGATGCGCAAGGGTTACCTGGTGCTGTTTCATGGACCTGCCGAATGGCTCCCTGGGCGCCGCCTTTCCTCCGGCCGGCAAGGGCTCCGTGGACCTGTCGAACAACTTCCAGGGACGGCAGGAGATTGGCTACTACGAGGACGAGCTGTCCCCCGGGACGTATGCGCGGCTGAAGCAATTGCATGGCGACATTGACTTCATCGCCCTGCCGGTGGCCACGGAGCTGCCGCCCGACACGAAGATGGTGTCGGTGGGTGAGAGCTCCGACGGAGAGGACATCGACACGCGGACGTTCCCCCTCCACGCCGTCCCGGGCGCCCTGGAGCCGTTGCTGAACGAGATGCGCAAGGCCTCCGCGCACATGCCGACGAGGCCGCTCCGGGTGCTGCGGCGCGAAGGCGCGTTGACCTCGCCGCGCTTCCCGCTGGAGAAGCCCGTCTCCTTCGAGGTCACGCTGCGCAACGTGGGAGCTCAGTCCGTCTACACAGAGGAATGATCTACGCGGGGGAAGTCTCCTCAGCGTGGTAGCGGCACGCGTCGTGGCGCGTTGAGGATTGTCAGGAGCAGTCTGAAGAAGCTCCCATCAGAACGCCGTGCCGTTCACCCGCCGCCCAGGCGAAGCCTCCACGCCGGCTGACAGCTGCGTATGCGGCACCCAGCTCCCCGTGGCGCTCCCATCCGGGCTCCGGTTGTAGGAGACACCCACCGTCGTGTCCTGATACCCCGCGCTGTCCTGCACGGTGTTATCCGGACGCACCAGGTACACGGTGTCGCCGCTGCTGCCCACGTTGACGCCCCGGTTGAAGTACAGCCCGCTTCCCGAGGCCGCCGTGGCGTTCGTCACGCCCCCGGGCACCGCCGTCGGGCCCGAGTACACGACATACGACTTGCCCGGCTGAATCATCGTCCCCGCGGGGAACACGTGCCGCGTGTCATCCTCGCCCGCGTAGGAGCTGGCGTCGTGAACCTTCCAGCCGCCCAGGTCCACCGCCGTGGTGCCCGCGTTCACCAGCTCGACGAACTGCTGGTCATAATCCGGCGTGCTCGTCCCCGGGATGTTGTGTGACTGCGGCAGGTACTCGTTGATGAACACCTTGAACTGCGTCCCGCCGGTCCCCGTTCCACCGCCTCCCGCATTGCCGAGGTTGAAGCGGCTGATGATGGGGTAGTGGTCGGACGTGTTGTTCCGGTAGCCCGTGATGTTCGGCCGCAGCACCTGGGTCGAGTTGGGGACATATCCGGCCCACAGCTCATTGGTGACGAGCTGATGGTCGATGAACGTGCTGCGGCTCGCCGTGCTGCCAATGCCCGCCTCGGACAGGGCCTGGGTGGTGAACTTGTAGCTGGCCGAGTCGTTCACGAAGTTGCGGAACGGCGATTCAAACTTCAGCCCGGTGTTGGGATTGGTCGCGATGGACACATCCACGTCGTCATTCCAGTCCCCCACCACCATGGCCCGCTGCGTGGGCAGGCGGAGGTCCAGGTAGTCCTTGATCCACCCGGAGGCCGACAGGCGCCGCGCGTAGTCGTCGGGACCGGTGAGCGCCTTCATGTGGAGGACCAACGCCGTCACGTCCACGCTGGCGCCGCCGCGCTGGATGCGCAGGTCCACGCGCAGCGGCGGACGCCCGCCGAAGTCATAGTCGTGGTCCAGCAGCACCACGTCCGCCCGCAGCACCTGCACCACGTCCGACTTGAACAGCACGCCCACCTTCTGCTCGTTGGCCGCGTAGTAGCTCGACCCCGACGACACCCGCGAGCCGTCGTCCGCCAGGAAGCCGTCGTAGCCCGGCAGCCGCGCCTTCAGCGCGTTGAACTGCGCCGTGCTGACAATCTCCGCCAGCCCCCAGAAGTCCACGCCCGCGTCGGCGAGGACGGCCTGCGCATTGGCCAACTGCAGCGGCTCGTCGTTGGGCCCATAGTCCGGGTCCCCGAACCACTCGATGTTCCAGTTCCCCACCGACAGCGGGAAGCTCCCATCCGGCGCGCCCCCGTCCGGCGTCTGCCCGGGCCCCACCACCTCCAGCCCCAGCTGGACCTCGGCCTCGGCGCCGTGGGCGTCATGGACCCGCAGGGTGATGGGGTGGTTCCCCTCGCCCTGGGCCTGCCCCGTCAGCACGCCCGCGGCGCTCAACGCGATGCCCGTGGGCAGCGCGCCCCCCACCAGCTCCCACTGCAGGGGAGGGCGCCCACCGGTGGCGACCAGGACGTGCTCGTAGCTGTCCCCCGCCGTGGCGGCGGGGAGCCCGTCGGTGGTGACCTCCGGGCGTGGATAGATTTTCAGCGCGTACGTCCGCACGTTCTCCAGGCCGTCCGCGTCCCGCACCGTCACGGTGAGGGAGAAGTCACCGGCCTCGTTGCCCGGGCCCTGCAGCCGCCCCTCTCCCGTATAGAAGGAGAAGCCCTGCGGCGGCGGCGACACCGTGTAGCGCAGCGGCGGCTCGCCCCCGGACGCGGTGAACATGGCTTCGTAGGCAAGGCCCACCGTCGTCGGAGACAGGTCGACCGCGGGCAGACGGGGTCCCCCCGAGGTTCCACGTCCCTCGGAGCAGGCGCACAGCAAGGTGAGGACGGCGAGCATCCCCGCCATTCGGCAAAACGGCATGTCGGCGGGCTCCAGCGCGGGCCTCGAGGAGTGGGGCCCACGGCGCGCCCACTCTAGCCCCGACGGACACCCGTATGCACGAAGCGCGTCGCACGAAGGCAATGGCCGCCGACATCGTTCGTGTTTCAAGCAAGCGCTGGAAGGTTTTGCGCTCCGGGCAGCCGTGGAGTGGAATGGTTTTTTCGGGGGATGACTGCCCCATGGAGGACACAGCACATGGCCAACAAGTGGGACAAGCAGCTGATGGACTTCCTCAAGCGCACCGGTGACGAGCTCAAGCGCACCACCGATGACCTGCGCGGAGAGGCCGAGCGCCTCCTCAAGGAAGTGAAGGACCCCCAGAACCAGGCCAAGGTGAAGGAGGGCCTGGAGCAGCTGCGCACCTGGGCCGCCAGCACCAGCAAGGTGGCCGCGGAGAAGATTGAAGTCGCGGTGCGTCAGGTCGAGGGCGCCGTCGAGCGCGCCTTCACGAACGAAGAGGGCGGCGAGCAGGCCACGTCCTCGCGTACCGCCCAGGCGCCGGCCGAGCCCAAGGCCGAGCCCAAGGCCCCCAAGGCCAGCGCCTCCCGCCCCGCCGCGAAGAAGGCCGGGGGCAAGTCCATTGGCCGCAAGAAGACCGCCGCGGCCAAGAGCCCCGCCACGAAGACGGCGAAGAAGGCTGTTTCGGGTTCCAAGAAGACGATTGGCCGGCCCAAGAAGCCCACCGCGGGAGCGTGAAGTTCCGCTGAACGTGAAGCCCGCCTGCCCGGGGGCCAGGTCGGGTTTCCTTCGTCCTTCTCGCCATTTGGAAGGTCCCGCGGCGCGTGAGATAGTACGCGCCGTGGCCGGCTCGAACGACAAGAGCAGAATCCAGACAGATATCGGGCAGGACGTCATCGACGCGGCGGTCCGCAGCGTCGAGCGTCACATGGACGAAGAGGACGAGGTGACCGTCATCGAGGTGGGGGCTTCCAGCCCGGCCGCCCCGGTGGAGGCCGAAGCGTCCCCGTCC
>NZ_JAAIYB010000483.1 GCF_010894475.1 Myxococcus vastator
GACGGCCCCCGCCCGCGTCGAAGCTGTCACGGCCGGAGTGCCCGATACGCAGCGTATTCCCCGCGTAGATGAGGTCAGGGTTCTTGATGTTGTTGTCACGGGCCAGCTTCGACACGGTGGTGCCGAAACGGGCAGCCAGGCCAGAGAGGGTGTCACCAGGGCGGATGCGGTAGTTGGACATAGGAACCTCCTGCTCCCATTGTCAGGAGGTCCCCGGCAGAGTTGCGGCGCCCTTCCAAGATTCTGGGAATGGTTTCAGAGTTGTGACATTCCGCCCAGGGTGGAATGCCTCGGGCCTGCCTCCGAGCGCCCGGCCGTCGAGGCGGGGCCGGGTTCAACCTGGCTCGGTGATGGCCCTGTTGCAGGGCGGCAGGTGCCACGGAGTCAGCTGCCGTCTGGACGCCGCGAGAATCCCTGTTGCCATGTACCAACCCAGAACAGGACCGGCCCCTGCTCCCATGACGGGGACCGGGAAGTTTCCGAGCATTGGCACGCAGAGTGTCGCGGCGATGTAGACGAAGAGACTGGTCGCGAGGGGGATTCCAAGGCCACCGCTCGTCTTCCCGAGGCCGGTGCCTGTCGCGGCGGGCAGCAGGAGCAGGGCGAGCGCGCCCCCTGCCAGGATGCCGAGTACGGGCGACAGACTGGCGGCCAGTTGGAGGATGCGTTCGACGTGAGGGACCGCGGCGAGTGGGTCCGGCTGGAGCCATGCACCGAAGCCGATGAGGAGAACGCCGGTGCAACTGACGGCACGCTGGAGCCAGTGCGTCGAGTGCGCACGGGCGAGCAGGGTGCTCGCAGCCAGCGCGAAGGCGGTCCCCTGGCCCGCGTCGGGTTGCGCGGCATGGACGGCCGATAACCCCACGGCGAGGACGGCGGCGACGGAGAAGCGCCGGTGCAGCGCTTCACTCATCCCGAGGAGCACCCACGGCACCACCACGGCGGAAGCGTGGAGGCGTATCGGCCCCAGCCCCATCCATCGATGAACGCCGTCGAGTCCCGGAAAGAGCAGTGTCGAGGCGGTGAGCAGCACCGCGATGACCGCGAGGGGGCCGGAGACTCGCGGGAGTGTCGCGCTCGACAGGCGCCCTGCCATGGCCGCCACGCCGGCACCGAGGGCCGCCGCCGTCGCATTGATGGCGAAGGCGGCGATGGGGGCGCCACTTCGCCATGCGACGAAGGCGCCCAGGAGCATGGCGGGAAGTGGCAGGAGCAGCAGCCAGGACGGCGCGGTCTTCCGCGCCTCGGTGGGAGTCATGCGAGGCGTATAATACGAGCGTCCGTGCCGCGACATGGGCTCACCTCGCGGCGTCTGGCGCCGACCTCGCTAGGAGGTGCCCCAGCGTGAAGGCAGGGGGCCGCTCCACTGCGTCCGAGTCCCGGGCGTCGTCAGCGGCGAGTCCCCGGCGATGCGCATCACGTTCGCGTCCGCGTTCATGTTGGACCAGTCCACCGCGATGTTGCGGCAGTACCGGTCGCGGGCGAACCCTGTCTGGAGGTCATGCACACAAGGCGTCGGGTCCCAGACGCGGTCTGCTTGCAGGCGCTGGACCGCGGCGACGATGGTGGACGGCATCTCCCCGGAGGCCCGGACGAAGGGAACGCCGTCGATGGGCGTGCCATCCGACGCGAAGAGCTCGAAGACCTTGCCGGAGTAGCTCAGCGAGCCCGGCACGCTGAAGTCCCATGCCCCGGCGGTGAAGGGGGCGGCCTGACCACAGGAGGCCGGGTTCCCAGGGGCATCCGTGCAGGCGCCGCGAAGGTGGAGAACCAGCACGGCGTCTGTCTCCACCGTGTAGCCCTGGGGGAAGGTGAAGGTGAAGTCGGAGTTGGTGAGCTCCTTGAGGGAGAGGCCCGTCAGCGAACCGCCGGTGACGGCCACCAGCTCGATGAGCTCCTGCTGGACGTACGGGTTGATCTCCGTGATGCGCAGCGAGGCCTCTGGCGCGGAGCTCCCTGCATCCGTGCCCGAGTCCGGAGCGCCGGCATCACCCGAGCCCGCGTCCACGTCCACGCCACCATCGTCCGAGTCCGTCGAACCCGCGTCCACGCCGGAGTCTTCCGCGGAGGCCTGAACGCAAGTCTCCTCCACGCAGACGATGTCCGGTCCACGGGACATGCAGTCGCGGTTCTCCGTGCATTCGGACGAGGAACAGGCGGAGAGGAGTGGGAGCAGGGCGACGGCCAGGACGCGTGAGCGCCGGTGCGGATGGAGCATGGTGGAAATTCCTGGATGTAAGAGGGGCAGAGAGGTGAGGGGAAAAAAGCCCATCCCCCGTTCAGGAGGCAAGGCGCGCACGACGGTCCGTCAATCCGGCGGCCTGGTGCCGCTACGCCGAGGAGCCCGTGGCTTCGCAGCTCTACACCTTCACCACGCTCGCAGTCCTGGCACTGCTTGCCGTTGGAGTGACAGCCCTACCGTAGTCGTCCAGGCACCCGGAATACGCGCCGAATCCGCCACCGCGCTTGCCGTGGGAGGGACCTTTCGATGACCATGAATGCACCTCGGAGGAACTTCCACGTGGAGCCACGGCACGGGCCGGCACAGGCCATGGTCTCTCTCCCCGCGGAGGTGCTGGAGCAGCTGCGCGAGGACCTGGCCCGTGCGGTGGCCCGGGTGTGTCCGCCCCACATGGCCGATCGCCGGGATGACCTGGTGCAGACGGCGATGATGCGCGTCATGGAGTTGCAACGGCGCGAGCCCGACCGCGGCCGGTTGACCTCCGCCTACTTGTACCGCGTCGCCTACACCGCGCTGGTGGACGAGCTGCGCAACGTGTCACGCCGCCGTGAGGTCCAGCTGGAAGTGGTGGAGTCGCTGTCCGAGCCGCCGGTGGCATCGGGCGACCCGGAGAAGGCCGCGGGAGGCTCCCAGATTGCCCAGGCCGTGCGCGACTGTCTGCGCAAGCTGGTCCAGGACCGCCGGCTGGCGGTGACGCTGTACCTGCAGGGCCACAGCGTGCCGGAGTCCGCGCGGCTGTTGGGCTGGGACGACAAGCGCACCGAGAACCTCATCTACCGGGGCCTGGCCGCGCTGCGCCTGTGCCTCTCCGCGAAGGGATTCGAGCCGTGAGCGAGCGAGGACGCGACGAGACGAAGCCCGATGCCGCCACCGTCGAACGTCTGCGCGCCGCCGTGCGCGCCGAGGACCCGGTGGAGCGCGCGGAGGCGCCGGTGGATGCGGACCTCGTCTGGCGCGCGGTGAGCGGCGAGCTGCCCGCCGAAGAGCGCCACGCGGTCATCGAGCGCGTGGCGGCGGACCCGGCCTGGGCGGCGGCCTGGCGGCTCGCGAACGAACTGACGCGCTCCGCCGCGGAGGCCGCGCCTCCCGTGGCGCCCTGGGTGGACCGTCCGCGCACCCGGCGCGGCGATGGTGAAGCGCGGCAGAAGCGCCGGTTCCGCTTCGCCTGGAGCCAGCCCCTGTGGGGTGTGGCGGCGACCGCGGCCCTGGCCCTCATCGTGGTGGGCGTGGTGATGCGGGAAGAACCGGAGCAGCCGCGGCTGCGTGGCGGCGACACGGCGGCGGTCGTCTCCCAGGTGCCAGAGGCGGTGCCGCTCAAGCGCGACGCCTGTGTGCTGCGCTGGAGCGGCGGCCCCGAGGGAACCCGCTGGTCGGTGCGGTTGTCCACGGAGGACCTGAGCTGGGTTCACCGCGTGGACTCGCTGGAGACGCGTGAGTACCGGGTGCCTTCCGAGGTGCTGGCGCCGGTGAAGCCGGGAGCGACGTTGCTGTGGCAGGTGGAAGCGCGGTTGCCGGACGGGCAGGTGCTTCGCGGCGCCACGTTCGTCAACCGGCTGGAGTGAAACGGGCGGTCCGGAGCCCATGGAGGGCCTCATGAAAGCGGAGCTGGGCATGAAGACACGACAGTGGATGCGCGCGGGACTGATGGCGCTCCTGATGGGAGTGGCCGGTGGGGCAGGGCAGGCCTGGAGTCAGTCGGCGCCCGTCACCCGCGCGGTGAAGACGGATGCCAGCCACGGCGAGGCGGGAGACCAGGTGGTGGCCTCGGTGACGGAGGCGGGTGTCCGCACCGGCGCGAGCCAGTCCGTGACGCTCCAGCTCGTCGGCCCCGCGGGTGACGTCGTCGCGCAGACCAAGGGTGTGGTGGACCCGGATGCGCCCCTGCGCCTGAGCTACGTGGCGCGCACCGCGGACCCGCTGTTCGCGCGCGCCATCGCGACGGTGAGCGGGAAGACCCTCTCCGTGGCGGTGGTGACGGTGGAGCGCTGGTCCGTCATGGATCCAGACTCCTGGACCTGGCCCCAGAACTGCTACTTCGAGCTGGCGATGCCCAGGCCCCCGCCTCCTCCCCCTGGGCCCGTGACGCTCAAGTGCGAGCCCGTCACCCCGCCGCCCACCCGCTGACGTGTCGCTCCGGACGCACCGGTCCGAAAGAAGCAACAGCAGGCTCCTCACCTTCCTGATGGGGACCCTGCTCTCGGTGTGTCCGGGCCTGGCCTTCTCCGCGGCGCCAGGCCCTCCCCAGCCTCCCGCGCTCGAGGCGTGCCGGGAGCGCTTCTCCGCGCGGCCAGAGGGCCGGGAAGCGGCGATGTGCTTCTACCAGTGTGCCCAGGTCGCTTCCGCTCGTGACGCTGTCGTGCGCGAGCTGACGGCCCTGATGGCGCGTCACCCCGACCACGGCTGGCTGCCCCTGGTGCTCGGGCATGTCGGGATGCTGTCCAGCCGCAAGGCGGCGGAAGGTCCCTATCGCCACGCGGCGCAGACGTTCCGCCGGCTCCAGGATGCGGAGGGCGAGGTGCTGGCGGCCATCAACCTGCGCGCCATCCTCCTGGCACAAGGGCGCACCCAGGAGGCCTGGGATTGGACGCGGCGCGTGGTGGAGGTGGCGAGCGCCTCCGGCCGGCCAGAGCTCCACGCCCGCGCGCTCATCGTCGAGGCCAGCCAGCTCTACGAGGTGGCGCTCGACCTGGGACGGGCCTTCCGTGTGCTCAAGCGCGCCGAGCCGCTCGTCTTCCCGGACGGCGCGGACGGGCTGAAGAAGCAGTACCTGTCCGTCATGAGCACGGTGAGCGAGCGGCTGGGCCAGCTGGAGGAAGCCTCGGACGTCAATGCCCGGTTGGTGGAGTTGACCCGGAGCACGGGTGACCTCTTCCTGGAAGCGCATGCGCGCTTCACGCTCGCCAACGTCGCGCTGCGGCGGCTCGAGCGTGACCACGTGCCGGAGGACCGGACGCGAGCGTTGGCGCTGGCGCGGCAGGCCCTGGCCGCCGCGGAGCGGGCGGGGAACCCAACGCTGGTGGCCCGGGCGGTGCGCCTCACGGCGGACCTGTTGGGAGACACCCCCGAGGAGCGCCGTGAGGCGGACGCGCTCCTGGAGCGGTGCATGGCGCTCGCGGAGTCGCTGGATTCGAACGAGCGGCGGCTGGCGTGTCTCTGGACGCGCGCGGAGCGGCGGGCAGACGTGGACCCGGCCGGAGCCATTCAGGACTCGGAGGCGTCGCTGCGCCTGGCCTCCGAAGGAGACGACCCGCTGTTCCTCGCGCTGGCCCTTCGAGGCCGCGGCACGGTGGCGTACCGGACACAACCCTTGCCCCAGGCACTGGCGCATGCGGAGCGCGCCCTGGACGCGCTGGAGTCCCTGCGCCAGACGCAGAGCGATGCCTCCAGCCAGGCGGAGCTGTTCGCGACGTGGGCCCGCGACTACCACCGGCTCGCGGGCTGGACGTTGGAGGCCGGCGGCGCGACGGGCAAGCCCGCCACGCTCCCCTTCGGGGAGGCCGTGTCGCGGGCCTTCGCCGTGAGTGAGCGGCTCCGGGCCAGGACGCTGCTCGATGCCCTGGTCGCCTTTCGCGCACTCGCGGACTCCGGGGACACGCCCGAGCGCCGGGCGCAGCGCAGCGAGGTGCAGTCGCGGCTGGTGGCGGTCCAACGCCAGCTCTTGGACCCGTCGCTCGCGAACGCTGGACGCGAGGCGGCCCTGAAGGAACTCCAGGAGCTGGAGCGCCGCGAGCGGGACCTGCGCCCAGCGCCTCGCCACGGCGCGCGGGAGTTCGCCTCATTGGCGTCCGTGGAGCAGGGGCTGGGGGAGGACGAGGCGCTGCTGGCCTTCCTCGTGGGGGACGACGAGGACCTCAGTGGGACGTCGGCGGGGGGGGCGTGGCTG
>NZ_JAAIYB010000484.1 GCF_010894475.1 Myxococcus vastator
GGCAGGGTCAGATTGTTATAAGGGGCAGGCCGCGGGGTTTGGCACGCCGTAGCAGGCGACGCCGGGCCCCGGGGTGGTGTAGGAAGCGCGGCATGCCTCGCTACTTCGACGGTGACTTTCTACCCCCCAAGGGCCGCTTCGCCATCTGCGTGGCCCGCTTCAACGGCTTCATCACCGAGGAGCTGGCCAAGGGCGCCGTGGACACGCTGGTGCGCCACGGCGTGGCGGACGCGGACATCGACGTGTACCGCTGCCCCGGAACGTATGAGCTGCCCGGGCTGGTCCGGCGCGTGACGGAGACGCGGCAGTACGTGGGCGTCATCACCCTGGGCGCCGTCATCCGGGGCGGGACGCCGCACTTCGACTACGTGGCCGGCGAGTGCGCCAAGGGCATTGGCGCGGTGGCCTTCGAGGCCGCCGCGGCCACCCCGGCGACGACGGTGACCTTCGGCGTGCTGACGACGGACACGGTGGAGCAGGCCATCGACCGGGCGGGCGTGAAGGCGGGGAACAAGGGAGCGGAGGCCACACTGGCCTGCATCGAAATGGTCAATCTGTACGCGAAGCTGTCGGCGACGGACGGAAGGAAGGCGTAGGCCATGGGCGCGCGAAGAACGGGACGTGAGCGTGCGCTGCAGGCGCTCTACCAGTTGGAGATGGCCACCGCGACGACGGCGGAGGCGCTGGAGTCGGCCTGGTCGGCCGCCGAGGAGAGCGACAAGCGGGACCCGGACGCGGTGAAGTTCGCCCGGGAGCTGGTGGAGGGGGTGCAGTCCCACCGGGACGAAATCGACCAGCTCATCGAACGGCACAGCCACAACTGGCGTCTGGACCGCATGTCGCGCATTGACCGGAACGTGCTGCGACTGGGCATCTTCGAGCTGAAGTACCGCCCGGACATCCCCCGCAAGGTGTCCATCAACGAGGCGGTGGAGCTGGGCAAGAACTTCGGCAACGAAGAATCGAGCGCGTTCGTCAACGGGCTCCTGGACCGCGTCGCGGTCGCCTTGAACAAGCCGTGATTCGCTGACGCCAGCCGCGAGGGACGCGCCGTGAGCCAGACGACGACGCACGATATTGGATTGGAGGGCCTGGACTCGCTCGGCGGGGTGGACGCGCTCTGCCTCTTCATCGCCGAGGATGACCGGCCCCTGCCGTCCTCCGCGGGCTTCGTGGACTGGCGGCTGTGTGGCTCGCTCTCGCGGGTGCTCAAGGCCGGCTTCTTCACGGGCGCGAAGGATGACTGGCTGCTGCTGCCCTCGGACGGGAAGCTGGCGGTGCCCCGCATCTTCGTCGTGGGGCTGGGCGCGCGTCAGCGGCTGGACGCGGGCGCGCTGAACGACGCGCTCGCGGAAGCGGGCCGGGTGCTCTCCAAGGCCCGGGTGGAGTCCGTGGCGCTGGAGGTGCCCGCCGGTGGCCAGGTGGAGGACGCCGCGCGGGCGGAGGCTTTCCAGAAGGGCTTCTTGCCCGCGTTCAAGGGCGGACGGGTGGCCGTCCTGGCGGACAAGGGACTCGTCAAGTCGCTGCCTGCACGCAAGGGCTGACGCTCGGCGGGCGGGCGGGCCTTCTGCTAGCATGCCTCGCCCGGGGCGAGCGCACATGCGTGTCAAGGTCTTGATTGTCGAGGACTCGAAAGCATCGCGCGAGTACATCGCCGCGATGGTCGAGGCCGTGGAGGGCGTCGAGGTGGTGGTGACCTCGAGCGGCTTCGAGGCCCTGAAGCTGCTGCCGCGTCACCGCTTCGAGCTCATCATCACCGACATCAACATGCCCGACATCAACGGGTTGGAGCTCATCAACTTCGTCAAGAAGAACCCCAACTACCGCGACGTGCCGCTCTTCATCATCACCACGGAGGGGCGCGAGCAGGACCGTGAGCGCGGGCTCGCGTTGGGCGCCGTGGAGTATCTGGTCAAGCCCTTCCTCCCCGGGAGCCTCGAAGCGCTCCTGCGGCGCTACCTGAAGCTGCCGTGAGTCCGGGAAGCAAGGCGCTATCGGAGTTCGTCGCCGAGGCGACCGAGATTCTCGACGCCCTGGCCAGGGATTTGCTCGTGCTCGACGAGCGCCGGGGCCACGAGGCGGACCCGGACCTGGTCAACGGCATCTTCCGCGCGGCGCACTCGCTCAAGGGGTTGTCCGGGCTGTTCGGCCAGGAGCGCATCTCCCGGCTGGCGCATGGGACGGAGGACCTGCTGGACCGGCTCCGGCTGGGGAAGCTGCTGCTGGACGGCGCCGTCCTGGATGCGTTGATTGAAGTCCTGGATGCGTTCCAGGCGCTGCTGGGCGAGGCCGCGCGCGGCACGGAGAGCGAAGGCCTGTCCGCCCGTGTGGAGACGATGGCCGCGCGGATGGCGTCGATGGGCGCTCCGGCGGAGGTCGCGGAGGAGGATCCGCTGGACCGGTTGGAGCTGGAGGCGCAGGTCCGCTCCGTCTTCACGGAGTACGAGGAGCACCGGCTGCGGGAGAACGTGCGGCGGGGCGTGGCGCTGTGGCGCGTGCGGGCCGCCTTTGATTTGTCCGACTTCGACAAGGGGCTGGTGGAGCTCAACGCCCGGCTCAAGCCCCTGGGCGAGGTCATCAGCACGCTGCCGTCCGCGCAGCCGGGGGGCGCGCATGGCATCGCGTTCGACCTGATTTTCGGTGCGCAGGTCGACCAGGCGGCCCTGGAGACGGGGTTGAAGGGGACGCCCGCGGAGCTGTCCGCGCTGACGGTGCGACCGGCCGCGGAGGCCGCGACGAGCGCGCTGCTTCAGGCCGCGCAACCCTCCGCGACGATGCGCTCGACGTCGCCCAGGGGCGGCGGCAAGAAGAAGAAGCGTGCGCGAGCAACGCCCGCCGCGCTGCCTCCCGAGGCGCGGCCGCCGCTGCTTCCGCACGTACCGGAAGACACGGAGCCCGGGCCCCTGGAGTGGCCCACGTCGGACGCCGCCCTGCCCGCCGATGCTGGCGGCGCGCCCTCACCGGCGCACGTGCCTGGGCCCTCCAGCGTGCCGGTCGTCGCCTACCTCCAGGGCGCCGCCAAGGCCTCACCCAAGGGGCTCTCGGTGGCCCCAGCGCTACCGGCCGGGGCTCCCGTGAGTCCCCAGGCGACGCTGACGGCGGACACGTCGCTGCGCTCCCTGACGCAGACGGTGCGCGTGGACATCGGGCGCCTGGATGGCCTCATCAACATGGTGGGCGAGCTGCTGCTCATCAAGGCCAACCTCCAGCGGCTCGCGGAGTCCGCGCGGCAGGACGGCGCGGTGGCGCTCTCCAAGCTGTTCGGCCAGGAACTGGCGCGCGAGACGCGAGGCCTGGAGCGCAAGCTGGAAGCCCTCCAGGAAGGGCTCCTCGAAGCGCGGATGGTCCCCGTCGGCCAGGTGTTCGACAAGCTGGCACGGCTGGTGCGCCGCATCACCCGCGAGGCGGGGAAGGAAATCGAGCTCGCCATCAGCGGCGGCGAGGTGGAACTGGACAAGCTCATCGTCGAGGAGCTCAGCGACCCGCTGATGCACCTCATCCGCAACGCCATCGACCACGGCGTCGAGTCCCCCGACGCCCGTCTGGCCTCGGGCAAGCCCCGCCGCGCGGTGGTGGGCCTGCGCGCCGAGCAGAAGGGCAACCACGTCGTCATCGAGGTGAGTGACGACGGCGCCGGCATCGACGAGGTGCGCGTGCGCGAGGTGGCCATCACGCGAGGCGTCATCACCTTCTCGCAGGCCCAGGAGATGAGCCGGCGGGAGCTGCTCAACCTCATCTTCCAGCCCGGCTTCTCCACCGCCCGCAGCGTGTCCGAGCTCTCCGGCCGGGGCGTCGGCCTGGACGTGGTGAAGAACAACCTGGGGAACCTGTCGGGCATCATCGACGTGTGGAGCGAGCGCGGAAGGGGCACCGCCTTCCACCTCACGCTCCCCGTCACGCTGGCCATCATCCGCGCGCTGCTGGTGGGCGTCAGTGGCCGCACCTACGCGGTGCCGCTCAACAGCGTGCTGGAAATCATCTCCGTCCAGCCCAGGGAAATCCGCACCGTGGAGCGGCGCGAGGTCCTGGACCTGCGCGGCCAGACGCTGCCCTTCGTGCGGCTGGCGCGCATGTTCGCCCTGCCGGAGCGTCCGGTGAGCCGCCACTTCGTGGTGGTGGTGGGCCTGGCCCAGGAGCGCCTGGGCATCGCCGTGGACGAGCTGCACGGCCAGCAGGACATCGTCACCAAGCCCCTGGGGGGCCGGCTCCAGTCCGTCCGGGGCATCTCCGGCGCCACCGACCTGGGCAACCGGCGCACCGTCCTGGTGCTGGACGTGGCGGCGCTCCTGGAAGAGGGCATGGCCGTGGAGCGGCGTCGCGCCTGACCCTCGCTGCGGACGGGCGCGCCGGCTGCTATCCTGCGTCGCTGTGTCCCGGTTCTCGGAGCTGCTCGACGACTTCTTCTACCGTCCTGACGAGGACGTCTCCGGGCTCCAGGATTTCGCGGCGGGCAGCGACGGCGTCTTGCCCCTGGTCCCCGAGGAGGTGCCCGAGGAGTACCTGGCCTTCCGCCTGGAGGGGGAGTGCTACGCGGTCCCCATCCGAGGGGTGCGTGAAATCTCCAAGGTGCCGCCGCTGACGGAGATTCCCCGGGCCGAGCCCCAGCTCCTGGGCGTGATGAACCTGCGCGGCGAGCTGCTGCCCGTGTACGACGTCAAGATGCGGTTGCGGCTGGCGGAGCGGGCACCCCTGGTCGCCGGGCCCGACGCGCCTGCGCCGCCCCGGAGCGCTCGCATCCTCGTGCTGCGCACGGAGACAGGGCCCGCGGGCGTGTGGGTGGATGGCGTGGTGGGCGTGGTGAAGCTCAAGCCGTCCATGCTGGAGGCCCCGCCGCCGGGGATGCGCGCGGGTGACAGGGATTGCGTGGTGGGCATGGGCCGGCGAGGCCCCATGCTCTACATCCTCTTGGACGCCGAACAGGCGCTGGCCCCATGAAGGACTCCGTCAACCTGCTGCCGCGGCGTCCGCACGCGCTCCCGGATGAAGCGGCCTCGGCCGCGGACACGGTGGTGCAGCTCTGTGCCTTCTTCATCGGCGCGGAGGAGTACGTGCTGGACATCATGCGGGTGGAGGAAATCCTCCCGCTCCAGCGCATCACCTCCATCCCGCACGCCCCGGCGTTCGTGGAGGGCGTGCTCCACCTGCGTGGCCTCATCCTCCCCGTGGTGGACCTGCGGTGCAGGCTCATGGGGGCGCCGGGTCCGGAGACGCCGAAGACGCGGCTCTTGGTCTGCAAGCTGGGCACGCGGCGCATGGCGGTGAAGGTGGACCGGGTGGCGGAGGTGCTGCGCGTGCGGCGCGGCGACATCAAGCCCGCACCCGCGCTGGTGGTGGCCGGACACACGCCCTTCGTCGTTGGCGTCTGTGGGCCACCAGACCGGCTCCGGCTGCTGCTGGACCTCAAGGCCTTGCTGCGCGTGGAGCTGGAGCGCGAGTCTTCAAGGAACACGACGTAGGCACACACAAGGGGGATTGCAGTGGGCCATCAAGGACTGGAGCAGCACCGGAGAATCCTCGGCATCCTCTTCATCGCCATCAACGGGCTGTCGGTGCTCGTCGCCGTGGGCGTGATGCTGTTCCTCGGGGCCATGGGCGGGCTGTTGCCAGGCGCGGAGCCCGAGGAGCGGGCGCTGATTGTCGCCGTGGGCGTGGGCGTGGGCGGGTGCCTCGCGCTGCTGGGGCTGCCAGGCGTCATCACCGGCTTCGGGTTGCTGAACCGCAAGGCCTGGTCGAGGACGCTGACCCTGGTGCTGGGCATCCTCGCCATTCCCAACGTCCCGCTGGGCACGGCCCTGGGGGCCTACGCCCTCTGGTTCTATCTCCAGCCAGGCTCTGACCGGGTCTTCGACACATGAGCCCCCACGCCGAGCCCCCGGTCGCCGAGGAGGCGCGCTACCTCGCGCTCCAGTCGCTGGACCCGTGCGCGGCGGGCGTTCTGGAGATTCTCGTCGTCGGCTTGCATGACGAGAGCTGGCGCGTGCGCCACGTCGCGGCGGAGGCCCTCAAGCGGATGCCCGCCTCCAGCGAGCTCGCGGCCCGGCTCATCTCCGTGCTGGGGGAGCGAGGGGAGACGGGGGCTCGGAACGCGGCGGCGGAGGCGCTCGCGGGGCTGGGC
>NZ_JAAIYB010000485.1 GCF_010894475.1 Myxococcus vastator
GGCGGTGGGTGGCGCTGCGGGGTGGACGACGTTGGCGGAGGATGACCAGGGTCGGCGGTGTCCTCGCGGTGTTGCCAGGGCCAGCGTCCTTCCAGCTCCACGGTGAGGGTGAAGCTGAGGAAGGTCCGGATGAGGACGATGAGGCCCAGCACCAGTACGGCATCCAGCGTGGGCCGCTGGCTGACGGTGCGGATGATGTCGGCGGCGACGAGGAACTCCAGGCCCAGCAGGATGGCGCGGCCCAGGTTCAGCCGGAAGCGGCGGTAGGTTTCACCCGCGGGGAGCGGCTTGCCCGTGACGAGCAAGACGAGGGCGAGCACGGCCCCCAGCACCATGCTGACCACGCCGGCCCACTCCATGAGCTGGGCGGCAAGCGAGATGATGGATCCGACCTCCATCGAGCCTCCCGTGCGGGAAGCTAGGCATGGGAGTCATGGGACCAGGGAGCAGCCGTTGCAACGCCTGACGGCTCAGCTGCTGACGGCCCTTGGGCCAGGGCAGCCTGGAGCCGGTTCACCGCTGACCGCGACGAAGGGGCGCGACTCCATTGCTCTTGGCCGGTGAATGGAAGTCGGCGATGAGCCGGGCCAGGAGGTCGGGCTTCTCCACGAGGAGTCCATGCGTCGCACGTGGGACCACGGCGAACTCGCCGTCTGGAAGGGCTTCATACATTTCGATGGCGTGCTCGAAGCGGACCTCGTCATCATCGCCCATGACCACCAACACAGGGCGCTTCAGGCCGCGGAGGTCATCGACTCCGATGGCGGGCTCCCGCTCGTGGAGACGCGCGGACTTCGCAACGACGGCGGGCCAGTGTTCGAGGCCGTCGGGGGACAGCTCGGCGTAGGCCCTGGCCATGAAGTCTGGCAGCGGCTCACCCAAGACGCCGTCACGCCAGCCGTCGACGCGAAAGGGGGCTGCTCCGAATACGAGGCTCCGGACCAGGTCGGGCCTCGCGAGCGCCAGGTGCAGGCCGACAATCGCCCCATCGCTCCACCCGAAGACGTGCACGTTCGAGAGCTTCAGCCGTTCAAGCAGGGCAGCTGTGTCCGCCGCCATGTGAGCGAAGCTCCACTCGCCCTCGGCGTCCGGCGTGCGCCCGTGACCGCGTTGTTCCGGCGTGATGATGCGATAGCCGTCACCGAGTGCCGCGACGAGCGGCTGGAGCGCACGGGTATCGGTGCCACCTGGATGCAGGAGCAGGAAAGGCTCCCCCTGACCGTGCTCCGCGAACCATAGGTCGTGCATATGTGTCACCAAGGCGCGTTTCATTTCCCCGCGTCCGGCTTCCCGGGCCGCGCCGCTTCCTTCGGCGTGTCCGACGTACCCGACACGTTCATCTCCGACAGCCCGCCTTCGTCCTGCAGGAACTGCTGCGCCACGCGGTCCACCTCTTCGGCCTTGAGGCCCGTGAGCAGCGCGCTCGCCTGCCGCGCGCGGCCCGCCAGCGCCGTCTCGCCCATGGAGTCGTGGATGCGCGTGAGGGCCAGGTGGATTTCCGGGTCGAACGGGTCCGACGCCAGCGCCTCCAGGTAGGCCGTCTTCGCCTTCGGGTAGTCCTTCCGGTACAGCAGGATGCGGCCCAGGTGGACGTTCGTCGAAGGTGAGCCCGGGTGCACGCGCAGGCTGCCGCGCAGCACGCGCTCCGCCTCGTCCAGCCGCCGCAGCTCCAGCAGCGCCAGCGCGTACTTGTTGGACACCGACTCGTACTTGTCGCCCACCAGCTCGTGCGCCTTGGCGTACTCCTCCGCCGCGGCCTTCACGCGGTTGCGCTCGCGAAGCAGCTCGCCCAGGTGCGCGAACTTGCGCGCCGGCACCTCCGTCACCTCCTGGAAGTCGCCGAAGGAGATTTCACGCCCCTTCTTCTCGCTGTCGTCCTTCACCTTGCCCTTGGCGTTCTCCTTCAGCACCACGCGGTCCTCGCGCGGCAAGAGCTCGGTGGGGAAGGGCTGCTTCTTGATGTGCGCCAGCCAGGACTTCTCGAAGAGCGCGAAGGGCATCCCCATGGCCACCTCCACCGCCTTGCGGTCCTTCTGCCCGGCCTTCAGCTCCTGGATGATGGCGCGCAGGCCCGCCGTGCCCTTGACGCTGTGCACGTAGTCGATGGCGTAGAACACCTCCGCGAACGCGGTGGCCGCGTCCTCCGCCGTGGGCAGCAGCGCAATCGACGGGTGCATCTTCTCGAACGGGATGAGCGTGTCCGCCTTCACCCGCTTGCCCAGCAGGGCCTGCGTGGAGGGCGTCATCGCCAGGCCCGCCTTGCCGCGCCAGCGCGACTCCAGGAACTTGGCCAGCCCTTCATGCAGCCAGATGGGCACCGTGTTGCGGCTCATCTGGCTGATGACCAGGTGGATGTACTCGTGCGCCAGCGTGTCCTGCCAGTCGTAGCCGCGCGCCACCGCCTTGGGGCTGGTCACCATCAGCTTGTTGAACTTGCAGATGGCGATGGTGCCCGTGGTGCCAATCTGCTTCTCCGTCAGGGTGCTCACCTTCGACAGCTCGCGCGCGTTGCTCACCACCTCCACGCGAATCTTGCCGCCCGGCGGCGTCCAGCCGAGGTCCTCCTTCATCGCCCGGTGGATGCCCTCCAGCGTCTCCAGCGCGTAGGGCACCAGCACCGCTTCCTTCCCCTTGGGGTACTGGAAGATGAAGTGCTCGCTCTCCGCGCGCTCGTGCTCCTGGGTGATGGCGCGCGTGTCCTTGGCCAGCCGCAGGTAGCTGCCCGGCTTGTCCTCGATGTGGGCGCCCTCCAGCAGCGCCACCGCGTCGTCGTAGCGGCCCTCCTCGAAGGCCACCCGGCCCTGGAAGTACTTCAGCGGCTCCACGTCGGCGGGGAGGAGCTTCTCCACCTCGGACAGCTCGCGCCGGGCGCCGGGCACGTCCCAGTCGTCCAGCTCCGTCTCGACGCGTTCCAGCCGCTCCTTCACCTCGTCCTTGAGCGAGCTGGCCTGGGCCCACGCCGCCTGCGGCACGCAGAGGAGCCCCACGGCCATCGCCGCGACGAGTGCCCCGAATCCGGAAGAATGCTTCAGCGCGTGGCGGCTCACTTCACCAGCTCCTCGTAGTAGCGCTTCACCTGCTCCCGGTACTTCTCCGGCGCCCCCTGCTTCATCGCGTCCAGCAGGTCCTTGCGGAACTCCTTCGGCGCCTGGAAGGCGTCCTCGTCCGGCAGCTCCACCTTCTGCTTCGGGTCTCTCCCGTTGCCTTGCTGACGGCGGCCCATGCCCATGGGCAGCGGGAGCCCGCCCTTGCCGCCGCGCTGGCCTTCCTGCATCTGCTGCTGGAACTGGCGCAGGCCCTCCAGCGCCGCCTGCTGCTCGCCGTAGCCGCGGCCCGGGTCCTTGCCCTGCATCCGCCGGGCGGCCTCACCCATGCGCTGGCCGGCGCCCTCCATCTGCTGCGTGGCCTCCTCGCCGAAGATGGGCGCCATCTGCTGCATCTCCTCCATCTGCTGACGCAGGCCCTGCGCGCGCTCCTCCAGCTGCGACTGCTGTTCGCCCAGCTGCTGGAGCTGCTGCTTCTCCTGCTGTGACAGCTGCGAGCCCGGCGGCGGGAAGAGCGACTGGAGCTGCCGGTTCACCTCCGACACGTTGCGCGCGTCGCGGCCCAGGCGCTGCGCCAGCTCCGTGGACTGCTTCACCACCTCTTCCGGGTTGCCGAACATCTCGTCCAGGTGGCGCTGCTGCTCGCCCATCATCGCCAGCTGCCGGGCCGCGTCCTCCGCCCGGGCCGCCGCCTCCGCCGCCAGGTCGTAGTCGTTCACCTTCAGCGCGTTCTCCACGTTCTGGAGCTCCGCCTGGGCCTCCTCCAGCGGACGCGCGGCGCGGCTGTTGAGCTGGCTGGGCTCCAGCGCCTTGTAGTCCTCCTGCGCCTGCTGGACCTTGCGCATCAGGCTGTCCTTGATGGCCTCGCCCTTCTCCGACAGCCGCTCGCGGTTCTGCGAGCGCCCCTGGTCGCGAAGCTGCTTCGTCTGGTCCGCGACGCGCTGCTGCTCCTGCACGGTGCTCTGCAGCTCCTCCATGAACTCGCCGAACTTCTCCGCCAGCTCGGGGTGCTGCTCACCGCCGAACTCGTCGCCGGCCTGGTCCAGGTTCTCGAGCATCTCCTCCATCTGCATGCCCAGCTCCTGGAGCTTCGCCAGGGCCTCGTCCGCCTTGCCCTCGCGCATCAGCTTCTCCACGTCGTCGAGCGCGCCGCGCATGTCCTGGTCCTTCATCATCTCGGACAGGGCCTCGGCGTTGAGGTGCTCGTCGCGGATGCCCTTGCGCATCTCCGCCATGCGCTGCATCAGCTCCTGGATGCGGGACTTGAGCTGCTGGAGTTGCTCCATCACCGCCTGCCGCGAGGCCTCGTCCGGGTTGGACTTGTACTGCTCGATGAGGTTCGCCAGCTCGCGCCGCTCGTTGGACAACTGTTTGGCCATCTCCTGGAGCGCCTCCAGCTTCTGCCTGTCCAGCAGCGACTCCAGGTAGAGGATGTCCTTCTCCAGCTCCGTTATCTCCTCGTTGACCACGGCGGTGAGGCGGTTGCCCGTGCCCCAGTCCTCGCCGCGGGCGCGCTGGGTGCGCAGGTAGAGCCGGCGCAGCTCCGCGGTGCCGCGGATGTGGCTGCCCAGGGACTCGGAGATGTTGCTCAGCGCCGAGACGAGCTCGGTGGGCACGTCGCGCTCGCGCGCCAGCTCCTGCGCCAGCGTCCGCATGTCCGCCACCAGGCTCTCCCCGCTGGTGTCCACCGTGGCCCCGGCGGTGATGGCCTGTGGGTCCTTCTGCCGCGCGCGCTCCGGGCCTTCCAGCCGGTCCGCGAGGTGGTCCACCATCCGGCCCCACAGTTGCTCCGCCTTCTCCAGCGCGGCGCGGCGGTGCTCGGCCGCGGAGTACACGCGCAGCACCTGCGTGCGGCTGACGCCCTTCTTGGGGCCCTCCACCGCGTCGTTGTCCTGCGCCTCCACGTAGTAGGTAATCCGGTCACCCGGGTCGAGCTTGAGGTTGCCCAGGCTCCACGCGTACGTGCCCCGGTGGCGCCGGCCGTCCTCGCGCGGCAGCGGCACGCGCGTCTCCTGCTGGGCGCCGGGCGCGCGGAACACGAGCGCCATGCCAGACAGCCCGTAGTCATCCGACGCCTCGTACTTGAGCGTCACCTGGTCGCCCGGGTCGACCTCCAGCTCCACCGTGGGCGTGAGCAGCGACACCTCGGGCGCCTTGTCCGCCTCCACGGTGAGGGCGATGTCCGGCCCCACCGCGAGCGCCTTGTCCCGCGCGCCGTAGAAGGCGAAGCGGTAGTGGCCAGACTGCTTCGCGACGAAGCTGCCCTCCAGGTCCCGGTTGCCCGTCACCTTCAGCGGCAGCGCCTGGCCGTTGACCACCAGCTCCGCGCGCTCCACCGGACGGTCCGAGCGCGTCTTCAGCAGGATTTCCGTCCCCGCCGGCGCGCTGATTTCACCGTTCGTTCCGGGCACCGTGCGCGGCGCCAGCCCGGTGTACGCGGGGTAGCGGTACGTCAGCTCGATGTCGCCGGTGATGGGCTCCACCTGCGCCTGGGCCTTGGGGCTCGCCGCCACTTCGCGGATGCGCGCCATGCCCGCGGACCAGCGGTCACCGAGCACGACCATCAACACCAGCAGGGCCAGCAGCGCGCCGCCCGCGCCCAGGGCCACGTGACGCACCGGGCGGCTGTCCACCACGGTGCGGACATCCACCGTGCGCGCCCGCGTGTCCAGCTCCCGCAGGAACGCGCGCGCGAGCGCCGGAGAGCCGCTGCCCGGCGCGTCCGGCTCGCGCATCAGCTCCACCCCGGCGAGCACGTCCAGCGACAGCTCCGGGCGCTTCTCGCCCACCAGCCGCGCGGCGAGGACGTCGTCTCCCACGCGGCGGCGAGCCAGCCACAGACCGAAGACGCACGTCACGGCCACGCCCAACGGCAACGCCGTCCACAGCAGGGACGCGCCCGCGCGCGGCGCCACCAGCGCCAGGAAGCCGCCGGCCACCAGCAGCAGCGCCACGGTGGCCACGCCCAGCATGATGCCCTGGAGCCACAGGAACCGGCGCTGCCGCCCCTGGACGGTGGCGAGCAACGCCTCCACGCCCGGAGCCTCCAGGGGAAGATGGGCCTGTGAC
>NZ_JAAIYB010000486.1 GCF_010894475.1 Myxococcus vastator
CTCCTCTTTCTGGCGGAACACCGGGCGAGGGCTGTGTTAGTTCGCCCCTCCCCCGGTGTTCCGCCAGAAAGAGGAGAAGCGAATGGCCCGCCGTCAGGTCCGTGTCGTCGGTGCGATGCTCCAGAACGAGCAGGGGCGCTACCTCATCACCCAGCGTCCCCCCACCGCGTCGCTGCCTCTGCTGTGGGAGTTCCCCGGCGGGCGCGTGGAGGAGGGCGAAGAGGACGCCGAGGCCCTTGCCCGGGAAATCCAGGAAGAGATGGGCGTGGAGGTGGACGTGCTGGGTCAGGCCATGCACACCCACCACGAGTACCCCAACTACGATATCGACTTCCGCGTCTTCCACTGCCGGCTGTCGCGGCCCTCGGAGCGGGTCCAGCACCTGCGCGTGCATGACCACCGCTGGGTGACGCTGGAGGAGATGTCCGCGTACCGCTTCCCGGACGCGGATGCCAAGACGCTGGCGAAGCTGCTCGACCTGGACAGCTGACGTGCCGCGCCGTCTCCTCCTGGCGTTGCTGGCCGGAGTGCTGGGCGCGTGTTCCCGCTCCAAGCCGCCGCCCGTGCCGCCCCCACCCGAGGCGACGAACCAGGTCCCGGCCCGGGGCGTGCCGGGGTGCACGCTCTACAGCGAACCCCAGCAGTCCGGCGCCGTGCCCGGCGTGCTGCCCGAGCTCTCCGGCCTGGCCGCCAGCCAGCGCCACGCGGGCGCCTTCTGGGCGCACAACGACTCCGGCCACGGCTTCCAGTTGTTCGCGATGGACGCGAAGGGCGCCATCCTCGCCCGGCTGACGCTCACCGGCGCCACCCCGCGCGACATTGAAGCCGTCACGGTGGGGCCCTGCGCCCCGGGAGCGTCTCGCGGCTGCGTCTACCTGGCGGACATCGGCGACAACTTCGCGCGCCGGGAGCAGGTGCGGCTCTACCGGCTGCCCGAACCGGAGGCGCTCGAGGACGCCACGGTGGCGGTGGAGGTGCTGCCCTTCGTGTACCCGGACGGACCCCGCGACGCGGAGTCCGTTATCATCGACGCCCGCTCCGGCAGGTTGGCCGTCATCACCAAGACGCTGGACTCCCTGGGTGAGGTCTTCGCGCTGGACGGCCTGCGCGCGGACACCGCCATCCAGGCCCGGAAGCTGGGGACGCTGACGGCGCCGCTGGGAATGGACCGGGCCACCACCGCGGCCTCCCTGCATCCGTCCGGGGAGCGGCTGCTGGTGCGCACCTACTCGCGCGCGTACGAGCTGCGCCGCCCCGACGCCGCGCGGCTGGAGGAGCTGTTGCAAGGACAGCTCGTCGAGGTCCCGAGCGGGAGCCAGGCCCAGGCAGAAGCCATCACCTTCGTGCAAGACGGCAACGGCTATTTGTTGGGCACGGAGTTCACTGGCCAACCCTTGTGGTTGATCGGGTGTCGCTGATTCGCCGCAAGGGCCCTCACACACCGTGAAGCCCGCCTGGCGGGTTGACGGTATGGCAACGGTGAACATCTTTGGCCCGCTAGGGAAGACGCCTCGCGGTCGCGGTGTCCGCGTGTGCGGGGGAGGGGGAGGGTCGAGCGTGCCGACGATGAAGCCACAGGATTTGCCGCCTGGGATGGGCCCACGCGGAAAGAAGCCAGACAAGCCAACGCCAACGGGGAAGGGGTTCAAGTTCGGCTCACCGTTGGGCTACATCCTGTTGCTCGTCCTGGGCTTCTTGCTGTTCCGCAACGTCTTCCAGGACGCGGGCGTGCGGCGTGTGAGCTACAGCCAGTTCCGCGACGGGGTGGAGGCCGGGAACTTCAGCCGGGTCCAGATTTCGAACGAGTGGGTGAAGGGCTTCCTCAAGGACACGGCGCAGCCGCCTCCTCCGGCGGACGGGGAGCGCCCGCTGCGCGGCGAGCCGAGCGCCCTGCCGTGGATGGCCTACCGCGTGGAGGGTGACGAGGGGCTGGTGCCGCTGCTGGAGCAGAAGGGCATCCAGTTCGAGGCCGTGCCGCAGTCCGGGCTGGGGGATGCGCTGTGGAT
This sequence comes from Myxococcus vastator, assembly GCF_010894475.1. Taxonomy (GTDB): domain Bacteria; phylum Myxococcota; class Myxococcia; order Myxococcales; family Myxococcaceae; genus Myxococcus; species Myxococcus vastator. Next base: position 2,007 of record NZ_JAAIYB010000486.1, read on the forward strand.
ATGGCTGTTGCCCCTGGGCATCTTCTTCCTCTTCTGGAGCTTCATGATGCGCCGGGTGGCCGGTGGCATGGGCCAGGGCCCGCAGAGCGTCATGAGCTTCGGGAAGACGCGCGCCAAGGTGCAGGCCGAGGCCGACACCGGCGTGGGCTTCAACGACGTGGCCGGCGTGGACGAGGCGGTCGACGAGCTGCGCGAAATCGTCGAGTTCCTCAAGACGCCCGAGAAGTTCCGCCGCCTGGGCGGGCGCATCCCCAAGGGGGTGCTGCTGGTGGGCCCTCCGGGGACGGGCAAGACGCTGCTGGCGCGGGCCGTGGCGGGTGAAGCGGGCGTTCCCTTCTTCAGCCTGTCGGGCTCCGAGTTCGTGGAGATGTTCGTCGGCGTGGGCGCCGCGCGAGTCCGTGACTTGTTCGCCCAGGCCACGGCGAAGGCGCCGTGCATCATCTTCATCGACGAGCTGGATGCCATTGGCAAGAGCCGCAACTCGGGCGTGGCCGGTGGACATGACGAGCGGGAGCAGACGCTCAACCAGCTGCTCGCGGAGATGGACGGCTTCGACAGCCGGGCGGGCCTCATCATCCTGGCGGCCACCAACCGTCCGGAGATCCTGGACAGCGCGCTGATGCGTCCGGGCCGCTTCGACCGGCAGGTGCTGGTGGACCGGCCGGACAAGCGGGGCCGTGAGCGGGTGCTGGAGATTCACGCCAAGGGCGTGAAGCTGGGCCCGGACGTGGACCTCAAGGCCATTGCCTCGCGCACCCCGGGCTTCGCGGGCGCGGACCTGGCCAACGTGGTGAACGAGGCCGCGCTCCTGGCCGCGCGCCGCAACCGCGACGCGGTGATGCGGGCGGACTTCGAGGAAGCCATCGAGCGGGTCGTCGCCGGTCTGGAGAAGAAGAACCGCCGGATGAACGAGCGCGAGAAGGAGATTGTCGCGCACCACGAGGCTGGCCACGCGGTGGTGGGGTGGATGATGCCTCACGCGGAGCGGGTGACGAAGGTGTCCATCATCCCGCGCGGCCTGGCGGCGCTGGGCTACACCATGTCGCTGCCGCTGGAGGACCGCTACCTCATGTCGCTGGACGAGCTGCGCGACAAGATGGCGGGGATGATGGGCGGCCGGGCCGCGGAGGAGATCTTCATCGGGGAAATCTCCACCGGCGCGTCCAACGACATCCGCCAGGCCACGGAGATGGCCCGGATGATGGTGCGGGACTACGGCATGAGCACGCTGGGCCCGGTGGCCCTGAGCGCGGACCATGGCCCGGGCTTCCTCCGCTCTGCGGGGATGCCGGAGGCGCGCAGCTACTCCGAGCAGACGGCGCGGATGATTGACGAGGAGGTGCGCAAGCTCGTCAGTGAAGCGCTCGACCGGGCCCGGCAGGTGCTGACCACCCACAAGGACAAGGTCCAGACGTTGGCGGCCCGGCTCCTGGCCGTGGAGGTGGTGGAGGAGGACACCATGGCGACGATTCTGGGTCCCAAGGTGTTCGCGCAGCGCGGCCTGCTGCACCCGGAGGCGCGTCAGGTCATCTCCGCGCACCCGGTGGACGTCGGGAGCAGTGACGACCAGACGCCGCCCACGCAGCACTCGGACGCGCTCGACTCTTGAGCCTTCGGCTGGCTGGGCGCCTGCCCTCCAGCCGACCCGAAGCCCACCGCCACCGCGACGTCCTGCGGTGGCCGGTGGGCGAAATTATCTTCAAGAGAAAGGAGGCGTCGCCGTGGAGAACAGGATCGGCAAGAGCTACATGGCCCGCAAGGGCCTCTTCGCGAAAGGGCTCAAGGAGGGGCGGCTGACGGTGCAGGAGATTGAGGAGGCCCTGCCGGCGGGAACCCTGACGGCGGCGGAGCGGTGGCTCCTCTACTACTCGCTGCGGGCCGCCCAGGTGGAAATCGTCGACGAGGTGACGGGGCAGGTGGACCACGGCTTCATGGCCGAGTCTCCCGCCGCGCCGCAGGAGCACTAGCTCGCTCCCGCGTTGACAGGGGCCGTCTCGCGGTTAGGTTCCGGGCAGCAGCGACACCCACCATCGCCTCAGGTTCGACATGGCCGGCAACACCCGCACCGACGCAGCCTCCGAAGCCCCCCAGCAGCCTCCCTCCGCCAATGGGGAGGGGCCCGTTTCCGCCGCCGAGGCGTCTTCCTCCCAGCAGGAGGCTCCGGAGGAGCACGCGGCTCCCGGTCAGGACGCGGAGCGGGAGCGGCTGGTGGCGGAGCTGGAGACGCTTCGCAAGAAGTTCGACACCGCCGTCCGCGCGGTGCAGGCCGCGGAGAAGGACCGCGAGGAGTTCAAGCAGCGCGTGACGCGGGAGCGTGAGCGCATGCTGGACGTGGAGCGCGGCAACGTGGCCGTCACGCTGCTGGAGGCCATTGACGAGCTGGACCGGTGCCTGTCCGCCAGCGCCCAGGACACCTCGCCGCTGGCCGAGGGCGTCCGGATGATTCGCGACGTGCTCCTGCGCAAGGCGCAGGAGACGGGCATCGAGCGCTTCAACGTCGTGGGGCAGACCTTCGACCCCAACCTGGCCGAGGCGGCGGACATGGAAATCACCGCCTCGCCGGACGAGGACCAGCGCATCGTCGCCGAGCTGCGCGCGGGCTACCGGCTGAAGGACCGCGTCATCCGTCCGGCCCGGGTGAAGGTGGCGAAGTACATCGCCCCCGCCCAGGCCTGACGCCGCCGTCCAGGGCGCCCCCGTCACGGGAAGGGGGCGCCGGGCCAGGTTGTTGAGTCCGCTCGACCATGGTCCGCCGTGTAAGCTGCCTCTCCGTGCTCTCCCGATTCTTCTCCCTGACTTTGGTGCTGGCGCTCGTCCCGGTCGCGGCGGCCGCCGAGGGTCCTCTCGACGCGTGGCTTGCCGCGCGGGCCCGGGAGCATGCCGCGTGGTTCGCCGCGCAGGCCGCGGGTGTGGAGGGCCCGGTGGGCGGCCTGGGCCTGTGGCGCGAGCGCGCCGAGGCAGACCCGGGCATCCCCGACTTCGTGCCCCCGTCCTCGCTGGCGCCGCTGATCCGCGCGGTGGAGGCGGGCGTCGTCAACATCACCACCGTGGGGCCCCGGGCCGGGGGCCTGGAGGGGATGAAGAAGTCCACCGGCTCCGGCTTCGTGCTGACGCCCGACGGGCTCGTCGTCACCAACAACCACGTGGTGGCCAGCGCGCAGCAGATCGCCGTGCGCCTGGCGGATGGCCGCGAGTTCGCCGCCGCCGTGGTGGGCCGCGACGCCTCCACGGACGTGGCGCTGCTGCGGCTCAGCGGCGTGGACCTGGGCGAGCTGCCCGCCGTCTACCTGGGGGACTCGGACCGGATGGCCGTGGGCGACTGGGTGGTGGCCATTGGCAACCCCTTCGGCCTGGACCACTCCGTGTCGCACGGGATGATCTCCGCCAAGGAGCGCGTGCTGGGCGTGGGCCAGTTCGACGACTTCATCCAGACGGACGCGCTCATCAACCCCGGCAACTCCGGTGGGCCGCTCTTCAACATGAAGGGCGAGGTGGTGGGGGTGAACACCGCCATCATCAGCCAGGGGCAGGGCATTGGCTTCGCCGTCCCCAGCAACCTGGTGAAGGAGCTGCTGCCCAACCTCCGGGAGAACGGCAAGCTGGAGCGCGGGTGGCTGGGCGTCGTCATCAATGAGGACGGGAGCAGCGGTGGGGGGGAGCGCCGGGCCCCGCTGGTGAAGGACGTCTACAAGGGCAGCCCCGCCGCGTCCGCTGGCATCCGCCCGGGCGACAGGCTGGTGGCGGTGAACGGGCGGCCCATCGGCTCCTACCTGCAGCTCTTGCGCAAGGTGGCGCTGCTGGCGCCGGGCACCGAGGCGCGCCTGTCGCTGACGCGGGGCACCCAGACGCAGGAGGTGACGGTGCGGCTGGTGGCGCGCCCCGCGCAGGAGGCCACCGAGGGGCTCATCCAGCGGACGGCCAGCGAGGAGGAGCTGGGGCTGGTGATTCGCGACCTCACGCCGGAGGTGGCCGCGCCCCTGGGAGAGACGGCCTGGTCCGGGGTGCTGGTCTCGGGTGTCACCCCGCGCGGCCCGGCGGACTCGGCGGGGCTGCGGGCGGGGGACGTGGTGACGGAGGTGAACCGCCGCCGGGTGAAGGACGCGGC
>NZ_JAAIYB010000487.1 GCF_010894475.1 Myxococcus vastator
TCCTCCTCCTCCGCCGCCATCATCACCGTCGTCATCACCACCGGGACACGCGGTTGTCAGCGCCAGGGTGAATGCGAGCGCCAGCACCTTGCGGGTGAGGCCTCGGGTCGGCTTGCGAGTCACGTCCATTCGGTTCTCTCCCCCATGCCGCTCGCGCATTCGAGGGCAGGCGGGGCATTGTCGACAAGTCCGAAGCCAACTTCAAACGCACATTGGCCGCGGACCTGTCGGACCGGACGTCAACTCAGGGGAGCGGCCCGTCGACCAGGCGGAGCACGTCCGCCAGCACGCCAGCCGCCGTCACCGCCGCGCCCGCGCCGTAGCCGCGAATCACCAGCGGTGTGGGGCTGTAGCGCTCCGAGGTGAAGCTGAGCGCGTTCTCTCCGCCCTTCACCGCCGCCAGCGGGTGGGACAGGGGCACCGGCACGAGCCCGACGAAGCAGCCGTCCTCCGTGACGCTGCCCACGTAGCGGAGCACCTTGCCCTCCTGGCGGAGGGCCTCCACGCGGCGCTGGAAGGCGGCGTCCACCTGGGGGAGCCGGGCGAGGAAGTCCTCCAGCGGCCCGGTGGCATCGAAGTCCGACGGCAGCAGGGAGTCCAGCGTCACCTGCGCCAGCTCCACGTCGCGGCCCAGCTCGCGGGCGAGGATGAGCACCTTGCGCGCCACGTCGGTGCCGTGGAGGTCGTCGCGCGGGTCGGGCTCGGTGAAGCGCTTCTCCATGGCGGTGCCCACCGCCTGTGACAGGGGGACGCCTTCCTCCGTCAGGCCCAGGATGAACGACAGCGAGCCGGAGAGGATGCCCTCCACGCGCAGCACCTGGTCTCCCGTGCGCAGCATGTTCTTCAGCGTGTCGATGACGGGCAGCGCCGCGCCCACGTTCGTCTCGTAGAGGAAGCGGCGCTGGTGGCGCGAGGCCGTCTCGCGCAGCTTGCGATAGTGGCTCCACTGGCCGGCGTTGGCCTTCTTGTTGGCGGTGACGACGTGGAGCCCCGCCTCCATCAGCGACGGGTAGGCCAGCGCGATGTCCTCGCTGCTGGTGCAGTCCACGAAGACGGGCCGGCCCGGCCGCTTCGCGCGGGCCCAGTCGCGGAAGGCGTCCAGGGGCGCGCCGTCGCTGGCGGCCGACAGCCGCTGCTTCCAGTCCTCCAGGGGAAGGCCCTCGCTCGCCGTCACGACGCGCTTGCTGTTGGCGATGACGCAGACGCGCAGGTCCACGCCGTGGGCGCGCAGCTTGGGCGCCTGCTGATGGACCTGCTTGAGCAGCTCGCCGCCCACGCTGCCCACGCCGGCCAGCAGCAGCTCCACGACCTCCGTGGTGCCGAAGCACCGCCCGTGGACGTGGGCCAGGGCGCGGGGGCCGTCCGCCTCCGCGATGACGGCGGAGATGCTGCGCTCGCTGGAGCCCTGCGCGATGGCGGCGATGCTGCAGCCCACGTCCGCCAGCGCGCTGAAGAAGGTGCCCGCCACGCCCACGCGGTGGCGCATGCCATCCCCGACGATGCTGAGCACGGCGAGCCCGCGCTGCTGCTCGATGGTGTCCACCTTGCCCGCCGCGCGCTCCATTTCAAACGCCGTCTCCAGGGCCTGCACGGCGCGCTCCGCGTCCGCCTGCTGGACGCAGAAGCTGATGGAGCACTCACTGGAGCCCTGGGTGATGAGCACCACGGAGATGCTGGCGTGGGCCATGGACTCGAAGACGCGGGCGGCGGTGCCCGGGACGCCCTTGAGCCCCGCGCCCGCCAGGTTCACCAGGGCGATGCCGGGCAGGAAGGACAGGCCACGCACCGGGTGCTCGGGCGGGGCGGCGTCGTCGGTGACGCGGGTGCCCGGGTGGTCGGGGCGGAAGCTGTTGCAGACGCGCACGGGGATGCCGCGCTCGCGCGCGGGCGCAATCGTCTTGGGGTGGAGCACCTTGGCGCCGAAGTACGCCAGCTCCATGGCCTCCTCGAAGCTCACCTCGGGCAGCGGGAAGGCCTCCGGCACCAGGCGCGGGTCGGCGCTGAAGATGCCGTCCACGTCCGTCCATATCTCCAGCAGCTCCGCGTCCAGCGCCGCCGCCGCCAGCGCCGCCGAATAGTCCGAGCCACCTCGGCCCAGGCACATCGTCTTGCCCCGGGCGTCACCGCCGAAGAAGCCCGGCATCAGCATCAGCCCGGGGCCGCTGGACTCGCGCAGCGGCGGGAAGCGCGCCCGGCTCTCCTCCTGGAGCGGCGTGGCCTGGAGCGGGTCCCCGGCGCAGCGGATGACGTCCCGTGGCTCCACCGCGTGCGGCTCCAGTCCGCGCGCGTGCATCAGCGCGCCCAGCATCAGGCACGAGGCGCGCTCGCCCAGGCCGGACAGGTGCGCGAGCACGGAGGGCGAACATTCCCGCAGCAGCCCCACGCCCTGCAGCAGCCCGTGCAGCTCCGAGGCCAGCGCGGAGAGCCCCTCTTCCAGCGAGCGCAGCCGCGCCTCCCCCAGCTCCGCCGCCAGCTCGCGGAGGATGCCGCGGTGGACGTCCTCGAAGCGGCCCTGGAGCGACTCCACCGGCTGGCCCTCCTGGGCTGCGCGGGCCGCGTCCACCAGGAGGTTGGTGATGCCGCTCACCGCCGAGGCGACCACCATCACCCGCGTCTCCTCGCGCGCCGCCGCGGCCAGGTCCGCCACGCCGCGCATCCGCTCGGCGGTGCCCACGCTCGTTCCCCCGAACTTCATCACCCTCATGAGCGCACCTCTGCGTGGAAGGCGGCGAGGCGGGGCGGCGGCGTCTGCGGGGAGGGCTGCATGTCGGGGCTCCTGCGGCATGTGAAAACAAAAAGCCCCGCGCCGGAGAGCGCGGGGCCGAGCTGGAAACCAAGGTGGCTTCCGTCGCTAGACCGCCCGCGCCCGGCGGGGAGTCGTAGAGGTCGTCGTCGTGGTGGTCAGCACGGTCGTCAGGACACACGCGCGGGCGAGGAGCGTCGTTCCCTCGCGCTGCGCGTGCTGGCCGTTGACGCCGTTCATGAAGGGAAGGCTGGCCGAACTTGCCGCGGCAAGTCAAGCAGGGGACCCGGCAGGTCCCCGCATGACAGAGAAGGGTTCGCGCAGGTCAACGCGAGCCCTCCCGGGCGTTCAGCTTGCCAGGCGCATGACCAGTTGGGTGAGGCCGTAGACAAGCACCGCCGTCAGCGCCGCGGCCGGGATGGTGAACACCCAGGCCCAGATGATGCGGCCGGCGACGCCCCACTTCACCGCGCGCCAGCCGCGGGTGGCGCCCACGCCGACGATGGCGCCGGTGATGGTGTGCGTGGTGGACACGGGGATGCCGAGCTGGGCGAGCGCGATGATGGTGACGCCGCCGCCCGTCTCCGCCGCGAAGCCGCCAATGGGCGCCAGCTTGGTGAGGCTGTGGCCCATGGTGCGGATGATGCGCCACCCGCCGAAGAAGGTCCCCAGGGCGATGGCCGCGTGGCAGGAGATGATCATCCACCAGTCAATGTGGAACGGCCGGTCCTTCCAGATGGTGCCGAAGAGCACCACGGCGATGATGCCCATCACCTTCTGCGCGTCATTGGTGCCGTGGCTGTAGGAGAAGATGGCGGACGACACGAGCTGCAGCCGGCGAAACCACGAGTCCACCTTCAGCGGTGTCTGGCGGTGCACCGTCCAGGTGCTGAGCACCATCAGCCCGATGCCCAGCGTCATGCCGATGAGGGGCGACAGCACGATGAAGGCGGCGATCTTCGCGATGCCCGAGCCCACCAGGCCGGCGAAGCCGAGCACCGGCAGCGTGGCGCCAATCATGCCTCCGGCCAGCGCGTGGGACGACGAGGAGGGCAGGCCCCACCACCACGTCAGCAGGTTCCAGACGATGGCGCCCATGAGGGCGGAGAAGATGACGGCGAGCACCGCGCTGGGGCCCTGCGCCCGGAGCATCTCGAAGTTGATGATGCCCTTGCCCATGGTGTTGGCCACATGGACGCCCCCGCCAAAGGCCGCGATGAAGTTGAAGAAGGCGGCCCAGGCCACGGCCAGGTTGGGGGACAGCACTCGGGTGGAGACCACGGTGGCGATGGAGTTCGCCGCGTCGTGGAATCCATTGATGAAGTCGAAGATGAGTGCGACCGCGACGATGAGGATGACGGCGGCGAGTAGCATTTAGCTGTGCTCCAGCACCACGCCTTCGATGACGTTGGCCACCGACTGGCACTTGTCGGTGGCGGTCTCGATGAAGTCGTAGATCTCCTTCCACTTGATGATGAGCAGCGTGTCCGCCCCGCTCTTGAAGAGCCGGCCGACACCCGCGCGCAGGGCTTCATCCGCCTGCGTCTCCAGGCGCTTGATTTCCTTGCACCCGGCCAGAATCTGCTCCGGCTTCTTGATGAGCCGCAGCGCGGCCACCACTTCCTGCACCTTCTGCGTGGACAGCACCAGCAGGCGCGCCAGCTCCGTGGCGTCCGGCAGGCTGGACGGGATTTCGTAGTAGTGCAGGCGGGCGGCGGCGGCGTTGGTCAAATCCAACACGTCGTCGATGCGGGAGAGCAGGGAGTGAATCTGCCCCCGGTCGAACGGGGTGATGAACTGCTGGTGCAGACGGTTGAAGGCGGTGTGGGTGACCTCGTCCCCACGGTGCTCCACGTCCTTGAGCGCCTGGACCCGCGCGGCGACGTCGCGGTAGTCACTGAGCAGCGCGTAGAGCATCTTCGCGCCTTCGACGGTGACGGCACATTGCGCATCGAAGTCGTCGAAGAACTCGTCCGACTTCGGCATCAGCTTCTCGAGCATCCGTCCCTCCAAGTCGCCTGGGGGCAGGCGACGCCGTTCTTGAGGGCGGTTGACATGCCTGTCACGCGCCCGTGGCGCGCCCGTGACTACCCTAAGTGGAGAGAATCTCCAGCCTTCCTTTCTACTTGCCTGTGGCTCCCACCCTCGCTAGGGCGCGCCCTCCGGGGACAGAGGGGGGAGCCAGGGCTGGCCGCCTTGCTCGCGGCCCGGCCGCTCAGACGGCGATGGCAATCTTCCCGAAGTGGGCACCGGACTCCATGTAGCGCAGCGCCTCGCGCGCCTGCTCGAAGGGGAAGCTCCGGTCGATGACGGGCTTGAGGCGGTGCTGGGTGATGAGCCGGTTCAGGTCCTCGAACATGGCGCGGCTGCCCACGTAAGTCCGCTGGACGTCGAGCTTCTTGGGCTCCACCAGGGCGGGGTCCGGCCTGGCGAAGCCGCCGCTGAGCATGCCGATGAGGGAGATGTGGCCCCCGGGCTTCGTGGCCCGGACGGAGCGGGGGAAGGTCTCCTCGCCGCCCACCTCCAGGACGTGGTCCACCCCCTGGCCGCCCGTGAGCGCCAGCGCCTGCGCCTCCCAGTCCGGGTGCTTCTTGTAGTTGATGGTGCCATCCGCACCCAGGGTCCGGGCGTGCTCCAGCTTCGCGTCCTGGCTGGAGGTGATGAGGACCCGAGCCCCCAGCGCCTTGGCCAACTGGAGCGCGAAGACGGACACGCCGCCGGTGCCCTGCGCCAGCACCGTCTGGCCCGGCTGGAGCCGGCCCTCGGAGACCAGGGCGTTCCAGGCGGTGACGGCGGCGCACGGGAGGGTGGCGCCTTCCTCGAAGGACAGGTGCTCCGGGAGCAGGACGAGCCCCTCGGCGTCCACGACGACGTACTCCGCCAGCACGCCATCCACGCTGCCACCCAGGGCGTTCTGCGTCTTCTCTGGCGAGGGCGGGCCGGCCGTCCACGTCTGGAAGAAGGTGGGGGCCACGCGGTCACCCGGCGTCACGCGGGTGACGCCGGGGCCCACGGCCACGACCTCTCCCGCGCCGTCCGACACGGGGATGAGGGAGGCGGGGCGCGTTCCCGGATAGCGGCCCAGGGCGATGTAGAGGTCCCGGTAGTTGAGGGACACCGCGCGAATCCGGACCCGCACCTGGCCGGGGCCCGGCGTGGGCGCCGGACGCTCCACCTGCACCCATGCGTCGGCGCTCCCCGTCTGCTGCAGTTCGTAGGCTTTCATGCGGGCATGACTATCCACGGACCGTCAGGGCCGCCATGCAACCAATGAGGGAAGGGCTCTCCGGCTGGGTGGAAGTGCCCGGAGTGAAGTGTTTCGCCGTGTGCGCCTGCCCGGAGGCCAGGGG
>NZ_JAAIYB010000488.1 GCF_010894475.1 Myxococcus vastator
CGCGTGTCCTACCCGCCCAGACTCGCCCACCTCGCCACCCGCGCCGTGGTGGTGGCCAAGCTCGTCCCCACCTACGCGCAGGCCCACGCCATTGATGAGGAAGAAGCGGCGCAGCGGCTGTCCAGCGCGCTCTCCGGACGGATGCTGCCCTCGCTGCTGGACGCCGCGTGGACCGCCATGCGCGGCAAGGCGAAGCGGCTCACCGACGACGGGCTGGTGGAGAAGGTGGCCGCCACCCTGAGTGAGCGGCCCCATCGGCCGGGACGCGTCGCGCCCATGAGCCCCGCGCTCAGCGCCTTCTTCATCCTGGTGGACCTGGAGGTGGGCACCGCGGGTGACGCCGCGCGGCGGGTCATGGAATCGGACGAGGGACGCCGCCGGGGGGAGGAGGGACTGGCGGAAGCCGGACGCTTCCTCGCCGCGGAGCTGACTCGCGGGAAGTAGCGCCCGGACAGGCGTGGCAGCAGCGGGTACGCATCGTTATAGGCTCGCCCTGGCCCAGGCTCCGACGATGTCGACACCGCTCCCCACCACGCTGCGCATCCTGCGCTCCCTCACCGACGTCCCACGCGCCACGTGGGACGCGCTGGTGGACACACGGGCCACGCCGTTCCTGGAGTGGACGTTCCTCACCGCGCTGGAGGAGAGCGGCTGCGCGGTGCCGGCGCGGGGCTGGCACCCCCGGCACCTGACGCTCTGGCGCGGCTCGCGCCTGGTGGCCGCCGCCCCCGCCTATCTCAAGGACGACAGCGACGGAGAGTTCGTCTTCGACAGCCCCTGGGCCACCGCCGCCGAGCGCGCGGGCCTGCGCTACTACCCGAAGCTCGTGCTCGCCGTCCCCTTCACCCCCGCCACCGGGCGCCGCGTGCTGGTGGCCCCAGGCGAGGACCGCGCCGCGCGCGAGGCGGAGCTGTACGCCGCCGCCCAGGAGTTCGCCCGCGCCGAGCGCCTGTCCGGCATCCACGTCCTGTTCCCCACCGAGGAGGAGCTGCCCGTCCTGGAGGCCCAGGGCTTCGCCGTGCGGCTGGGCGTGCAGTACCACTGGCGCAACCGGGGCTACCGGACGCTGGAGGACTTCCTCGCCCGCTTCCACGCCAAGCGCCGCAACCAGCTGCGCCGGGAGCTGCGGGCCCTGACGGAGCACGGCATCGAGGTCCGCACCCTGCGCGGGGACGCGCTGGCGGACGTGGACGCGGACACCGTCCACCGCCTGTACGCCGCCACGGTGGACAAGTATCCGTGGGGCCAGCGCTTCCTCACTCCGGACTTCTTCGCGCGCATGCTCGCCCGCTTCCGGCACCGCTCCGAGTGGGTGGAGGCCCGCCGGGAAGGCCGGCTGGTGGCCGGCGCCTTCAACTTCACGGGTGCCAACGTCCTGTATGGCCGTTACTGGGGCTGCTTCGAGGAGCACCCCTTCCTGCACTTCAACGTCTGCCTGTACCACCCCCTCTCGGAGGGCATCACCTCCGGGATGGAGCGCTTCGAGCCGGGCGCGGGGGGAGAGCACAAGCTCACCCGAGGCTTCGAGCCACACCTCACGTACAGTGCGCACCTGCTCCTCCACCCGGGCATGGACCGGGCCGTGCGCGGCTTCCTGGCCCACGAGCGGGCAGCCGTCGAAGGAGGCCTGCCCCAGTGGCGGGCGGAGACTGGTTTCAAGGAGGGGGACTGAAAATCCCCCGCCCGTTCAGCAAAGGGAGTCCGAACGACTTATGGCGCAGAAGCATGAGCACGACACCTCCGTCATCACGGAGTCCGCCCCCAAGCAGAAGCTCAAGAAACCGCCGCTCTACAAGGTGCTCCTGCACAACGACAACTACACGACCCGGGAGTTCGTCGTGGCCGTGCTCAAGGAGGTCTTCCACAAGTCGGAGACGGATGCCGTGCAGATCATGCTGCACGTTCATTACAACGGTGTCGGGGTGGCCGGCGTTTATACGTACGACGTCGCCGAAACGAAGATTCAGACGGTGGAGGCCGCGGCGCAGGAGAACGACATGCCGCTGCGGCTCTCCATGGAACCCGAGGAAGGTTGAAACGTGGCAGGACCGCTGATTGCCAAAGAGTTGCAGGCCAGCTTCCGCACCGCCCTGGACGAGGCGAGGAAGATGCGCCACGAGTACCTGACGCTGGAGCACCTGCTCCTGGCGCTCACCCGGGACGCGCGCACGCGCGAAGTCTTGAAGGGCTGCGGCGCCAACGTGAAGCAACTCCAGGAGCGCCTGGTCTCCTTCCTGGAGGAGACCGTCGAACGCCTGCCGGAGGGCGCGGACGCCGAGCCGCAGCAGACCATCGGCGTGGAGCGGGTGCTCCACCGCGCCGCCATGCACGCGCTGTCCGCCGAGCAGAAGCTCATCGACGGCGGAGACGTGCTGGTGGCCCTCTTCCGCGAGGACGAGAGCCACGCGCTCTACCTGCTCCAGCAGGAGGGCGTCACCCGGTTGGATTTGCTCAACTACATCTCCCACGGCGTCACCAAGGACGGCGAGGGTGAGGGTGAAGGCGAGGAGAGCGCCGGCCACGCCGCCCCCATGGGCGACGACGACGAGGGCGAGGCCCCGAAGAAGAGCCCGCTGGAGGCCTACACGGTGCAGCTCAACATCGAGGCCCAGGAGGGGCGCATCGACCCGCTCATCGGCCGCGAGAAGGAGCTGGAGCGCACCATCCAGGTGCTCTGCCGCCGCCGGAAGAACAACCCGCTCTACGTGGGTGAGGCGGGCGTGGGCAAGACGGCCATCGCGGAAGGGCTGGCGCTGCACATCCACGAAGGCCGCGTGCCGGAGGTGCTGAAGGACGCCGTCGTCTACTCGCTGGACATGGGCGCGCTGCTGGCGGGCACCAAGTTCCGCGGCCAGTTCGAGGAGCGGCTCAAGGGGGTGCTCAAGGCCCTGAAGGAGCAGCCCAACGCCATCCTCTTCATCGACGAAATCCACACCATCGTCGGCGCGGGCGCCACCAGCGGCGGCTCCATGGACGCGTCCAACCTGCTCAAGCCCGCGCTGGCCAGCGGGCGGCTGCGCTGCATCGGGTCGACGACGTACCAGGAGTACAAGTCCGCCTTCGAGCGCGACAGGGCCCTGTCCCGCCGCTTCCAGAAGGTCGAGGTGAGCGAGCCCTCCGTCGAGGACACCATCCTCATCCTGGAGGGGCTGAAGAGCCGCTACGAGGAGCACCACGGGGTGAAGTACCAGCCCGAGGCCATCCGCGCGGCGGCGGAGCTGTCCGCCAAGCACATCAACGACCGGTTCCTGCCGGACAAGGCCATCGACGTCATCGACGAGACGGGCTCGGCCGAGCGGCTCAAGCCGGAGGGCCAGCGCTCGGGCATCGTCAGCGGCGCGGACGTGGAGGCCGTCGTCGCGAAGATGGCGCGCATCCCCGCCAAGAGCGTGTCCGCCAGCGAGGGCGTGCAGCTCCAGGGTCTGGAGAAGGACCTCCAGGGCGTCATCTTCGGGCAGGATTCGGCCATCAAGGACCTGGTCAGCGCCATCATGCTGGCCCGCTCCGGCCTGCGCGCGCCGGAGAAGCCCATTGGCTCGTTCCTCTTCTCCGGCCCCACGGGCGTGGGCAAGACGGAGCTGGCCAAGCAGCTGGCGCAGTCGCTGGGCGTGGAGTTCCTGCGCTACGACATGAGCGAGTACTCGGAGAAGCACACGGTGAGCCGGCTCATCGGCGCGCCACCGGGCTACGTCGGCTTCGACCAGGGCGGCCTGCTCACGGACGCCGTGCGCAAGCACCCCTACGCGGTCGTGGTGCTGGATGAAATCGAGAAGGCCCACCCGGACCTCTTCAACATCCTGCTCCAGGTGATGGACCACGCGACGCTGACGGACAACAACGGCCGCAAGGCCGACTTCCGCAACATCGTCCTCATCCTCACCACCAACGCGGGCGCTCAGGAGATGAGCACCAAGGCCATTGGCTTCGGCGACCTCGCGAAGCCCGTGGACGCCACCCGCGCGAAGAAGGCGATTGAGCGCACCTTCACGCCGGAGTTCCGCAACCGCCTGGACGGGTGGATTCTCTTCTCCGGCCTGCCGCCCGAGGTCATCCTCAAGGTGGTGGACAAGGAAGTGCGCCTGCTCCAGAAGATGCTGGACGAGAAGAAGGTGAAGCTGGAGCTGACGCCCGCCGCCCGCGCGTGGCTGGCCGAGCACGGCTACGACCCGGCCTTCGGCGCGCGGCCCATGGCCCGGCTGGTGGACAACTCGCTGAAGAAGCCGCTCGCCGAGGCGCTCCTCTTCGGGGACCTGAAGCATGGCGGCACCGCCCACTACGACGTGGACGGCGAAAGCCTCAAGCTGCGCACGCAGCCCGCCACCGCCGCGGTGGCGTAGCGCCTGGCCGCGCCAGCGGCGGACATGACGAGGCCCCGGTCCCCTTCCCGAGGGAGCCGGGGCCTTCGTCTGTCCGGCGCGCTGCTACTCGACGCGGTAGCTCTTCACCGCGCTGGAGAGCTGCTCGGAGACGATTTGCAGCGTGGTGGCGGCCTCGCCGGTGGAGCCGATGCGGGCCACCGTCTCATCCATCATCTTGGACAAGTCGTTCACCGCCAGGGTGATTTGGTTGATGCCCACGTTCTGCTGGCTGACGGCGGCGGCAATCTGCCGGACGGCGGCGGCGTTGTCCTGGACGATGGAGGACAGCTCCCGCAGGTTCTGCCCGCTGGTGCGCACCTGGGCCAGGCCCGACTCCATGCGCTCGGCGCCGCGCTCCGTGATTCGCACCGCCAACGCCACCTGGCTGGCGATGTCGTCCAGCAGCTCGCGCACGCGCGTGGTGGCTTCGATGGACTGGTCCGCCAGGGCGCGGATTTCGCGCGCCACCACGCCAAAGCCCTTGCCGTGCTCGCCGGAGCGGACGGACTCGATGGCGGCGTTGAGCGCCAGCATGTTGGACTGGTCCGCCAAATCCTTCACCGTCTGGGTGATGCCGCCAATCTGCTGCGTGCGCTCGCCCAGCTCGACGATTTTCTGGGCAATCTCCCCCACCTGGGCGCGGATGTCGTTGAGCCCCGCCATGGTGAGCTCAATCGACGCCTCGCCGGACTTGGCCAGCGTATCGGCGCGCTCGGCCACCGACAGCACGCTCTCCGCCTTCTGCGCGGCCAGCATGGAGGTCTGCTTGATTTCCTGCGCCGTCACCTGCGTCTCCTGCAGCGCCGCGGCCTGCCGGGAGATGGTCTGCGCCTGCTCCGTGGAGGACGAATTCAGGTGCTCGGTGGACTGGGTGAGCGCCACCGCCGCCTGCTGGAGGTTGACGGTCACCTCGCGCAGCCGCGCCACCATCTGCGAGAAGGAGCTGGCCAGCCGGCCCACCTCGTCGCCGCTCTTCACCTGGATGGGGCGCGTCAAGTCGCCGGACTCCACGATGTGGGCGGCCACCTCCGTCAGGCTCTTCAGCGGCCCGACGATGCTGCGGCCGAACAGCGCGGACACCGCCACGCCCAGGGCCACCAGCAGCGCCGCGAAGCCCACCATCCGAACACGCAGCGCGGACACCAGCCCGTCAATGTGGTCCCGGGACACGCCCACGTGCACCGAGCCCAGCCGGCCACCGGCCACCGGCGCCACCACGTCCATGGCGCGCAGGCGGCGGCCCCCGGCGTCCGCCTCCAGCACCGCGCCCGCGCCCGCGGTGGCGACCGCCTCCTTCAGCGCGTCCGGGAAGCCGTCCGGGAAGGTGTGGGCCACCACGTTGCCCGCCGAGTCCTGGATGAAGGCATAGGCCAGGTCCGAGTGGCCCATGCTGGCGTCCAGCATGGGCTGGAGCGCGCTGGCGCCCGTCGCCACGCCCTGCTCCGCCGCCACCGCCAGCCCGCGGGCCACGTGCCGCCCCGCGCCCAGGTAGCTGTCCGCCAGGTCGCTCTCCAGCCGCCGCGTGGCGATGCCGGTGAGCAGGGTGGCCACCGTCGCGCTGATGAGCGCCGTGACGAGCACGAACTTCGGCGCCAGCCCCAGCGACTGGCGGAACTGCTGCGACCACTGGGAGGCGAAGGATTGTTGCGGGAGGCTCACGAAATCACCGCCGGGGAAACGACGTCAGCACGGCACCCGCGCGGAGGCGGGCAGGCGAAACAGGCACGGGA
>NZ_JAAIYB010000489.1 GCF_010894475.1 Myxococcus vastator
CACTCCCATCCAGCCGCACCAGCCCGGTGTCGGGCCCCTGGGTGCCGGTCATGTCCCTCCCGTCTCGGGTGCCACCGCGTGAACAATCAGGCTAACAGGAACGCAAGGCACGCACCCCCAGGAGAACACCCGTCCCTCCACCGCTGCACAGAAGCAGCCCTGATGGCGTGACGCATGGTGGGTTCCCCGTGGGGTGCCCTTCGCGTTACTCGTCCAGGGCGGGCAGCACGCCCACCTTGATGAAGCTGGGGTTCGCCGCGGAGTGGTAGACGCGGTGGAAGGCGCGCGTGAAGTGCGCCTCCTTCGCCTCGAAGATGTTGGGCACGTAGGTCTGCGGGTTGCGGTCGATGAAGGGGAAGTGTCGGTGCTCTCGTCGCAGTCCTTCGGCCCGGCCTTCTTCGGCTTGTGGGGGCGGACGTTGACGAACGCGCCTTCGGACATGTTGCGCCCGCGCACGTCCTGGAAGGCGAAGATGAAGCCGTCCTTCTCGAACGCCTCGGTGGGCGCCAGCGCGGGGGGATACCGGTCCACGCCACGCTCCGGGAACGATGACGCTGGAAGGACGGCCCGCAACACCCCAGCGGCCCGCTTGTTCCCGGAATCAGCTCCGCGCTGCCCCGCCGTCGTCCAGCCAGAAGCAGGTGAAGGCGCCCACCTCCACCCTGCTCAGCGCACGTCAGCCGCGCCCCCCTCGATGACTGTCAACTGGGGCGCCGCCTTCCGCTCCGGGACGCGCCCTCCGGACGCGGCCTGCGCCCCTGAAGCCGTGCGCTCGGCGGAGGACGTGCGAGGTTCGGAGGCCTGGGACACGGCGCGGCGCGGCGCGGGCCGCAGTGACAGGCCGAAGTACAGGTACATGTCGAGCAACATGGATGGACGTCCCCTTGGCGGATGCGTGGCCGCTGAAAAGCACCGTGCCATGGGCTCCAGGCGCCCTCTCGTGAAAAAGGATGAAGTTGCGTGAGGGGACCTGCCGGGTCCACGCTCACGCGTGCAGCGATTCGTGCCGGGCCAGCATCTCGACGAACTGTTCGATTCGCCGAGCCCGCGTCTCCGCCTTCTTCGCGGTGTGGACGCGCCACAGGATGGCGTACCGGTTCGCCGCGTTGAGCGTGGCGAAGAACGCGGCCGCCTTGGCGTTCGCGGCCAGGGCGCGCGCCAGGTCTTCGGGCACGGTGGCCTTGCTCTGGGAGGCGTAGGCCGCATCCCAGCGGCCATCCTTCCGGGCCTGCTCCACGACCGCCAGGCCGGACGGCTTCATCCGGCCCGCGGCGATGAGCGCCTCCACCTTCTCGCAGTTGATCTTGGACCAGACGCTCTTCGCGCCCCGGGGGGTGAACTTCTGGAGCCACGCGGTGTCGTCGAAGGCGTTCTTCTGCCCGTCAATCCAGCCCCACTCGAGCGCCACGTCGAGCGCCTCGGCGTAGGTGACGGAGTCGATGCCCGAGCCCTTCTTCGCCAGCTTCAGCCAGAGGCCCCGCGACGAGGCATGGTTCGCTTCGAGCCAGGACGCCCACGCCGCGGGCGACGCGAAGGCAATCGTGGGGAGCTCAGCGGCGGGGGCCTTCTTCGCGGCGGTCTTCTTCGTCGGGCTCATGGCGGCGTCAGCGGATAGCACGCCCCCCCAGCGATTCGCCAACACCCTCCGGAGGACGCAGGCCCCTCCCCCCTCGGGAGCCGACACCATCAGACGGTGGCGCGCGGCCGGCCCGTGGATTACAGCGCCGCGAGCATGACACATCAGGCCGCGGCTTCCGGGCGCTCCATCTTCCAGCATCGTGACTTCCGCATCTATCTGCTGGCGCGCCTGTGCGCCGTGCTGGCCGTCCAGATTGAGTCGGTGGCCATTGGCTGGCAGGTCTACGAGCTCACGGGCAGCGCGCTCGCGCTCGGGTACACGGGCCTGGCGCAGTTCGTGCCGTTCCTGTCGCTGTGTCTGGTGGGCGGCCAGGTGGCGGACCGCGTGGACCGGCGGACCATCCTGGCGGTGTGCCAGACGGTGATGCTGGTCTGCAGCCTGCTGCTGCTCGCCTTCACCCTGGGCCACATCCGCGACGTGCGCTTCGTCTATGGCGTCCTGGTGCTGTTCGGCGCGGCGCGCGCGTTCCATGCCCCGGCGGGCTCCGCGCTCACCCCGCATCTGGTGCCGCCCGAGCACCTGACTCGCGCGGTGGCCATCAACTCCACCACCTGGCAGGTGGCCACCATTGGCGGACCGGCCGTGGGCGGCATCCTCTATGGCTGGGCCGGCGCCACGGGCGCCTATACGGCCTCCGCGGCGCTGTGTGCCCTCTCCGTCGTCTGGATTCTCACCCTCGAGGTGCGCACGGGGCGCGCGTCCGCCGAGCCGCTCTCCCTGTCGACCCTGGTCGCGGGGCTCGGCTTCGTTCGCCGGCAGCGCCTGCTGCTGGGCAGCATCACCCTGGACCTGTTCGCCGTGCTCTTCGGTGGCGCGGTAGCGCTCCTGCCCATCTACGCGCGGGACATCCTGCACACGGGGCCCTGGGGCCTGGGGCTGCTGCGCTGCGCGCCCGCGTTCGGCGCGGCGGTGGTGGCCGTCTTCCTGGCCATGCGGCCCATGGGCGGCAACACCGGCCGGAAGATGTTCATCGCGGTCGCCATCTTCGGCGCGGCCACGCTCGTCTTCGGGATGAGCCGCTCGCTGCCCCTGTCGCTGGCGGCGCTGGCCATCGCGGGCGCCGCGGACATGATCAGCGTCGTGGTCCGCCACACGCTGGAGCTGATGGCCACCCCGGACGACATGCGCGGACGCGTGGGCGCGGTGAACATGATGTGCATTGGCGCCTCCAACGAGCTGGGCGAGTTCCGCGCGGGCGGGTTCGCCGAGTACGTGGGCGCCGTGCCCGCGGTGGTCGCGGGAGCGGTGGGCACGCTGGCGGTGGTCGCGCTCTGGGCGTGGGCCTTCCCCGAGCTGCGGCGGGTGGACCGCCTGGAGTCCTTCGCGAGGACGAAGGAGCCCCCAGCGGCGCCCGCGAGCTGAGGGCCCGCGACAGGCCGCTGGGTTCAGGCCGCGTCCAGCAGCCGCCGGAAGGCCTTCGCCGCGATCTCCTCGGTCAGGTCGCTCAGCTCCTCGCTCACCTGCAGCTCCGTCTCCGAGACACCCGGCACGCGCGTGGCGCTGAAGCCGTTGGCCACCCAGACCTTGTCCTCGCGCGCGATGACATCTCTCCGGGCGGACAGCTCGACGGGGTCTCCCCGCAGGTAGACGCGGAACATGTTCGTCTGCGCCGGCTGGGGCAGCACGCTCAGGCGTTCATCGGCGGCCAGCGCGTCCGCCAGCAGCTTCGCGCGCCGGACGTGTTCGGGGATTCGCGCCAGCGCGTCATCCAGCCGCATGGCCGCCGAGGCCACGTACGGCAGCATCTGATAGAGGTTGCCCCCGTGGCGGTGCCGCCAGGTGCGAGCGCTCCGGATGAACTCACGCTTGCCGGCGAGCATGGCCCCGCCAATGGCGCCCACCGTCTTGTAGAAGGACACGTAGACGGAGTCGAAGCCCCGGCAGATGTCCGCGTAGGCGCGCTGATAGAACGGCTGACACGCCCAGAGCCGCGCCCCATCCAGGTGGAGCTTCACGCCCTTCGAACGGCAGGTCCGCTTGACGTCCTCCAGCTGCGCCCACGTGGGCAGCTGACCGCCCAGCCAGCGCACCGGCAGCTCCACGCTGACCGTCCCCAGGGGCTCTCTCGCCCCGCGCACGTCCGAGGCCCGCAGCGGCCGGTTCCACGGCGCGATGAGGACGTCACGCAGGCCGTGGAGCACCTCGTGGCTGTTGTTCTCGTGCAGCACGTGGTGTGACGACGGGTGCACCCCCACGTTCCGGTTCCCACTGGCATCCGCGTAGATGCGCAGCGCGATGAGCTGGCCCATGGTGCCCGTGGGCATGAAGCACGCATCCTCACAGCCGAGCAGCTTCGCGATGCGCGCCTCGAAGTCCTGCACGAACGCGCCGTTGCCGTAGAAGTCCTTGTCCAGCCCCTGGCTCTGGACCCATTCGCCAATGCGGATGAGCTCGGCGCCCGGGTCCACCGGCGCTCCAGAGGACAGCGCGGCCCGGCAGCTCCGCCGCAGCGCCGCGGACGACACGGGCGTGGCCACCGTCACCTTCGGAGCTGGCGCGGCGGGCACGGCCGCCTGGGCGCCGCGAGGCAGGAGCGCGGACCCCGAAATCAACCCGGTCAGGGCCAGGAACTCACTCCGGCTGAGGTGACGTGGACTCATGGGACATGACCCTACCGCAGGTCCCAATACATGACGCACCGCAACGCCGACTCACCCAGCCCAAACCCTGACGCGACGCGACGCGCACGCCATCCCCTCAGTTGGCTGAGATACTGGAATGCTGAATCACCATTCAACTCCTGACGCGCTGCGATGACGCCGTGGGCCGGAGCCAGCGCGACCGAAATATGAATCACCCTTCAAGTCTGATTTGATTCATCGGCGTGTCATTTGGTACGGATCGTCACCCCTGTCAGCGATTGAAACGGAGCGAGCGAATGGCAACACGTCGCATGAGTGTGCGGACTGTAGCTGCGGTGATCGGTCTGTGTGGCCTGGCGTGCCAGAACCAGGAGCCCGGCGAGGATCCGACGCCCACGGACCCGACGCCGGCCGACATCGTGGCCTGCCGGGAGCGCATCGCCGCGAAGACGGCGGAGGTCACCGCCGCGGGCATCGACATCACGGCCTGGCCCATCACGGACGCGCCGGAGATGGCGGAGATCACCACCACGGTGCCGCAGAACCGGGACAACTACCAGGACTACGACGGCCACTACCGGCCGCTCACGAACCACCCTGGCTGCTCCATCGAAAACCTCTACTACGACAGGGCGAACACCGCGGGCACCACGCCGTACGTCGACGGCAACAACGACGGCAAGTGGACGGGCAACAGCGCCTTCGGCGGCCCCAACGCGACCAGCGGGTTCATCAACGGCCAGCGGGCGGTCATCGAGGGCTTCCCCTGCGCGGCCAAGGAGTACATCCAGAACAACGAGGACACCACCAAGCCCATCATCATCCTGGTCCACGGCAACTCCACCCGGCCGCACACCTGGGAGAAGTTCCTCCTGCCAGCGGGCACCACCGTGGAAACCGCGTATGAGCAGGTGCAGTTCACCGCGGACAGCACGGCGCGGGAGCAGCTGGCGGAGCGGCTCATCGCCCAGCGCTACCGCGTGCTGGCGGTGGACTTCCGCACGGACATCGTCACCAACGTGGACCCGGCGGAGAACAGCCAGACGCAGAACTCGTCGGGCAACATCGACCATGGCTGGGCCACGCCCATCCTCCAGTCGATGGTGAAGGCCGTCATGCAGAACAACCCCAACCGGAAGGTAGCGCTCATCAGCCACTCCCTGGGCGTGACGGTGGCGCGCGACGCGCTCCGCCGGCTCTACGTCGATTGGACTCAGGGCCGGGCGGGCAGCTTCAATCCCTTCACCCAGGTCAGCCACGTCATCATGGGCTCGGGCGCCAACCACGGGGTGTCCACCTATGACCCCGCGCTGGGCGAGCTGTGCGCACGGAACCCGACGATGCGCGGCACCATCGTCTGTGAGATGGGCAGCCGCTCCAACTACGTCCAGACGTACTTCCACAAGCCGCTCAACGGCCCGCGCGACCTCTTCAGCACGCCCTGCGCGGACGGCGACTACGCCTTCGGCAAGACGGGCCAGTGCGGTGGGAACGTGGTCCGCTACTACACCATCACCATGACGGACAAGGAGCAGGGCCGGAACTACCAGGACCTCTACGTGTCCGAGGCCGCCTCGCGCATCGAGATGGACGGCTGCGTGACGAACACGCTCACCACGCTGAACGACTACGACACCAGCGGCTACTTCAACAAGGGCTTCATCGCCAACCACTTCGGCTCCATGCGCTCCAACGCCGGCATGGACCTGGTGATGCGCTACCTGGCCGAGTAACGCGCCGCCCGCCCCTCCTGGTCGCCGCCGCGGGCCCGCGCCCCCATCCCTCCAACGCGGGCCTTCGGCGGCGGCCTCTCACGTCACCGCGCCTCCTCCTCGAG
>NZ_JAAIYB010000048.1 GCF_010894475.1 Myxococcus vastator
GTTCACGGGGGGCCGGGTGGGCTCGAAGCGAGACTGCGCAGGGTGCCCCGGGGGCGGGGACGGCTTGCGCTCCGTGGCGCGGGCGGGCGCCTCCGGCTTTCGGGCCGCGGCCCCCACGGTGGACGGGGGAATCACAGGCTTCGAACCCTTGATGGTCATGCGCATGCTCCCTGGGGGGCGGAAGGCGTCCCGCAGTTCAGGTATCGGCGCCGCACGCCAGGGAGTTGCCTGTGGGTTCTCGGTTCATGACGAAAAGGGAGTCGGCCACCTACTCGCCGACCTCGACGACGCCCAGCGGCAAGCCCTGTCCATTCACCAGGGCCTCGAAGCGGTGCGGGCCCGCGTAGTGCTTGCGCGTGGTGAGCTGCGCGAAGGAGACGCGCTTGCTCACCGTCTCCGCCTGTCCTGGGCCGAGCAGCAGCTCGCGCACCTTGAACACCTTGGGCCGCGCCTCGCCGTTCGCCTTCTGGAAATGCACGGCCAGGTCCACCACCAGCGTCTGTGGCTGCTTCGAGCGATTGGCCACCTCGAAGTGGACCTCCACCGTGTCACCCAGGGCCGCGCGGCGGGGCAGCTTCGTCACCCGGGCCTCGATGCCCGACGGAGGCCGCGCGCCCACCACCGCTAGCGCCGCCGGCTCGCCGCGCTTGATGGACGAGCGCAGCGCATGGCGCACCAGCCACTCCCGCTCCGGCGTGGCGTCCTTCATCCACGCCGTCGCCACCTGCACCAGCAGGGCGGGGTGGTCCTTGCCGATGTCGTTCAGGTTGTTGGCCACCGAGCGGCGCACGTACAGCGCCGGGTCGTCCTTCAGCCGCTCCAGCAGCGCGAGCACGGGCGAGGGGTCCTTTTGGAACTCGCGCAGCCGCGAGGCCCACGGCAGGCGCGTGCGCGTGCCCTCCGACACGAGCCGCCGGACATGCTCGCTCGAATCTTCCGTCCACTCACGCAGGCGGGCCAGCGTCCTGGCGGTGTGCCGCTCCAGGTAGGGCCGGATGGAGAACTCCGCGGTGAAGCGCTGGGTGAGCGCGTGCTGCGCGCGCATGGACGGCTCGAAGTGCGCCAGGCCGTGCTCCGCCACGTACATCGTGTGGGGCAGGTAGAAGAAGGAGGCCATGGCCCCGCCCTCCGTGGCCTCCGTCCGGGGGCCGAGCGAGCGCAGCAGCACCTCCACCGCCTCCGGGTAGTCGCTGGGCAGCGCACGGTGCAGCGCGCCAGCGATATGACGCGCCCGGTCCATCAGCTCATGGCCATCCAGGCCCTTCGCCGCCTCCCGGATGAAGGCCGCGCGGGGGAAGGCCGGCGCCGCGGCGTGGAGTGACGCGGCGAGGCGTTCGACGAGCCGCGCGTCAAAGAAAGTCTTGAGGGAGTCCGCCATGGTGCGTGCATCCTGGCATGGGCTCCCCGGTGCACCAGCACCCTGTGAGTGCCAGGGGGCCCCAGTGGGCAGGCGGCCGGACAACGGTGGACTGGGCAGCCCGGGGTGGCTCTGCTAGGCCCTGGGCTCTTGGTGACGCGAATGGGTCAGCAACGGAGTCAGGACATGCGCAGCAGGCCCGTGGTGACGGAGCCCCGCTCCTTGCGCGAGCAGCTCGCCGACGTGCCTGACTCGCTCGCGCTGCTTGAAGGCTTGTTCACCCATTCGCCGGTGCCCTACGCCGTCTTCACCTCGGACGGCCACTGCCTGCTCACCAACCCGGCCTTCCTGGCGATGTTCGGCGCGGCGCCGCCGCCCGAGTACAGCCTCTTCAAGGACGAACTGCTCGCGCGGCTGGGCTACGCGAAGCTGCTCCAGCGGGCCGTGTCGGGCGAGCGCATCCAGACGCCGGTGTTCTGGTACGACGTGAAGGAGCTGGAGCACATCCGCGCGCCCGCCGAGGCGCGGCGCATCGCCATCTCCTGCACCGGCTTCCCCCTGGTCGCCTCCAGCGGCGGCGTCACCCACATCGCCGTGGCCTACCAGGACATGACGGCCGAGCTGGCGGCGCGCGAGGCGGCGCAAGCGGAGCGGCGCAACCTGCTCCAGGTCTTCACCCAGGCGCCCGTGGCCATCAACGTGCTGCGCGGCCACGAGCTGCGCTACGAGTTCGCCAACCCGCTGCTCCAGAAGCTCATGGGCGGACGCGAGTTGAACGGGCGCACCCAGGAGGAGGCCATTCCGGATTTGTCCCCGGAGCTGCTGAGCCTCCATCGGGGCGTGCTGGAGACGGGCGAGCGCGCCATCGCGCGGGAGTACCCCGTCACCATCGACTACGACGGCGCAGGCCACGTCGAGACGAAGTTCTGGAACATCATCTTCGAGCCCCTGCGCGATGAGCGCGGGCTCGTGGACGGGCTGGTGACCTTCGCCTTCGACGTCACCGAACAGGTGCTCGCGCGCCAGGCCGTGGAGAGCCAGCAGAAGTGGCTGGAGGCCGTGCTGGATTTGATGCCCATGCCGGTGGTGATGGCGGACCCGGCCAGCGGCGACCTCAACTTCTCCAACGCCGCGGCGGACCGGCTCTACGGCCTGAGCATCCCCAAGGACGTGCCCGCCACCGCGTATGGCGAGCACTTCCACGTCACGGACCTGGCGGGCCGCCGGCTGAGCGTGGATGAAATCCCCTCCACCCGCGCGGCCCGGGGCGAGCGGCTGGACGGGCTGGAGGTCCATTGGCACACGCCCGCGGGCCAGTACGCCCTCAGCATCTCGTCCGAGACGCTGCCCGCCATGCACGGCCACCCGTCCGTGGTGGTGATTCCCTTCCTGGACATCACCCGCCTGAAGACGGTGGAGCAGCACCTCCAGGAGGCCGTGCGCGCCCGTGACGAGTTCCTGTCCGTGGCCAGCCACGAGCTCAAGACGCCGCTGACGTCGCTGGGGCTGCGGCTCCAGTCCTTCGCGCGCGCCATCCAGACGGACCCGGCGTCCGAGCTGGCCCAGCGTCACGGGCGCGAGGTGGAGGCCATGCGCCGGCAGGTGACACGCCTGGCCGAGCTCGTGGACGGGCTGCTCGACGTGTCGCGCATCAGCACCGGCCGGCTGAAGCTCCGGGTCGAGCCGGTGGACCTGCCCTCGCTCGTGCGCGAGGTGGCCGCGCGCTTCGAGCTGGAGGCGGCGCGCGCCGGCTGCGAGCTGCACGTCACGCGGGCTGAAGGGCTCGAGGGGGCGTGGGACCGGCTGCGGCTGGAGCAGGTGGTCTCCAACCTGCTGTCCAACGCGCTCAAGTACGGCGCGGGCGCGCCCGTGCACATCGACGTGGCGCCTGTGGGGACGGGCGCCCGGCTGTGGGTGAAGGACGGGGGCATTGGCATCGACCCGGAAGCCCACGCGCGCATCTTCCAGAAGTTCGAGCGCGCCGTGTCCGAGCGGAACTACGGCGGCATGGGCCTGGGGCTGTACGTGACGCGCACGCTGGTGGAGGCCCTGGGCGGCACCATCCAGGTGGACAGCCGGCCCGGCGAGGGCGCGACCTTCGTGGTGGAGCTGCCGCTGCGGCCCGCGAGATAGGTCCCCCGCCGGAGGGCGGAGAGGTGATACGGAGGGGCCGTGCGGCTCCTCGCGCTTCACGTCCACGACTTCCGGAACCTCCCCCAGGTCCAGCTCACGCCCAGCGCCCACGCCACCATCGCGGTGGGGCAGAACGGGCAGGGCAAGACGAACCTGCTGGAGGCCCTCTACTTCCTGGCCACGCTCAAGCCCCTGCGCGCGGGGCGCCTGTCGGAGCTGGTGCGCTGGGGCTCGCAGGGCGCGCGGGTGACGGGCCGCTTCCTCCTCAAGGGCGCCGAGCGTGAAATCGCCGTGGAGGTGGGCGGCGGCACGCGGCAGGCCTTCGTGGATGGGAAGAAGGCCTCCAGCCTGGAGGACTACTTCGGCGGCGTGTCCGTGGTGGCCTTCACGCCGGACGACCTGGAGGTGGTGAAGGGCGGGCCGGACTCGCGGCGCGGCTTCCTGGACCGGGCGGTGTTCAACCGCTTCCCGGCCTTCCTGCGCGAGAGCCGCGAATACGCGCGGGCCTTGAAGAACCGCAACCGCCTGCTGCGCGAAGGGCACACCGTGGACGCGGTGTACCTGGAGGCCTACGACGAGACGCTGGCGAAGGCCGGCGCGCGCCTCTATTCGCGGCGGCGCGCGCTGATGGCGGAGCTGGCGCCCCGGGCGCAGGCGACCTTCGCCTCCATTGGCCGCACGGTGGAGCCGGCCGTGTACCACTACCGTCCCGCGCATCTGGAGGGCGACTTCGCCGCCGCGGACGAGCCGGCGCTGGCGTCCATGCTGCGAGAGAGCCTCTCCGCGCGCCTGCGCCGGGACATGGAGCGCGGCTTCACCTCGGTGGGGCCGCACGCGGATGACGTCTCGGTGACGCTGGGGGCCCGCAGCGCGAGGGCCTACGCGAGCCAGGGACAGCAGCGGGCGCTGGTGCTCGGCTGGAAGATTGCCGAAATCGAGAACCTGGAGGCCGCGATGGGCTTCCTGCCGCTGCTGCTGCTGGACGATGTGTCGAGCGAGCTGGACCCCGAGCGCAACGCCTACCTGATGGGCTACCTGGCCCAGAGCGGCGCGCAGGTGGTGCTCACCACCACGGACGGCTCGCTGGTGCGGGGCGCGGCGGCGGACGACACGCTCTGGCTCGACGTGCATGGCGGGCAGGTGGCGGTGCGCGCGGACGCCCAGCCGCCTCCCGCTGCCTGAGTCACGGCGTCACGCGCCGGCGGTGCCAGGGCCAGTGGATGTGGGAGCGCCGCTCCGAATGGCGCGGAACGTCGCCTGGGGCCACGTGCTGGAAGAAGGGGAAGCGGTACTCCGCCCAGAGCACGCCATACGCCACGGCGAAGAGGAAGGTGGCCAGCGGCAGCCACCAGGACGTGCCCACGGCGAGCGCGACGATGGTGAGCAGCAGCAGCGCGACGCCCACGCCCAGCGACACCTCGCGCAGCCGCTTGGACTCGCTGAAGGCCAGCCCCATGGACACCACCGCCAGGAGCAGCACGCAGCCAGCCAGCCAGTAGCTGTGCCGCACGTACAGGTTGGCGATTCCCAGCAGGAAGAGTCCGAAGCCGAATATCGCGAGTCCGCCGTCCATGGGGGTCCTCCTTGTCCTTGGTTTCGCGCGCGGGGCGCTGCGTTCCGAGCCGGGCGGCTTGCATGCGTCGGGACAAAGCTGGGGTTGGGATGGTGGCCGGGCACTGCCCGCGGAGTGCTGCCCGCTTGGACAGGTTGGTGTCGCGACGGCCGGCCGGCGCCTCACGCGTAGCGGGAATGTGACGCGCCAGGAGGGATTTAGAGGTGTGACAGTGGACGTTTGGCCCCTACCACACGGCATGGAATTCCTTGCAGGTGCGCCACTTGTGACGCATGACTCGGCCGCAGGGCCGGGAGAGAGCCACGAAGAACGGTGCCATGCTGCGGATGACGTTGCTGTGCGTGCTGGTGGTCATGCCCCTGACGGGTTGTCACCGGACGACGTTCGAGGATTCCGTCCTCACCAAGCCCGCCGTGCGCTACCGCATTGGCGAGCTGCCCGCGCACTGGCAGCAGGTGCGGCTGGAGGACAATGACCTCGCCTTCGCCGAGGCGGGCACGGGCCGTGCGCTCTCCGTCAACGCCACGTGCAAGGGCCATGATGACCCGTCGCTCCAGGTGCTCACCCGGCACCTGCTGGCGGGCTTCACGGACCGGCGGGAAGTCTCCGAGCAGCGCATCCCCATGGATGGGCGTGAGGCCCTGCGCAGCCGCCACCTGGCGAAGATGGACGGCGTGCCCGTGCAGCTGGAGCTGGTGGTGCTGAAGAAGGACAACTGTGTGTTCGACTTCACCTACGTGGCGCCGCCGGGGCTCGCGGACGCACGCATGGCGGACTTCGACGCGCTGCTGGCCGGCTTCGAATTGGAGCGCAGGGGATGACGACGCGGCAGCCCGAGGTGGACGCGGCGGCGGCTTCCGGGCCCCCGAGCCTCATGGACCGCGCGAAGGAGCGCCTGGAGTCCCTGGGCGCGCTGTCGCGGATGACGGGGCAGGTGTTCAGCCGCGCGGTGCGTCCGCCCTATGACTGGCGCGGGCTCGTGTACCACACGGAGTCGCTGGGCGTGCGCTCGCTGCCCATCGCCCTGCTCACCGCGATGTTCGCGGGGCTCGTCATCTCGCTGCAGTTCGGCTACTTCCTGTCGCGCTTCGGCGTGCAGTACACCGTGGGGCGCGTGGTCATCCTCACGCTGTTCCGCGAGCTGGCGCCGGTGCTCACCGCGCTCACCGTGGGCGCGCGCATCGGCAGCGGCATCGCCGCGGAGCTGGGCGCCATGACGGTGACCGAGCAGGTGGACGCCATCCGCGCGCTGGGCGCGGACCCGCTGCGCAAGCTGGTGGTGCCTCGCGTGCTGGCGTGCCTGATTGTGATGCCGGTGCTCACCGTGTTCGCGGACGTCGTGGGGCTGGTGGCGGGCGGGCTGGTGGTGAACTTCCAGTACGCGATTACGCTCAACCTCTTCTTCCAGGGCGCGCTGGACGCGGTGCTGATGCCGGACTTCGCCTCCGGCGTGTTCAAGGGCGCGGTGTTCGGGCTCATCATCGGCCTGGTGGGCTGCTTCCGCGGGCTCACCGTGGAGGGCGGCACGGAGGGCGTGGGCCGCGCCACCACCCAGACGGTGGCCACCACCTCCGTCTCCGTGTGCCTGGCCGACTTCTTCATCACCCAGCTCACGCTGAACCTGTGACGCGCCATGCGCTCCTCGTCCTCGCCCGCCTCTGAGTTCGCGTTCCAGCCGCCCAGGCCGGGGGAGCAGCTCATCTATTTCGAGCACCTGACCAAGGCGTTCGGCGCCAAGCACGTCTATGACGACATGGACCTGGACGTGCGCGCCGGTGAGACGCTGGTGGTGATGGGCGGCTCGGGTACGGGCAAGAGCGTGCTGCTCAAGTGCCTCATCGGGCTGCTGTCGCCAGACACCGGACGCATCCTCTTCCAGGGGCACGATTTGACGCGCTTCACGGAGGAGCAGTTCATGCCGGTGCGCCGGCACGTGGCCATGGTGTTCCAGGGCGCGGCGCTCTTCGACTCGCTGAACGTCGGGGAGAACGTGGCGTACCCGTTGCGCGAGCACTTCCCGGACATGCCGGCGGACGAGGTCCGCGCCCGCGTGGCGGAGAAGCTGGCGCTGGTGGACCTGCCTGGCACCGAGCGGCTGATGCCCTCCGACTTGTCGGGCGGCATGCGCAAGCGCGTGGGGTTGGCGCGGGCCATCGCCACGGAGCCGGAGGTCATCCTCTGGGACGAGCCCACCACGGGCCTGGACCCCGTCACCACGCAGTCCATCAACGTGTTGATCAACTCGATGAAGACCCGGCTCGGTTGCACTTCCATCGTCGTGACTCACGACATGGTGAGCGCATTCACCGTGGGAGACCGCATCGCCATGCTGGCCAATCGGAGAATCGTGCAGGTGGGCAACCCGCGGGAGATGCTCCACTCCACCGTCCCGGAGGTGCGCGCCTTCCTCGACGCGCGCCGCGTGGAGCTGTTCCCTGGAGGCGCGCCATGAGCCTGTTCTCTCCCGTTGGAACCGAGCGCCGCCTGGCGATGCGCGCGGGCCTGTTCGTCGCCATCGGTCTGGCGGTCGCTAGCGTGGTCGTCATGGTGATTGGCCAGCAGTCGCGCCTGTTCGAGCGAAAGACGACGTACCGCGCGTACTTCACCAACGTGCAGGGCCTGAGTGATGAGTCTCCCGTCTGGCTCGGGGGGCTCAACGTGGGGCGGGTGACGGGCATCGTCTTCTCGCCCGACCCGAAGGACCCGCGGCTGGAGGTCCAGTTCCAGGTGTCGTCGCGCTACACGGACCGCGTGCGGCAGGACTCGGTGGCGCAGCTGTCCAGCATGGGGGTGCTGGGCGACAAGGCGGTGGACATCTCCCTGGGCAACCCCACGGCGCCGCCGGTGGAGGCGGGTGGGGTGCTCAAGTCGTCCTCGAGCGGTGACTTGTCCGCGCTGCTCAACGGGGCGTCGCAGGTGATGGAGAACTCGGTGGCCATCAGCAAGTCGCTGCGGGCGGCGGTGGACACGTACGCCAACCCGGAGATGGCCAGTGACGTGACGCGCGGCATGGCGGCGTTGCGGGCGCTGCTGGAAGAGGTGGAGAAGGGCGAGGGCGTGCTGCACGCGCTCATCTACGACAAGCAGGCCGGGCGCGAGGTGCGGGGGCTGTTGGCCAACGCGTCCAACGCGGCGGCGCGGGTGGATGGCGCGGTGGGCGAGCTGGAGGGGATTCTGCGCGAGGTGCGCACGGGCGACGGCACGGCGCACGCGCTCGTCTACGGTCAGGATGGCGCGAAGGCGCTGACGGAGCTGGGGGCGGCGGCCGGGCAGCTCGCGGGGCTCATCGAGGACGCGAAGAAGAGCCCCAACGGCGCGGTGCACCAGTTGGTGTACGGCGACGCGAGCGGCATGTTCGCGGACCTGGGCAGCGCGGCGGCGGACCTGAAGGAGATTACGGCGACCGTGGCGAAGGGAGACGGCACCGTGGGCGGGCTCATCAGCGACCCGACGGTGTACGAGGACCTGCGGGAGGTGCTTGGCAACGTGAAGCGCAACCGCATCCTCCGCGCGCTGGTGCGCTTCTCCTTGAGCAACCGGCAGGATTTGGACGAGGTGGGCAAGGTGGAGGGCGTGGAGCCTCGGTCCGAGGTGCCCGCCGCGCCCCCGGTGACACCGGCAGGAGAGGCGGCGGGACAGCCCGCTTCTGGGGAGCCGGCGCCGTCGTCGCGGTGAGGCATGGAGTGTCACGCGCCGCGTGTCAGGAGGACGGCGGCGGGCTGCCCCGCGTCCGAGAGCGAGCTCAGCAAGGCGTGCTCGCCGGTCGCGTGGCCCCTGAAGAATCCCCAGGCCGCCGCCGCGAGCGACACCGGCGCGGAGGCCGTGCCCGTTTCTCCCAGCGAGCTCGCGAGGTGCAGGACGCGGCAGCGTGGAAGGTCCAACGCGTCGGCGAGCAGCACCTGGACATGGCCCCAGGCCTGCGCCCTCCAGGCCTCACCGTTGAGGTCCAGGTAGACGTCACCCTGGAAGCGCGGTGGGGCCGCGGGGGCGGGAAGGACGCGCTGAAGTGACTCCGCGAGCGAGCGTCCGAGCTGCGCCATCGTCGCGCCCGCCTCCGGGAGCCCGCCCAGCGCCACGGCTTCCACTTGCAGGGCAGAGAAGGTGCCTCGCCCGCGGGCCGTCACGGGACGCTCCACCAGGACTGCGGCCCCGGCTTCACCCGGCATGAGGCCCACCTGTCGCTGGGGAGACTTGAGCCGACGGCGGAGGGCGAGCCACGCGAGGCTCTCCGGGTCCACGTATGAATCCGCGGCCAGCACGAGCACCCGGTCCACGGCCCTGGATGACAGCATGGCGTCCGCTTGCTGGAGCGCCGCCGCCAGGCCGCAGTGCCCCAGCGCGAGCGCCCGCGTATTGTCTGCCTGAATGGGGACGTCCATGAGGGACACGAGGGGGCGCAGGTAGAACGACTCGAGTGCCTTGGGCAGCGCCTGGAGCGACCAGCCGAAGCGCTCCTCGTCGATGAGTGGCGCCAGCGCGAGGAGCCCGGTGCGGTGCCAGAACTGTGCGTCCGTTCGGGGAGGCATCGCGGCTGAGTCGCGGAGGTCCTCGAAGGCGCCGGACGCCAGGCGCACCCAGGCGCCCGTCTGGAAGAACCCTTCCGCGAACGGCGCGGCGGGAAAGCCGGTGACGGGAGTGGCTTCGCCGGGCTCGTCCTCGACGGTGAAGGCCGGGAGGGGCCTGGGGCAGGAGAGCCCCGCTCGCAACGCGGTGCAAGTCCCCACGACGCCGTGCCCCACGGAGGTGACGAGGCCAAGCCCCGTGACAGCGAGCTTCACGGCTCCTGCCTCGGGGCGTCCGCCGTGCCCTGGATGGAGGTGATGCGCTGTTGCCAGGACGCTGGAGGCGGGAGCCGGGCTCGGTCGAGCCGGCGGGCCACGGAGGGGGCCAGCGGGTAGTGCATTTCGGTGGGCAGGCCCGCGCGCTCGGCCAATCGCAGCAGCGCGAGCACCTCCACGGAGAGGTGGGCGGTGGTGGTGGCGTCGTCAGGAGAGAGGCGCTCGGCTTCGAGTCGCTTGCGCAGCTCCCGGGTGCGGACCTCCAGCAGAAGGCCCAGGCCTTCCTCGAAGCGCTGGGCGTCCGCGGTGACGAGTGCCTGGCAGAGCGCGAGCCGCACGTCGTCGCCTGTTGTCGGTAGGCGCTCGTAGCGTCTCATGGCCGCGTCGAGCCGGTCGGGGGACGCTGCCAGGGTGAAATGTTCCATGAGGATGCGGACGTAGAGGAAGTCGTCCTCGTACTCCTCACCCGGGCTCCAGGTGGCGCGGGAGTGCTGGGCAATCTCGCGCTCCGCCTCGGTGTCACCACAGGCAATGGCATCGAAGTAGGGCTCGGAGCGGCTCGTCGTCTTGGCGGCGTCGTCAGTGCCCTGAAGGAAGAAGAGGAAGGCGCGCGCCGAGCGGGAGAGCTCCTCGAAGAAGCCGTCGGGTAGGCCGGAGAGGAAGAGCTGGGAAATGCCCATGCGCCGAAAGAGGGCGCAGACGCTCATCATCTGGGCCTGGGTGACCTGCCGGGCGAGGACTCGGGGCAGAACCATCTGGAGCTGGATGAGGCTGTTCTTCTCGATGAGGGGCAGGGGCGTTCGCACCATGGCGGGGAGGGCTGGGTGTCACGCGTTCGTCGGAGCAGCTCAGGCCTGCTCCAGCTTGGTGAGGTAGACGTTGGTGGGGTTGAGCTGCTGCAGTTCGTCCACCAGCTTGTGGCTCAGGACGTAGACGTAGGGGTCCTCCTTGATGCGGAAGAAGTCCGGGGCCGTTCGGAGCTTGTTGCTGTCGAGCACATGCGTCCGAATGCCAATGATTTCCCCAGGCATCTCCTTGGAGTACTTGATTTCACTCTTTTCTAGATGCAGGCAGTCGAAGGTGCCCAGTGGGTTGATGATGAAGTAGTCCCGGCTGGCCACCTGCCCCTTGTGGTCGAGCAGGGTGAAGTTGAGGCACTCCATTGGAAGTCCGGTGCGCTCGAAGACTTCTTTCAGGGCTCGTTCCACCACGACATAGTGGGAGGCGATGAGCGAGGCCAGCTTGCTTCCACCGTATTTGCTGCTCATTTGCCAAACTGCATCTGGAGGATATTTGTCCCCCATGGGGTAGCCTTCCGCCAGTCGGTGGCTGAACATCCTCAGGCCCTTGGGCTCGCGCTCAAGCATGCAGAGACTGCGATCAACGGTGGGGCCTCGGGTGATACTGAAATAGTCCATGGCGCTTCCTCGTGAGTTGTTTTCAGGCCTGCTCCAACTTGGAGAGGTAGAAGTGCTTGATTGCGCTCTCTTCGAGATGCCGGCAGCCGAAGGTGCTCAGTGGGTTGATGATGAAATGAAGGTGCACGGCAAGTATGCAGTGGTTCAGGGTGGAAACCCCGTGGTCACCCGTTAGAACGCAGGGATTTTTGGCATGTCCGAAATCGGCTCGCCTGGATTGGTTGTTCCAAATTCGGTGACACTGCGGAAGCATGTGTTTGAAAGCTCTTCGAGTTCCTCTCTTGAGAGTTTGAACTTCGACGTGTCGCAGTTCTTGCGGAGTTCCGCGTCGCAGGCTTTGGCGTAGCGGTTGATGATGGGCTCAAGCCGGTCCTGGACGTTCCAGTTATAGCCCAGGTGGTCGAACTTGGGGCTGCCTTCAACCATCCAGGAGCCATCCTCCAGGATGAGGTGCCGGGGGAGTCCCAGGACGCGGGCCACCTCCAGGTCCTGCGGCAGGAGGATGACGTTGATGTGGTGGTTGATATTGTATCCAGCGCGCAGGAGCGCCAGTCGAATCAACGCCTGGCAGTCGGCATCTTCGATTTCCGCGATGGTCTCATTGAAGAGCCCCTTGGGAATCAAGTGGTGCGAGTTGTGCCAGTACGGCCACGTATGCTTCGAGAAATTCTGCCCGCGGCGAATGGGCCTGCCCGCGGCATCCTCCATGTCGTCCCGGGTGGGGCCGTCCAGGTGCCAGTCTCCGGGTTCCGGCAGGCGGATGACGGCGCCATACTGGCCTGGGTAGAGGTTCCCCCGGTTGCTCAGGTACGCCGACGTGGCCAGCAGCCCCATGGGGGCGGGCTTCTGCCGAGCTCCCGCCGTGGGGGTCTTGTCGTAGAGCGCCGTCCGGTTCCGCTTCGACTCCGTGAGCGCCTGCCAACGGTAGGCGCAGGTGCTGGGGTCCAGGCTGGCGTCGTGTCCCGTCAGGCACGCGCCACCCTCGGTGTTCTCCTTCACCACCACATGAGGACAGGTGCCGTCTGGATTGGCGACGTGCTCGTCGGTGCTCTTTCCCATGGCGCGCCTCCAGGCCGCATCCAGCTACTCCACCTGCTCCTTGCAGATGAGGCAGCACGGTTGTCCAGCTTCCTTCCCCACCGCCACCACGGGGGGCTGGATGAGCGGAAAGGGCGGCGTGTTCTTGTCGTTATGCAGCATCAAGTCGAAGGCTCGCGCCACGTTCTTCCCTTCGAACTTCACGTCGAAGGAGTAGTTGACGAACTCCGCCTTGCCCTTCGTCTTCCCGGAGGCCACGCCGCCACCGGCCGTGCCGGCCTCGTCTCCGGTGCTCGTGCTGAAGTTCGAGTCCTTCAGGCAGGCTGGATTGCCCTCCACGGAGACGGTGCTGCTGCCCTGGGCCGTGTCCGCCGAGCGCGCGACATTGGGATAGGGAATGGGGATGGGCCCCGCCGGACTGGGCGTCTTGCACACGTCGGGAAAGGCCACCGTGGTGCCATTGCTGGCCTTCGTCACCACGGACATCTTGTTCACGCCAACGGTATTGCCCATCTCCCGCCTCCAACTCGTTTCTCAGCGGCTCATCCAGGTGGCGAAGGGCCGCAGGGAGGCCCCACCGCTCCAGCATCGAGCCTCCGCCGCTTGCCGGCGTTGCACATGCAACCACCCGCGGGGTTCTACTGCGTATTGTCCGCCGGTGCGGATGGCCAGCTCCAGCGCCAGCGGGGGACGTCGCCGCATGGGCAGCGTCTCCAGCGCTTCGACGAGGCTCGCGGCCGTGAACGGCCGGCCGTCCAAGACGCGTGAGTCGGGTCGGAGGTGCTTGCGCGCCTCGCTCCACCAGCGCTCCACCTCGGAGGCGCGAGCAAGCGGGAGCGCATCCTCGGGTCCGGGGGTGACGGGCGTGCGGAGGTCCTCGTCCAATGGCGGCAGCGGGTCATCCTCCTCTTCACGCTCCCGGCGCAGGCCGTCTTTCAGCACCAGACCGGTGATGGCGCAGAACGCCTCCGCGGCCAGACCTCCCAGCAGGGGGTCCTCCAGCCAGGGAAGGCAGGCCTCGGCGGCGATGCGCCGTCCGGAGAAGCCCAGCGCCCACAGGGTGTCAGGCCTCAGCGCTGGCGCTGATGCCAGGAGCTTCACCAACCGGGAGATGTCCTCGTCCTCTCCTCCCAGTGCGAGCATCAGCCGCGCGGTGCGCCCCATCACATCCGGAGCCTCCGCCGCCGCTTGGCAGGCCTGCCAGGCCGGGCGCTGCGCCTGGACCAGTCCTGCTTCCAGCGCCGCCGCGCGGAGCTCGGGGGCACCCGACGCCAACCCCTGCCGCACGCGCCCCGCCTCCGCGTCTCGTGGCCAGCGCCGCGCGGCTCGCAGCGCGGCCAGCCGAACCCCGGGCCCTGGATGCGCCAGGGCCTCCGTCAGCACGGCTTCTCCAGGGGGGTGTCCTTGGAGAAGCAGGGCCTCCAGCGTTGACGCCTGGACTTCGGGCGGCGCCTTGGGGCTGAGCAGCGAGGCAAGAGGGCAGGCCAGACCGGGGCGTTCACTGAGCGCCAGGGCCTCGGCCACCCAGCCCTGTCGTTCTGGCGCGGCGTCCCGCAGTTCCTTCAGCACCGCCGTCAGGCCTTGAGGCGGCTCGCTCGCGAGCAGGGCCATGGCCGCCACGCCAACGCATTCCCGGTCCTCTTCCTGGAAATTGGGAAGTAGCAGCCGCTCGGCCACCCGCGGGGAGCTGTGCGCCAGCATGTCGATGAAGGCGCGGAGCCGCTCCTCGTGAAGCTCCGCGACCTGTCCAGGCAGGAGCGTCGCCGACTCGAAGAAGAACGCACGCTGCTGCCACTGGTAGCGCGCTTCATCGAACGCGTCCTCCAGGAGGTCCCAGCGCGGGCTCGGGTCCGGACGGAATGCCCACATGGTCAGCCATGGTCCTTCGCGTGCTCGCTGGCGGGCCGGGCGAGGTCGCTTGCCAAGCATGCCGAGCAGGCGCCGATGATGGTCGACCTCACGCCTCTCCTCAAGATGAGTCGCCCCCAGGCTGTCAATGATGAGCCAGTGTGCCTGTCGCCCCAACACTGTCGAGTGGCGCTCTTGTGGGCGGGTATGGGGATGTGGCGGGCAAGCGCCTTGGCACGCCCCTGTTGTGCTCCCACGGGAGGGCTGCCCCTGGCTTTGGGGCAGGCCCAGAGGGCATGGAGCCTCGGCCAGAGGCGCCCGCGGCGCAGCCCTAGTCTGGGTGGACGGAAAGCTCGCGGAACGCGATGTCGCTGAGTTGAAGCTGCTTCACGGCTGCGACGAAGCGCTCGCTAGCGACGATGATCGTCTTGAAGTCCCGAAGGCGGAAGAGGTCGATGTCCTCGGGCAGCGTGCTCGCGGCCAGCACGGCGGACTCAGCTGGGTAGCCGTTCCGGTGGCTGCCACACCGGGGACAGGGCTCCTGCCAGTCCGGAGCGTGGCTGGAGGGATGCAACGCTCCGTGGGCGAGGACCTCCAGGCAGTGCAGGGGCGGTGCTGGCTGTCCGCGATAGCCCAATTCTCCTGGCGCGCCATGCAGGCCTCTCACGCCGGCCGCGTGAAGTTTCTCCAGGGCTGAGATTCGGATCCACGGAGCCCAGGGCGCCTGGAAGTAGAAGTCCCCAAATCGGCCCTTGGCCTTGCCGGCGACAGGCCCCAATTGTGTGCCGGGCTCCAAGGGGGCACCTCGGGGGACCCACGGCCGCAGGTGCTCGCACAGTTGCTGGTATGCCTCCAGTGACAGGGCTTGTTGACTCCGCGGCTCTTCCAGCAGGGCACGGTGTGCGAAACGCGAGAGGTCCACGGTGGGGTAGGCCTCTCCGAGGCCGCCGTAGCCGCCACAGAGGGTGCAGTCGATGCTCGGGATGCACCAGGGGCTCACGCCGTCGATACGGCCCGAGTGCCTCGTGGCTTCATCCTCGAGAACCTCGAAGAACCTCACGTGCTGCGCCTCCAGCGGCAGATCATCCGCGATGATAGTAGGAGGAGATCGTGCATCCTGGGATTGTGGCTTTCACGCCCCCAAGGCACTAAGACGGCGGCCCTCCCACGCGCCGCTGCCGGAGCGCGCGAGGTTGGCCCGCCGCGATGAGCTCATCCGCCGTCTCCACCCCTGTGGCTTCCGCGCCCGCGCGCTCCACGTCTCGCCTCTGGGCGGGGCGGGTGCTGCTCTTCGTGGGCTTCTTCGCGGCGCTGGCGGCGTTCCCCGTCTACACGCCCTTCGACTCCAAGCTGACGCTCCCCACCACGCTGTCACTGCTGCGTGAAGGGAACCTCGACCTGGACGAATACGCCCCCACCTTCGAGTCCTACCGCCACGGCCTCTACGAGCGCGACGGCCACCTCTACAACTACTTCCCCCTGGGGCCTTCCCTGGCCGCGGTGCCCATGGTCGTGCTGGTGGATGGCTTCGTGCGCCTCGCCACGCCCGTGGGCACGCTGCATCCATCCCTGGCGAAGCCCCTGGCGCACTGGCGTCACATCTATGACGCCACCGGCCGCGTGGACCTGGATGCGTGGAATGGCCCGCAGCGCCTCTTCGCCTCCGCGCTGACCGCGCTCGCTGGCGTCGTCATGTTCGTGCTGGGCACCGCGCTGCACCTGTCCCGCCAACGCGCGCTGCTGCTCGCCGCCGTCTTCGTCTTCTGCACGCCGCTGCTCTCCACCGCCAGCCGCGCCCTGTGGCAGCACGGCCCTTCGCTGCTGTGCCTCACCGGGGTGCTCCTCTGCCTCATCCGCGCGCGCGAGGCCCCGCGTCACCTGGCCTGGGCGGGCATCGCCCTGGCGCTCGCCTACGTCATGCGGCCCACCAACAGCCTCTCCGTGCTGGTGCTGTCGCTCTACGTGCCGTGGACCCATCCGCGTCAGGCCTGGAAGTTCTTCGCGGGCGCGCTCGCCGTGGCCATTCCGTGGGTGACGGTGAACCTCGTCCACTACGGCTCCGTGCTGGCGCCCTATTACGAACCGCAGCGCCTGGAGCTGTCCGCCGCTCGCGTGGCCGAGGCCCTGGCCGGCAACCTCGTGTCTCCCGCGCGCGGGCTGCTCGTGTTCACCCCCGTGCTCCTCATGAGCGCGTGGGGCCTTGGGATGGACGTGCGCGCCCGGACCTTCACCCGGCTGCATGCCGCGCTGGTCGCGGTGGTGGCGCTGCACTGGGCCGCCATCTCCACCTTCCCGCACTGGTGGGCAGGACACTCGTATGGTCCGCGCTTCTTCTCGGATATGGTGCCCTACCTCGTCTTCTTCCTCGTCCCCGTGGTGCGCGCGCTCCAGTGGAGGGGCCCCGAGGCCCGGCGCGGCCTGACGGCCACCTTCGCGGTGCTGGCCGTGCTGAGCCTGGTCCTCCATGTCCACGGCGCCAGCTCGCGCGCGGTGTACCGGTGGAACAGCCTCCCGCTCGACGTGGATGAACACCCGGAGCGGCTCTGGGACTGGGCCGACCCGCAGTTCCTCGGCCGTCGCTGAGCTACCCGCCGCGTGCGTGCCGCGCCAGCGCGCGCGTCAGGTGCCCCGCAACGTCCGTGCCGCCGCGCGCGTCGAAGCCCAGGAACATCGCCGAGCCGTTCAGCTCCAGGATGCGCGGCACCCCGTCCGCGTCCCGCTTCAAGTCCATCCCCGTCCAGCGCAGGCCCAGCACCTCGCACGCCCTCACGCAGTCGCGCGCCACCTCGGGCGGCAGCGTCACCTGCTCGATGCGCTCCTCGTGCTGCCGGAAGTCCAGCGACGACGAGACGATGCGCAGGCTCGCGATGACGGCGCCGTCCAGCACGTACACGCGCAGGCTCTCACCCGGCAGCAGCTCCTGGAAGGTGACGGGCGCGGCGGAGAGCGCCGCGAGGCGTTCATCCGTGAGGTCCGCTTCACTCAGCTCCCGCGTCGCCGCGCCGCCCACCACGGGCTTGTAGGCCAC
This sequence comes from Myxococcus vastator, assembly GCF_010894475.1. Taxonomy (GTDB): domain Bacteria; phylum Myxococcota; class Myxococcia; order Myxococcales; family Myxococcaceae; genus Myxococcus; species Myxococcus vastator. The sequence continues at coordinate 17,174 of NZ_JAAIYB010000048.1, forward strand.
GCGCCCTTCCCGGGCGAAGCGGCGCACCGCCTCCGCGTCATTCGTCCACAGCGTCCGGGGCACGGGGAGCCCCTCGGCCTGGAGCGCGGCGAGCTGCGCGGGCTTGTGCATGCACCCGTCCGAAGAGGGCGGGTTGTAGAGCGGCACGCCCAGCCGCTCCCAGCGACCCAGCAGTCCCAGGAGCAGCGCGCTCTTCTCGCGGAACGCGGTGAGCGTGGTGCGCCAGTCCGCGTCCATGGCCTCCTGGGCATCCACCCCGAAGGCCATTGGGTGCGCATGCAGGCCGCGCAGGTACACGGCGGACGGCCGCCCCACCTCACGTCCGTCCACGATGATGCCGTCCAGCGACTCGGTGAGCGACAGCCGCGTCTGCTCGGGGAAGGCCCGCGTGTCCACCACCACCGTGTCCACGTCCTCGGCCCGGAGCCGGCGCGCCACCTCCTGGACGTGGGCGTCGCCTCGCGCACCCAGCAGCACCACCGTGCCTGTCCGTGTCACGGGCGTCCTCAGCGTTGGAGCTCACCGCCGTCGCCCGTCTCTTCACCCACCGCCATCGTGGTCACCTGCGCTTCCTTCTCGGGCCGTGGTTCGGGGGACGCGGGCGCCCAGTCCCGGATGAACAGCGCGCGCGGCGGTTTCGGCGGTGACGTCTTTGGCATGGTGCCTCCAAGATGCGGACGGACCCGGCGCCGCACCAGTGCCGGCCGTGGAGCGCCGCGTCACCCGGGCCGCGCCGGCCACTTCGTCCACCGCTCCACGTCAGCGCCTGTCCTGGCCGAGGCGCTTGTTCGTTTCCGGTGACTTCCACCGCGCGCCTGGGCTCCAATCCGTTTCATGAAAGCTCTTGCCCTGCGTGAGGACCGCTTCCTCGACGTGCTCCGGCGGCTCATCGCCCTGACTCCGAAGCTGCAGAACAACCCTGGCGCGGGGCTGGTGCCCGAGGAGCGGCTCGCCGCGCAGGTGGTGCTGGACGCCCTGGCGCCGCACATCGAGAGCGGCTTCATCCAGGCGGAGTCCGTGGCGGGCCCGGGCCAGGCGTCGCGTCCCTGCCTGGTGCTCACCGTGCCGGGCGAGGGGGAAGGCGCCATCGGCTTCGTCGGCGCGCACTTCGACGTCGTCCCCGCGGACCGACAGGCGGAGGGCTGGGAGCGCAGCCCCTTCGAGCTGTGGCAAGGCCCCGGCGGCGTGCTCTACGGGCGCGGCGTCACCGACTGCCTGGGACACGTCGCCGTGCTCACGGACCTGCTGGCCCAGCTGGCCGAGCGCAAGGTGCGCCCCAGCCGCACGTTGAAGGTGGTGCTCATCTCCAACGAGGAGTCCTCGGAGCTGCCGGGCCTGGGCCTCAACTACGTGGCCGAGCAGGGGCTGCTCAAGCCGCTGGACGGCCAGCCGGTGTACTGGCTGGACAGCGCCAACTTCGGCCCCACGCTGGGCACCGCGGGCGTGTCGCTGTGGGAGCTGAAGGTGACGGGCGTGGGCGGCCACTCCGGCATGCCGCAGAACTGCGTCAACGCGCTGGAGCTGGGCATGGCCGCGTCGCTGGAGCTGGCGCGCTTCTTCCACGAGCGCTTCCCGCCCACGGAGGACGAGCAGCGCTGGGGCTTCCTGTCGTCCTCCAGCCTCAAGGCCACCGTGGTGGAGGCGCCCAACACCAAGGAGACGAAGGTGCCCGCCGACGTCGTCCTGCGCGGCGACATCCGCCTCACGCCCTTCTACGATTTGGCGGAGGTGCAGAAGGCGGTGACGGACTTCATGGCGGAGCTCGACGCCCGGCTGGCGCGCGACGACGCCCCCGCGCACTTCCCGCGCACGCGCACGGCCGGCGGCAAGCGCGGTGAGCTGGCGTTCCGCTTCCTGGGGGAGGGGACCGAGGGCATCGCCTGCCGGCTGGACTCGGAGGGCCTGCGCGCGCTGAAGGAGGCCATGCAGGTGGTGCGCGGTGCGGCGGCCACGCCCTTCTCGCTCACCGGCTCGTTGCCGCTCGTGAGGGACCTGCAACGCCAGGGCTGCGACGTGCAGATTACGGGCTTCGGGGACATGCAGTACTACCACGCCCCCAATGAGCAGGCCCGGCTGGAGGACTTCCGGCAGGGCTTCGCCATTCTCCGCGAGCTGCTCGTCCGCCTCTGAGGCGGAGCACATGTGCGTGGACAGCGCGGCCGGGGACCGCCACAGTCGGCCCGGGCCGCGGGCACCTCCGCTCGCGCCGGCTGCGCGAGAGGAGCGGTGACGCCGTGAGAGACTTGCTGATGATTCCGGGGCCGGTGGAGTTCGAGCCCGAGGTGCTCCAGGCGCTGGGCGCTCCCACCCTCAGCCACACGGACCCCGCCTTCATCGCCGTCTTCGGCCGGGCCCTGAAGCGGCTCCGCGAGGTGTGCCTGGCGCCCTCCGCGCAGCCCTTCGTGGTGTCCGGCTCCGGCACGCTGGCCATGGAGCTGGCGGTGGCCAACCTGGTGGAGCCCGGGGACGCGGCCCTGGTGGTGAACACCGGCTATTTCAGCGACCGGATGGCGAAGATTCTCGAGCGCCACGGCGCCCAGGTGACGCACGTGCGCGCCGCGCCGGGAGACGTGCCCTCCCTGGACGAGGTGGAGACGCACCTGTCGAAGGGCGGCTTCAAGGTGCTGTCCGTCACCCACGTGGACACGTCCACCGGCGTGCTCGCCCCCGCGGAGGCGCTGGTGCGAACCGCGCGCAAGCACGGCGTGCTGTCGGTGGTGGACGGCGTGTGCGCCACCGCGGCGGAGGCCTTCCACCAGGACGCGTGGGAGGCGGACGTGTACCTCACGGCCAGCCAGAAGGCGGTGGGGGTTCCTCCCGGCCTGGCGCTGCTCACCGTGGGCCCGCGAGCCATGGAGGCGTGGCGCAAGCGCAAGGCGCCGGTGGCCAGCGTCTACGCGGACTTCGCGGAGTGGCTGCCCATCATGGAGGCGTACGAGGCGGGCAAGCCGGCCTACTTCGCCACCCCGCCGGTGAACCTCGTCGCCGCGCTGGACGTGAGCCTGGGGCAGATTCTGGCCGAGGGCATGGACGCCCGCTTCGCCCGGCACCAGCGCATGGCGCGCGCCTTCCGCGCGGCGTGGAAGGCCATGGGCCTGCGCCTGCTGCCCACCTCCGACGCCGTGGCCGCCCACACGCTGAGCGCCGTGTACTACCCGGACGGCGTGGACGCGGCGCTGGTGGGCGGAGTGAAGGGGCAGGGCGTCGTCGTCGCCGGCGGCCTCCACCCGGACCTGAAGGCGCGCTACTTCCGCGTGGGCCACATGAACCGCGTGGGGCCCGCGGACGTCCTCGCCACGGTGGGCGCCCTGGAGCGCGCGCTCATCGCCGCCGGCCACCGCTCGGAGCCCGGCGCCGCCGTGGCCGCCGCCCAGGCCTCCCTGATTGCGGGCTGAGCCCGGCCTGGGGCAGCCGTCCCCATGCGTTGGCTGGCGGATGCTCCTCTCGGCCCGCGGGGCGAACCGGGTTTGATTCGACAGTACCGGAAAAATATGCGATTGTTGGCTTCCCGGAAGTGGGGGGAATCCTGGGAGCCCGGAAACATCCGCGAGGTGCGGTAGCGGTGTGTTCCCCAGGCACCCTGGAAGGGCCCCTCGGGGAGATGCGCATGTACGCGGGTTACGAATCGAGCGCGGGTGGTGGCGCGGCCTGGGAGCTGGAGTTGCGGCGTCTGGCGGCCACTGACGACGACATGGCGCGTGGAATGTTCTTCCAGGGCACGCTGGACGTCGTTGGGTTCCTGGGAGGCGAAGGCGCCGTGGCCCGCTGCAAGGGCGTGGCCGGCATCTGGGAAATCAACCTCCTCCACATGTACCCCATCACCCGGTTCCTCCGGATGTCGTCCACGGCGGCGCGGCTGTTGGCCCCGCAGCTGGAGGGCTTCGAGGGCGTGCTGCGGCGCATGGGAACGCAGGCCACGGTGGACTTCGTGGCGTCCGAATTCGGACGGGAGCTGATGCGCACGGCCAGCGGCAAGCCGCGGTTGCTGTTGCAGTCGCTGGGAGAGGCCTACCTCGCCGCGGTGACCTACGGTGAGCGCTACCCGCTGTGGACGGGGGAGACCAGCGCCCGCTTCATCATGCGGCGCGACTTCATGCCCGCCGCCTACCACGAGGGCGTGCTGCACGGCGTGCTGGAGGCGGTGGGCGCGCGGGAGGTCCGGGTCCAGGGCCGCCAGGTCGGACTGCTCGACAGCGAATACGAGCTGTCCTGGAAGTAGGTCTGCCGCGGCGATGAAGGCGCGGGGGCGCTCGCTTGCTCCCTGGGGTCCTGGAAAACCTGCGCGGCGATGCCCGGACGTTCACCAGCCAGCGCTCGGGAGGGTGCGGCGGGCTTTTCGCCACGTTGGGCGAGGGGTGTTCCCGTTACTGTGCCCGGGGCAACGGCGTGGGATTCGACATGGCGTACACGGGCAAACACCTCATCTCCCTTCCATCGGCTGCTCCGGGATGACACCGCTGCGGGTGCTGGTGGTGGAGGACAACCCGGACGACGAGACGTTGGTGCTGCGCGAGCTGCGCCGCGCCGGCTTCCTCCCGGAGTCCCTGCGCGTCCAGTCCGAGGAGGCGCTGCGGGCGGCGCTGACGGGCGCGGCCTGGGACATCATCCTCTCCGACTTCTGCATGCCCCGCTTCACGGCCCTGGACGCGCTGCGGGTGCTGAAGGCCACGGGGCTGGACATCCCCGTCATCGTCGTGTCCGGCAGCATCGGCGAGGACGAGGCGGTGGAGGCGATGAAGGCCGGCGCGCGGGACTACTTCGCCAAGGGTCGGCTGACGCGGCTGGGCGCGGCGGTGGAGCGTGAGCTGGCGGAGGCGAAGGTCCGCGGGGAGCGGGCCCGGGCCGAGCTGGACCGCGAGGTGTTGGCGCAGGCCAGTGAGGTGCTCGTCGAGCCGCTCGACCTGGAGGAGCGCCTGTCGCGGCTGGCCTGGGTGCCGGTGCCGCGGGCGGCGGACGCGTGCGCCCTCTTCCTGCACGAGGAGGGGCGCGGCGGCCTGCGGCTGAGCGCGGTGGCGCACGGGGACGCGTCCGTCCGCGCGCGGGCCTGGGACCTGGACCGGCGCTTCACCTTCGCTCCGTCCGCGGAGACGGGGCCGCTGCGCGTGTTCACCACCGGAGCGCCCGAGCTGGTGGTGGATGTGAGGGCACGGCCGGCGCCCCTCACCTCCAACCCGGAGCACCAGCGGGCGCTGGACGCGCTGGGGCTTCGCTCGGTGCTGCACGTGCCGCTGCGGGGCCGCGCGGGGGCGATGGGGGTGCTGTCGCTGCTCACCCAGGGCACGCGCACGCTGGGGCCGTTGGACCTGGCGCTGGCGCAGGAGCTGGCGCGGCGCGCGGGCGTGGCCCTGGAGAACGCCCGCTTGCTGCGCGAGGTGCAGGACGCGGTGCGGCTGCGCGACGAATTCCTCGTGGTGGCCGCGCACGAGCTGCGCACGCCGCTGACGACGCTGCGGTTGCAGCTCGGCTCCCTGCTCGGTCCCGCCAGCCGCGAGCGCCTGGGGGCCATGCCGCCCGCGGTGGAGACGCGGCTGGCGCGGAGCATGCGCCAGGTGCTGCGGCTGGAATCGTTGGTGGAGGACCTGCTGGACGTATCCCGGCTGGGCGCGGGGGACGTGGTGCTGTCGCTGGAGCGCTTCGATTTGGCGGAGGTGGTGGCCGAAGTGGTTGCGCGCCATGGCGCGGAAGCGGCGGCGGCGGGCAGCCAGGTGCGCCTGACGACCGAGCCCGGCCTGTGGGGCCGCTGGGACCGCCAGCGGGTGGAGCAGGCCGTGGCGGCGCTGGTCGCCAACGCGCTCAAGTTCGCGCCGGGGCAGCCGGTGGAGGTGGCTGTCGCGCGCGTGGGGCACATGGCCCGTGTTCAGGTGGATGACAGAGGGATTGGAATTTCAGAGGACCAGGTGAAGCACATCTTCGAACGCTTCGGACGGGCGGTAAGCTCGCGCTCCTACGGAGGCCTGGGGCTGGGGCTGTACCTGGTCCGGCGTTCCGCGGAAGCGCATGGGGGCCGGGCCTGGGCCGGGCCACGCGAAGGGGGTGGCGCGTGCTTCACCCTGGATTTGCCGTTGGAGAAGGAGGGGCGTGAGTGAGCCGGCCGCTGCTGGTGGTGGATGACGACGCGGACCTGCGCGAGGCACTGGAGGAGGTGCTTCGTGACGCGGGCTACACGGTGCTGGGGGCCAGCAATGGCAAGCATGCCTTGGAGGTGCTGGGCGCGGCCACGGAGCTGCCGGGGCTCGTCCTGCTGGACATGATGATGCCCGTCATGGACGGAGGCGCGTTCGCGCGGGCCATGCGTCAGGTGCCCCCCTGGCGGGACATCCCGGTGCTCGTCTTCTCCGCGTCAGCGAATGCGCGCCAGGTCGCGGATGAGATTGGCGCTTGCGGTCACCTGCGCAAACCCGTGGACGTGGACACACTCCTGGACGCCGTCAGCCGCCATCGGACGGGGTGAAGCAGGCAGGTGGGCCCGGAGCTGGAGGCGCCGCGCTGACTCAGGCGCCCGAGCGGCCCCAGGTCTCCCACGCGCCCAGGTCCCGGTAGCCCAGGCGCTGGTACAGGGGCTTCGCCTCCGGCGTCGCCTGGAGCACCGCGGCCGTCATCCCCCGTGCCCGTGCCTGGTGGTGCAGCCCGCGCATCACCTGCGCGGCCAGCCCCCGGCCCCGGGCCTCGGGCACCGTGGCCACCATGTAGATGCCCGCGGTGTCACCCACGTCCCGGGCCATGCCACATGCGAGGGGAACGCCCGCCACCTTCGCGACCAGCGTGTGCACGGGCAGCCGCGGCGGCCGCAGCCAGACGTCGAGCTGGCGCCCCAGCTGGCCCCACGTGCGCTGGTTGATGGCGACCATGTCGTCCTGCGTTTCGGAGACCTCCAGGGAGATGTCCGGAGGGGCGTCGGGCACGTCCCCCAGCGCCAGGCCCATGGCGTCCGTCCGGACCGCGTCGGGGCCGAAGCCGGCGGCCTCCAGCACCCGCCGGGCCTCGGTGTCTCCGGGCGGCAGCACCACGCGCCAGCCGGGCAGGTCCAGGCGCCGGTAGAAGTCCGTCAGGGCGGGAAGGGCGTCGCGCAGCGCCCCCGCGTCGTGGAAGAAGGCCTGCTGGGCCCGCGAGTGCTCCGGGTGCTCCGGCAGGCAGAAGGCGTCCACGCCCGGCAGGCCCAGGTGCCGCAGCGCGCCCCGCTCCCGCTGAAGGTGCTTGAAGGCGATGACGTTCGACAGCAGGCGCGCGGACAGCTCGGCATTCGTCATGAGGCTCCGGAGCGTAGGGCACGCTCCGCCCGGCGGAGAACAGACGCGGCGCTCAAAACCGCGCACCCGCGCGCTGGGAGGATTAGGGTGCGGGGGCACTCATGAGCAGCCCGCGCTTCTTCGCCTTTGACCCTCGCGCCACCCGCATCTCCCTGTTCGTGGGGGCCTGCGTGCTGGCCGTCCTCACCGCCTGGGCCCTGGCGGAGGCCCGTGACGCAGGGGGTGTCCAGGCCGTGGCCCGCGCCGGCGTCTCCGCGGGGCTGATGTTGACCTTCCTGGTGTCCTTCCACCGCCTGCGGCCCCGCACGGGCTGGGGCGTCACGGTGGACGCGCGGGGCGTGCGCGTGGCCCGGCCCTTCAGCCAGAAGGCGCTGGACCTGCACTGGGGGCAGATTGACCACGTGCGCCGGATTGGCCGGAAGGGGAGCGTGCTCGCCCTGTTCCTCAAGGAGGAAGGCCGAGTGCTCGTCACCCGGCATCTCTTCGCCCGCAAGGCTGTTTTCGACGAGCTGTTCGCGGCGCTGGAGGACCGCGTCCCGCCGCCCCGCTTCGACGCCTGAACACCCCGTTTCCGGGGGCCGCCTCCCAGGCAGGCGGCCAGGCGGATTTCACGAATGTTTACGCAGCCTTGCGAGTCCTCGTTAACCTTGTTCGACGTGCCTTGAAGTGGTACGCACGGACCTGTTGCAAGGCTCCTTTTCCCAAGGACAGCTTCACATGGAAAAGACCCCCGCTACCGGCTCGGCGGTTGCTCCGCCGCCCGTGGAGTATGGGACGGACAGCATCACCAAGCTCGAGGGCCGCGAGGCGGTCCGGAAGCGCCCCGGCATGTACATCGGCGACACGATGACCTACGGGCTCCACAAGCTCGTGTACGAGGTCGTCGACAACGCGGTGGATGAATCGCTGGCCGGGCACTGCACCGACATCGAGGTCGTCATCCACGTGGATGGCTCCTTGAGCGTACAGGACAACGGGCGCGGCATCCCCGTGGGCCCGCACCCCAAGTTCCCCAACAAGGACACCCTGGAGGTCGTCCTCACGGAGCTGCACGCCGGCAGCAAGTTCGGCAACGGCGCGTACAAGGTCTCCGGCGGCCTCCACGGCGTGGGCGTCACCTGCGTCAACTTCCTCTCGGAGTGGTTCAAGGTCCGCGTCCAGCGCAACGGCACTGTCTACGAGCAGTCGTACGCGCAGGGCATCCCGGACTCGCCGCCGCGCGAGGTGGGCACCACCGACAAGCGCGGCACGTACATCGCCTTCAAGCCGGACTCCACGGTGATGGAGCTGGTGGAGTTCAGCTTCGACACGCTCAGCCAGCGGCTGCGCGAGCTGGCCTTCCTCAACGCCGGACTGCACATCACCGTCCGCGACGAGCGCACGAACAAGGAGCACGACTTCAAGTTCGACGGCGGCATCTCCTCGTTCGTGGAGTACCTCAACAAGTCGAAGCAGACGCTCCACGACAAGCCCATCGCCTTCAGCACGGAGCGCGAGGGCGTCACGCTCGACATCGCGATGCAGTGGAATGACGGCTACGACGAGCGCATCTACACCTTCGCGAACAACATCAACACCCACGAGGGTGGCAGCCACCTGTCCGGCTTCAAGGCGGCGCTGACGCGCACGCTCAACAGCTACGCGGAGAAGGGCAGCCTCTGGAAGGACCTCAAGGAGACGCCTACCGGCGAGGACGCGCGTGAGGGCCTGTCCGCCGTCATCTCCATCAAGCTGACCAACCCCCAGTTCGAGGGGCAGACGAAGACGAAGCTGGGCAACAGCGAGGTGAAGGGCCTGGTCGAGCAGATGGTGAACGACCAGCTCGGCTCCTTCCTGGAAGAGACGCCCATGGTCGCCAAGAAGGTCGTGGCGAAGATTGGCGACGCGTGCCGGGCGCGGCTGGCCGCGCGCAAGGCGCGTGAGACGGTGCGCCGCAAGGGCGTGCTGGACGGCGGCGGGCTCCCCGGAAAGCTGGCGGACTGTCAGAGCCGCGACCCGAACGAGAGCGAGCTCTACATCGTGGAGGGTGACTCCGCAGGTGGCTCCGCCAAGCAGGGGAGGGACCGGCGCAACCAGGCCATCCTCCCGCTGCGCGGCAAGATTCTCAACGTGGAGAAGGCCCGCTTCGAGAAGATGCTCACCAGCGCCGAAATCGTGACGCTCATCACGGCCCTGGGCACGGGCATCGGCGCGGAGGACTACGACCCGGAGAAGGCGCGCTACCACCGCATCATCCTGATGACGGACGCCGACGTGGACGGCAGCCACATCCGCACGCTGCTGCTCACCTTCTTCTTCCGGCAGATGCCGGAGCTCTTGCAGAAGGGCTACCTCTACATCGCGCAGCCGCCGCTCTACAAAGTCACGCGCAACAAGAAGGACCAGTACGTCAAGGACGAGGCCGCGCTGAACGAGTACCTGCTCAAGATTGCCTCCGAGCACGCGCGGGTGCTGACGCCCGAGGGCGAGCTGGGTGGCGCGGAGCTGAAGGCGCTGCTGGAGAAGGTGATTACGTACGAGGAGCGCCTGGAGAAGCAGGCCAAGCGCCGGGACGCGCGCGTGGTGGACGCGCTGGTGCAGGGCGCGCGGCTGTCGGCGGAGACGCTGACGGACGAGGCCGCCCTGGAGACGGTGGTGAAGGCCACCTACGCCACCTTCGAGCGCCGCATGCCGGACGTGCTGGGCCGCGTGCGCCACGAGCTGGTGCAGGACCCCGAGCACCACACCAAGAAGCTGGTGTTCCACACCGACGTGAACGGCGCCATGCGGGAGACGGTGCTCGACCACGCCTTCCTGTCGTCGCCGGAGTACGTGGAGCTGACGGCGCTGCGCGACGCCTTCGTGGCGCTGGGCAAGCCGCCGTACAAGGTCCGCGTGGACGCGGGAGAAATCACCGTCTTCTCGGTGCAGGAGGTGCTCGCCGCCGTCCGCAAGGACGCGCAGCGCGGCCTGGGCCTGCAGCGCTACAAGGGCCTGGGTGAGATGAACCCGGAGCAGCTCTGGGACACGACGATGAACCCGGCCACGCGCACGCTGCTCCAGGTGCGGGTGGAGGACGCGGTGGAGAGCGACGAAATCTTCTCGCTGCTGATGGGCGAGGCGGTGGAGCCGCGGCGCGAGTTCATCGAGCGCAACGCCCTGGACGTGCAGAACCTGGACATCTGAGTCCGTCCCGAGGAAAGACGCGTGGGCCCGGTGCCCCCCAGGCCCCGCGCCCACGTGCCTTTCCCGTCCTTGTCGAGCCGGGCCTCCGCGCCGCTACCGCTCCGAGCGGCCTGAGCCCCTCAGGGCCTCCGCGCGCTCCTTGCGGCTCATGGCCGTCACGTCGACGATGTCCACCTCGAAGGCACCCTTGTTGTCGCTCACCTGGAGGTCGGGGAAGGTGCAGTGCAGGTCCTCCGTGTTCTTCACCTGGTAGCGCTTGCCGGTCTCGAGGACGCGGTGGGTGGCGCGCACGGATTCGGGCGCCGGCCCGCGCTCCATGCACAGCACCTGGCGGACGCGGCCGTTGGCACCGGGGCGCAGCTCCGCGAAGTCGTCACGCACGGTGAGCAGGTAGGTGGAGCGCGGGTTGAGGCCGCGCAGCACGATTTGGTGCTCGGGCTTCAGTTGCACCGCGTGCTCCTTCGCGTCAAAGGTGAATGAGCGCGGCGGCACGTAGGCGGACTGGCGGACGTTGATGCGGATGGAGCCGCTGTTGTCGTCCGGCCCGCCGTCATCCAGCGCGAAGACGTGGAGCTTGCGGGCGCCCTTGATGGTGCGCGTCGACGTGCCGAGCAGGCCGAAGCTGCTGTCCACCGGCCCGTCGCCCTCGATGAGGTAGGCCAGCGTGCCGGAGGCGGTGCGTCGGCCTTCGGCCATGGACGCGTTGCCCTGCGTCCACACCGAGTAGGTCGTGCCGGGGTTCAGCTCGATGCTGGCGGTGTTGTATTCGGGCAGGGGGACGGCGTTGTACTGGGGGCGCAGCACCAGCACGCGCGTGGGGTAGTCCACCTCGTGCATCGTCCGCTGCGGCGTGTCCTCCTCCTCGGCCCCGTCCTGGGTGACGGCTACGTCCGTTGCCGCGCCGCCGTCCTCCTCCGGGGCTCCCGCGCCACCGTCCTCCAGGGGGGCGCCGCCAGCCTCCGCCACCAGCGCGGCGCCCGCGTCCTCGTCCGGGGCTCCCGCGCCACCGTCCTCCAGAGCGTCCGCCACCAGCGCGGCGCCCGCGTCCTCCTGCGCCGCCGCCACGGCCACCTCGACGGGCGGCGGCGGTGGCGGCGCGGCGATGGGCTTCAGCTCCGCCGTCAGCGGCTCCACCAGGCTCGACGTGGGCGTGAAGCGCTTCGTCCAGGGCAGGTGCCCGGGCAGCGTCAGGGCCAGCGTGTTGGCCTCGCCAATCTTGACCTCCACCATCAGCGGCGTGGCGCCCTTGAGCACCTGGTCGTTGAGCCGCACGGTGGCGCCCGCGGGCTTGGAGGCGAGCCACAGCGTGGTGGTGGAGGCGTACGCGTCGTCGGACGTGGACTCGCGCGCGAAGACGAGCTTGTAGAACACGCCGACGAGGAGCAGCGCGGCGGCCGCATAGATGACGGACATCGTCACGATGCGCGCCTTCTCCTTCCCCTTCGCCACGCGCGCGGCCTCTTCGCGCGCCAGCGCGTCCCGGGCGTCGTCCACGGTGGTGCGGTAGCCCTTGCCACTCCAGGTTCCCACCGGGTGCGCCTGGGTGGTGGGCTCCTCGGCCTCGGCGGCGGGCACTTCGATGGGGGTGTCGTGCGGCGTGGCCTGGGTGGGGAGGGGCGCTTCGCCCGCGTCGGTGCTCGGCTCGTCGCCCAGCTCCGGAACGGGGGGGCCGGGGCGCTCGGCGGTGTACGTCCTGCGAGCGCCGCCCTCGGAGCGAGGCAGCTGGGACTGGGTCACCCGCCGCATGCCGCTGCTCGTGGGACGGCGCACCCCTGGGTTGCTCCTCGCGGGGCGACGGCCTGCCTCGCTGCCAGGGCGGCCGCTGTCGCTGCCGGGCCGGCCGCTGTCACTGCCAGGGCGTCCGCTGTCGCTGCCGGGGCGTCCGCTGTCGCTGCCAGGGCGGCTGCGCACGCCGGGGCTGGAGCCCCGCTGGGCGTTGCTGGACGGGAGCCGCGCGCGGCCCTGGGTCGCTTCCGTGACGCCCGTCTGCCAGGCGGCGAGCTGCTCCTGGAAGACGGGGGACACCTCCACCCGGCGGCCCTCGGCGGTCAGCTCCTCCGCGAAGAGGTGCGCCATGAGCTGCGACAGCAGGGTGGGGGTGAAGCGCGGGTTGTCGCGGTAGAGCAGCTCCACCAGCGACTCGCTCAGGTCCTTCGCCGTCTGGTAGCGCGCCTCGCGGTCCAGCGCCAGGGCGTGGGAGATGACCGTCTCCACGTCCTCGCTGAGGGTGGGGTTGTGAGCGGACGGCGGCAGGCGGTCGCCCACGAGGATGCGGGGCAGGACGGTGACGAACTCCCCTTCATAGGGGCGCTTGCCGCACACCATCTCGTAGAGGACGACGCCCGCGGCGTACACGTCGGTGCGCGCGTCCAGGTCCTGCCGGCCCTGCGCCTGCTCCGGGGAGAAGTACGGGTACTTGCCCTTGAGGGTGCCAGGAGACGTCTTCGCCTCCACCGCGCTCGTCACCTTGGCGATGCCGAAGTCGATGACCTTGACCTCGCCCTCATAGGAGATGAGGACGTTGTCCGGGGACACGTCGCGGTGCACCAGGCCCAGCGTCTGCCCGTCGTCGCCCACGTGGCGGTGCGCGTAGTCCAGGCCGTCACAGAGCTTGCTGGCCACATGGAGCGCCAGGGACTCCGGCAAGAAGCCCATGCCCATCCGCTGGGCGCGGCGCAGCACCTTGGACAGGGGCTGGCCCTGCACCAGCTCCATGGCGATGAAGTACTGCCCGTCCACCTCACCGAAGTCGAAGATCTGCGCGATGTTGCTGTGGCTCATGCTGGCCACCACGCGCGCCTCGCCGATGAACATCTCGACGAAGTCCGCATCGTCGACGAAGTGCGGGAGGATCTGCTTGATGACGCAGGGCTTGGTGACGCCCGCCGCGCCCGTCATCCGCGCGCGGTAGGTGACAGCCATGCCTCCCGCGGCGATCTTCGAGAGGAGGACGTATTTACCGAATTGCTGAGGGCTGTTTTCCGCCACGGGGGAGGAGCATACCTTCCTTCCGGGGAAAATCTCGGTTCCAGATTGCACTCTGTGCGAAGTTTTTCAGGGTTGCCGAGGTGTGAGGCTTCACAGTTCTTCACGCAGGGCGCCTGCCGCGCGGGGCCTCGGCGCGGTTATCTAGCGGACTCGCCTGCGCTTGCCGGCGGGCGGGGGCGGCCGGTCCCTCACGGAGAAAGAGGCGTCGCCGATGGTGTCCGAGCTCCCCCTTCGCTCGCGGTGGGGCGCCGTGTGTCTGAGTGGAGTGCTGCTGTTCTCGACGCCGGGCCTGGCCCGAGGTGGAGATGGCGGCCCGGAGGTCCCGGTGGATGCGCCCCTCCAGGCGCGGGTCGGCCCCTCCCTGCAGACGTTGGGGCAGGTGCCCCCGGAGCGCCCCGACTTCAAGCCGCTGGCGGTGCCGGTGGCGGTGGTGCCGGGGTTGCTCTTCCACGGGCTGGGGGCCCT
>NZ_JAAIYB010000490.1 GCF_010894475.1 Myxococcus vastator
GGCGCTCACGGCGCTGGCGGTGGATGGCGCCGGGCGCGTGGCGGTGGGCGGCCAGTACGAGGGCACGGTGCGCTTCGGCGACCAGCAGGTGGGCGCCACCGAGGGCGGCAGTCCCTTTGTCGCGCTCTACCAGGGTGGCGCGCTGACGTGGACCAAGGCCCTGAGCCAGGCACGCGGCGCCGTGCGCGACGTGGCGATGGACGGCGCGGGCACCGTGGTGGCCGCGGGCCACTTCCTGGGCACCGTGGGCTGGGGCGACACGCAGGTGCCGGGGCATGCGTTCCGGGAGACCCCCTTCGTCGTCTCCGCCAAGGCGGACGGACAGGAGCGCTGGGCCAAGGGCCTGGGGGACGGGGTCCAGGTGGACGCGCTCGCGCTGGCGCCCTCCGGGGAGCTGATGGTTGCGGGCTTCACCTACAACCGCATCGAGGACGGCGTGGCGGGCAAGGACGGCATGGGCTCGGCGCAGCCGGTGGCCCTGCGCTACGACGCTGCGGGGACGCCGCTCCTCACGACGATGTTCCTGTCGGACCCGCCCCTGCCGCGAGGCGAGCTGTATGGCCTGGAAGCCATTTCCTCCATGGGTGTGCTGCCCGACGGGGACGTCTTCCTCTTCGGCCACACGGACCGCGAGACTGACTTCGGCACCGGACGCCAGGGCTCCGCGCGCGGCGATGTCTTCCTGCTGCGACTGAAGCGCTGAGCGGCGCCGTTCCGGAAATGCCAAGGGCCATGGGAGTCCTGCCCCCATGGCCCCGAAGTGCGTGTCCGCGCGGCTGCCTCAGCGGCGCGTGGTGCGCCGGGCCGACGACTTCCGGGCGCCAGCGCGCGGGGTGGTCCGCTTCGTCGCGGCGGCGCGCGTCCCCGTCTTGCGGGCGGTCCGTCCCGCCGTCCCCGTCTTCCGCGTGGTGGCCTTGCGCGCGCCTCGGCCGGTGGCACGGGTAGCGGACTTGCGCGTGGTGGACTTGCGGGTGGCCGTCTTCCCGCGCGCCGCCGTCTTCTTCGCGCGCGGAGCTCCACGCTTGGTGGTGGCCTTGCGCGCGGACTTCCGCGTGCTGCCCGCGCGTGAAGCGCTCTTGCGCTTCGTGGCGGTGCGGCGCCGAGGCGTGGGCGAAAGGCCCGCCTCCGCCAGGGAGGGAGAGACATCGTCGGTAATCTGCGGATTGACGGACTCGTTCGTCATTCAGTCGGCTCCGGTTGAGGAAGACTGCAGGCGATGCATGAGCAGGGTACGCCCACGCACGCCAGGACGTGTGCGGTGAAGGCACGCAGATGAACGACAGCGGACGAATGACGTGCACCGCGCGCGGGCCTCATGCCCTGGAGGGCATGTCCCGCGATGAGTCCTCGTCAGCCCGCGCCCTTCAGGAAGGCAGCGAGCTTCTCGTACGCGTCCGCGAGCGGAGGAATGGGCGCGCTCTCGTTGGCCTGGTGCGCCTGGGCCGTCTCACCGGGCCCGAAGTTGATGGCATCCACGCCCCACTCGCCGAAGCGCGCCACGTCCGTCCAGGCCTGCTTGGAGGCCGCGGGCAGTCCGGTGAGCGCCATCAACTTCTGGAACAGCGGGTTGCCCGCCACCACCGGGCCGCTGGGCGACGCATCGGTGAACTCCACCTCGGCCCGCCCGGCGACGAGCGCGTGCACGTCCGCCTTCGCCTGCTCGACGCTCTTGCCCGGCGCGAAGCGGTAGTTGAGGTTCAGCTCGAAGGACTCGGGGATGACGTTGCGCGCGCGGCCCCCCTTGGCGAGCGTGGCGTTGATGACCTCGTAGAACGGGAAGCCGGCGACGTTGACCTCCACGCGCTGACGGCCGAGCAGCTCCGCCAGGAACGGCCCCGCCTTGTGGATGGCGTTCTCCCCCTGCCAGGGCCGCGCGGAGTGCGCGCTGCGGCCGGTGAAGCGCACCGTCACTTGCATGGAGCCGACGCAGCCCACCTGCACCACGCTGTCGGTGGGCTCCATGGCGATGCCGAACCGCACCTTCGCCAGGTCCGGCCGCTGCTCGAACAGCGGGATGAGGCCGCTCTCGGCGTAGGCCCCCTCCTCGCGCTCGTAGAAGAGGAAGGCCAGATTCACGGGCAGCGTGTCGCGGCGCAGGTCCTCCGCGAGCGCCATCATCACCGCCAGCCCGCCCTTCATGTCCGAGGCGCCCAGCCCGAAGACGCGCTCGCCCTCGATGCGCGCCTCACGGCCCGCGTCGCTGGGGTGCGCGGGCACCGTGTCCAGGTGACCGATGAGGGCCACCGTGGGGCGCGCATCCTCCAGCTTGCCGAGCAACAGCGTGTGGCCGACCCGGAACACCTCCTCCCGAGGGAAGTGCCGGAGCGCCCAGCGCTCCACATGGTCGGCGATGGGCCCTTCCTGCGTAATGGGGCTGGAGATGCGGCACAGCTCGAGCGTGGTGCGAGCCAGCCGCGTGGCGAGGTCGATGGAAGCCATACGCCTTCCACCATAGCGCCGGGCGTCAGCCGTCCGCGAACGCTTCCTCGAAGCGCGTCACGCCCTCCAGGACGGAGGCGCACAGACACGCCGGCCCCTCCGTCAGCGCCGTGAAGCCATGCGCGCTGCCGTCCGTCTTCTCCAGCTCCTCGCCGGGCCAGACCTCGTGCCCCTCGTCCTCGCGGAAGCCGCCCTCCAGCACCAGGTTCCACTCGCGGCCGTGGTGCGTGTGCCGGGGGTAGCGCACCCCGGGGTGGAGCCGGAGGATGGCGGCCATCGTCCCTTCGCGCGCGGGGCCCGTCTCCACCGGCATCAGCTCCGAGCCCTCCACCGGTCCGGGCATCCAAGCGGCCGGGTCGCTCACGGCGTCCAGCAGCGCCAGCGCCCGCTCGCGAGACAGGTCGAAGAAGGCCGCCACCCGGTCCGCGAAGCGGGCGAGCCGCCCCGGGCCCTCCATCTGGTCCATCAACCGGGACAATACTTCGGGAGGCGGCACCACCAGCGACGCCAGCGCCGCGTGCGTGGACACCAGCCGGTCCGCCGCCTCACGGCACCTCGCGCACTCCGCGAGGTGCTGCTCGACGGCCGCCCGGGCCGGGGCCTCCAGCATCCCCAGTGCCCATTCGGGCAGGATGTCGTCCAGATGGTGCGCCATCGTCCCGTTCCGTGCCGTCACACGCCTTCTACGGCGCGCGAGGGCTGCTGGATTTCAGCCATTACACCGCCACCGCGAAGTCGCGCAGCGCGGCATTGAGGCTGGTCTTCTGGTCGGTGGACTTCGTCCGCTGACCGATGATGAGCGCGCACGGCACCATGTACCTGCCGGCCGGGAACTGCTTCTCCCGCATGCCGGGAATCACCACGCTGCGCGCGGGGACGCGGCCCTTGAAGACGCGCTCCTCGGGGCCGGTGACGTCGATGATGGGCGTGGACGCGGTAAGCACCACGTTGGCGCCCAGCACCGCCTCCTCCTCCACCACCACGCCCTCCACGACGATGGAGCGGCTGCCCAGGAAGGCGCCGTCCTCGATGATGACGGGCGACGCGGAGGGCGGCTCCAGCACCCCGCCCAGCCCCACGCCGCCGGACAGGTGGACGTGCTTGCCCACCTGGGCGCAGCTGCCCACCGTGGCCCACGTGTCCACCATCGTGCCCGCGCCCACGCGCGCGCCGATGTTCACGTAGCCCGGCATCACCACCGCGCCCTTCTCCACGAAGGCGCCGTAGCGCACCGTGCCCGGGGGCACCACGCGCACGCCCGCCGCCTCCAGCCCCTTCTTCAGCGGCACCTTGTCATGGAACTCGAAGGGGCCCACCTCCATCACCTGCATCTCCGACACCGCGAAGAACAGGAGGATGGCCTCCTTCACCCAGGCGTTCACCTTCCAGCCGTCCACGCCCTTCTCCGCCACGCGGAGCTCACCCGAGTCCAGCCGCGCCAGCGTCTCGCGCACGGCGGCCACGTGGGCCGCGTCCTTCAACAACGTCCGGTCCGCAAACGCGGCGGACACCCTCTGGGACAGCTCTTCGATGGGGGCCATGGCGCCTCCTTGAAGCACAAAACCCCGCGCCGCGCCGCACCTGGTTGAAGGGCTCAGGCGGGAGTGGACGCCTCGTCCCGTTCGGCCAGCGGCAGGGTCTGCGTGGGAATCTCCGCGTGTGCGCCCTTGTCCGCCGCCACCACCCGGCCTGGCAATTGCCCCTCCAGGAACACCGAATCCCGGGAGACATGGCGCACGCGGGACAGCGAGAACTCCGTCCACCGCCGGCTGAAGGGCCAGCGCCGCGCGTAGAGGTGCTCGCGGCCAATGAGGGCCACGTAGCCCAGCATCGCCCCGCTTTCGTCCCGAACCCGCAGTCCACTGGTGAGGGAGCGCCGCTCGTAGGGCGACGCGACTGTCGGCCACGCCATGGGTGTCACCTCCTGTGCCCCAAAGCTGGGTGCCCCACGCCGTGCCCGGGAGCGGTCCGACGGTGCCGGGTTCCCGCTCGGTCGCTTGCCCCGCGCAGCGCTTGAATTTTCCCGGGTTTCTTGGATTTTCAGCAACCTTCGGGTCGGGTATCGGACGCTCGTGAGACGCTTGTCTCATCCCTCCGTCCCCCCATGGAGGGCGCATGAGCGCTTCCCCGCGCGAGCGCTCTTCACCGACGCGCAGCTCCGGGCGGACTTCGGCGTCACCGGCAACCCGTCGCGCTCGTTGGAGTGAGCTAGATCGCAGAGGGATTTTAACCGGGTTGCGACGGGGCCTGGTCGAGTTGCTCGAAGCAGAAATTGGTGGGAGGGGGGCTGAGCGTGCCCAATTCCTCCATCATGACTTCGCTCATGAGGAACGAGTATGTGTGTTCTTGCATCCTGAAGAGATGTGGAGCGTGTTCTATTTTTCCTGGGTCAAGGACGGGACGTTGAACCTGGACTATCTTGTCATCGTGATAAACGATGGTGGAGGCCTTCAGGTTGAGGCAGTCTACGGTGCCCAGGGGATTGATGATGAAGTGTTCTGTTGAGGCAACACGCTTCTTGTGATTGCAGATGGTGAGCGGCAGATACTCTACAGGGCCCTTGTTGACTCGCTCAAAGGTCTCCTTGATACGCTTGCTGACTATGAGCATGCCGCATGCGTTTTCGATGAGGTCGGAGAGTTGAATTCCTGTGTAGCGGTCGGCCATGTAGACGCGTGAGTCCTCCGGATAGTCAGTCCCCAGCTTCAATCCCTTCCCGATCTTGTAGCTCTTTATTCCTACTTCGCTGGGGTATTCGTCGATGAAGCAGTAGTTGAGGTTCTCACGAGGCATCAGGTGGATGTAGTAGTAGTTCACTTGGGGCTATATGATCTGATGGCGTTGTTTGATTTTTTATCCAAGGACGGTCCCGCGCTGCCTGGCCGCCCCCAGGCGAGGATGATTTCAAGAAGATTGGATGACAGTGTTTCCAGGCGTGACTTGTCGAGGTCTATGTCCGGAATCGAGTGCTCGTCATCCTTCACTTGCTCGCAGATGGCCTTGTAGTCGTCTATGATTTCGCCCAGTCCCCGAGTCATCGTGCTCACCATGACGTTGTATACGGGGTGGTCTGTGCATGACGCAGGCAGCGACGACGTATCGTCATCCTTTAATTGGATATGGCGTGGCAGGTTGAGCAGCGCAGCGACCTCACGGTCCTGCGGAATCAGCAACATGTTCTTCTTGTGATTGATGTTGTACCTGGCCTTGAGCAGGGCCTTCTGGATCATATTGCTGACCTTGGCCTCCTGCTTCTGGATGACCGAGTCCAGCGTGCCCTTCGGAATCAGGTGGTGGGCGTTGTTCCAGTACGGCCAGGTGTCCTGCGTGAAGTTGTAGCCAGCCGGAATGCGGACCTTGCCCTTGGCGAAGGTCTTTCTCTTGATGGCGCGCCGAGGCCCACCGATGTCCCAGTCTCCCGGCTCCGGAATGTCCAGGTGGGCGCAGTAGCGGTC
Organism: Myxococcus vastator; assembly: GCF_010894475.1. GTDB lineage: Bacteria > Myxococcota > Myxococcia > Myxococcales > Myxococcaceae > Myxococcus > Myxococcus vastator. The sequence goes on from NZ_JAAIYB010000490.1 coordinate 5,895, forward strand.
GGGCGTCATGCCGCCCTTGTTCGCCCGGTAAGGGCTTGAGCTTCAATTACGTGATCGGTTGCGGCCTGACGACGTAGTTCCACTCACCATGAAATTCGGCGGGCGTGATGTTGAGCGCCTTCAGCTCGGAGTTCGTCACGGCGGTCCCGAGTCGG
>NZ_JAAIYB010000491.1 GCF_010894475.1 Myxococcus vastator
TCCATACATCGCGCTCGCGGTACTCGTCGGATATCTGGCCAAGACGCGCCACGTCGATGTCATCGAGTATGACCGGGCCGTCGGCCGATTCATGTGGCACCAGGACGAAAAGGAGCCCGAGCCACCACTCAGGATGGAGGCCACCCCAAAAGAGTCGGGCACCGCTGCCCAGATGAGAATTTCCATCTCCGCCGACGTCCAGCAGGAGGAGTGCGATCTCGTGCTGTCTAGTTCGAACGTGAAGTTGGACCTGCACTTCTCCTTGGAGCGGGCCCGGCGCGGCGTCGTGCGCCGGGCATCACAACTTCGGGAATATGTGAACGTCATTCGCGAAGCCATTGACTCGCACATCGCCGGGAACAGCAGCATTGAGAGCCTCCACGTCTTCGCCGCGGTTCCAGTGAGCGTCGCGTTCCACCTGGGGCAGGCCCTGGCCTTCACCGGCCTCCCCAACTGCTTCATCTACAACTTCGATGCTCGTGACGCCCCCCGTTACAAGTGGTGCATGCATCTCCAAGCCGCCGCCGAAGGTCGCACCTCCATCACTCTGTTTTCACTGTGAGCCACCTCCCCTTTCCCCATCAGGAGTGGAATCAACATGGCCATCATCCAATCTCAATTGATTCAGTTCGATGACAAAATCCGCCTCAGGCGATTCGATGAGAACAAGGAGCTTCGCGAGAAACGAGACATCATCCTCGGCAAGCTCCGTGGGAGATTCGAAGCATTAAGGAAGGAGGAGAAACTGGACGTCCCCACGTTCGAGCACTTCAACCAGGGCAGCTACGAAATGGGGACGGGCATCCACCCGGAAAAGGGGGATTACGACATCGACGTGGGGCTCGCGTTCAACTGCGCGAAGACGAAGTACCTCAACCCTGTCGACTTGAAGATCCTGGTAGATGACGCCCTTGAGGGTCACACGCTGCTGGGCTCCGAGGTTCGACGCTCGTGCGTCACCGTGAGATATCAGAAGGAGGGTGAACTGGCGTTCCATGTCGACCTCGCCATCTACACCTATGACAATCCTGACAGCCCCACGAGGCGGATGTTCATCGCCAAGGGCAAGAGAGGCTCAGGAGAGAACGACCGCCACTGGGAAGAATCCGAGCCCAGGAAGCTCACGGACTGGGTCGCGGGACGGTTCGTCGACGAGGAGCAACAAAGACAATTCCTCCGCGTCATTCGGGCACTGAAACGGTGGAAGACGAAGAAGTTCGCGACCGACGGACAAAACGCGCCGTCCGGCATTGGCCTCACGGTTGCGGCGGGCCAATGGTTCAAGCCGCAAGTCACCGTTGACCCCTTCAAGAGCACCACCACGACCATCGACGATCTCAAGGCCATGCGGAACCTCGTGGACACGATGGTCAGCCACTTCACCCCGACCAGCACGAAGGCGGACGGCTCCACGTTGTACCGGCTTGCCGTGACACTTCCTGTCGCGCCTGGGACAGACATCTTCACGAAGATGACCGAAGGCCAGATGACCACCTTCCGCGAGCGGCTCACCCAGCTCAGGGACTGCTTGGACCAGGTCAAGAACGAAGTGGACATCGTCGAAGCGTGCAAACGGATGCAGGACCAGTTCGGAGACGAATTCCCCGTTCCCGAGAAGGACAGCACGGGACGCAAGGCGGGCCCCGCCATCGTCTCCAGCGCGGTCTCAGCCTGAGCCCACCATGCCCTTCCCCTCGGACCTCTCCCACGAAATGAAGATAGCGCTCTTGGAGCGGTTGTCCCATGGCCACCTGATTGAAGAGTGCGGCCGGGTGGTTTGCCTGCAGTCCTTCTCAGGGCCGCAATCGGGGCCGCTCCTTGAACCAGCTGTTGTAGGGGTTATGAAGGTGGGAGGGCATGCCTTCACGCTCCAGATACGCCTGACGGCAGCGTTCCCGCGCTGCCTTCCCGAGGTCCGTCTGACAAAGGAATCCGAGCCTCCACTCGATCTTCCCCACCGCTTGGACGACAGCCAACTGTGTTTCACGTCCGACGCCAACCTGCTCGACTGGAGAAGTCCTGAACGCATCCTGGACGAGTCACTCATGCTCGTCCGAGCGCATCTGGAGCGCATGCTCGAGGTGGACCGTCCCCAGGAATACCTGCGCGAAGCCTTTGCCTATTGGCAATCAGCCTCCCGGGGCCGCTCGGTTCGTTGTTCGGTCTCCATCAACGAGACGCCACGAGAACTTCGCGTGTACTATGATGGCACGGTTCCCCTTGTCGTCGCAGAGGACGCCGCCACCTGCGCCCAAATCCTGCCTGATCGAAGTACCAAGGGCCTGCACAGCAGCGCCGCCCTTTACGTCCCTCTTGCCCCCCTCTCCGTCGACCCAAATTTCCGGTTGGCTGAACTAGCTTCGACTCAAGGACTTCGAAAGTACGTACAGTCCCTGCCAGAAAGCCATCGCAAGGTCATCGCCAAATTCATTGCATCCCATGGGTCTCAGGGCGCTCACTTCGTCGTGCTCGCCATGAGACGGCCCGAGGAAGAGCGTACGCTCATTGGGGTGAGCATCAGCGCCATGCGCGGCGGTCACCCGTTCACTGACAACAAGGCCACAGCGGCAGTCGTGCCCTACACGCTGTTACGGATGGACCGTGCGTACCTTGAACGAAGAGGAGGAGCGAACACTGGCTTCCAGCGACGCCGTGTGCTCCTCGCCGGATGCGGTGCGGTCGGCGGATACATCGCGCTCGCACTGGCCCGAGCGGGTGTGGGCCACATTTCACTGGCCGACACGGATTTCTTCACCCCCGACAACGTGTACCGGCATGTCTGTGGGATGAGCGCGCTGTTCCAGCCCAAGGTCCAAGCGCTCAAGTCCGAAATCGAGCGCAGCGTCCCCTATGTCTCCGTATCGGAGCACTCCGAAGAACTCGGCGGTCTCCTTCGCCAAAGGGAGTCCTGGGTCAAGGAACATGACCTCGTCATCTCTGCGACAGGCCATCCCACCGCGGAACTGGACCTGAACGTGTGGAGCTGGTCGAATTCCGCGCATCCCCCCGTGCTCTTCACGTGGCTGGAGCCACTCGGCCTCGGAGGACACGCGCTCCTCACTCATGTTTCAACCAATGAAGGCGCCACTGCTGGCTGCCTGGAATGCCTCCATTCACGCCCGTATGACGGAGGCCCGCTGGAGAATCGCGCGGCCTTTGCGACTCCCGGAGGCACCTACACGCGCGATACACTCGGATGTGGTAGCCGCTACTTGCCCTTCTCCGACCTTGATGCCCAGCGAACCGCGGAGATGGCCTCCCGCATCGCATTGCAAGTGCTCAGCAGGGAGCAGACGACTCCAACGCTCTCCTCCTGGAAGGGGAACAGACGCGCGTTCGAGAATGCAGGCTACTGTGTGACTCCTCGCTTCGAGATGGACTCGGCTGGGAAGGACTTCCTTCGGGCGGACTGTGCCTGCTGCGGAACGCAATGACCCTGGACGCGCTTGTGTTCCAACGCCCTGGCGGCGGAAGAGTGAAGGTCGATACACAGCCGCTCGTCTTGATGCATGAGTTTCGCCAGGTCGCCGCCCATCAACACGAGGCGGGTGGCATCATGATGGGCCGCCACCTGCTAGCATGTGACGACGCCGTCATCGACGAGGTGACGTGCCCGCTCCCAGGAGACCAGCGCGGAAGATTGACGTTCTATCGCGACGCCAAACGCCATCAAGCGGTCATCGACGCCCGTTGGGCAAGGTCCCACGGAACCTGCCTCTACCTTGGCGAGTGGCATACTCACCCGGAACCATGGCCGACGCCTTCACGGGTCGATACCCACGACTGGCTTCGCCGGCTGAATGAGGTCTCGTTCGACGGTGAATCGCTCTTCTTTCTCATCGTGGGCACCCAGGGCGTGAAGGCCTGGGAGGGGCTCCGGCACTCACGGCGAATCGTACCGCTTCCCCGGTGGCAACCACCGGCCCACGCCTACCCATGAACGGACCGTCCTGGCTCAGCGCTCGGCGCGTGGCAGCCGCGTATAGGCGTAGGCTTTCGGAAGCGGCTGCCCGGCGCTCCGGCCTTCTCGCTCGCCGCGCCTCGCGCCTCGCGAGGAGACTTCGCTACCGTCGGCTGGGGCTCGTGGGACCGTGACCCGGTACGCGTGGCGCCCCGGAGAACCATCCCCATCCCGGTCGCACACCTGGAGAGGGCTGCCGGACGGGCGAGCCAAGGCGGAGGCGCCGCGGTCTGGTCGAGGCGCGCCTTAGGCTCCCGCGCTCGCGGGACGAGGCACAGGGCGGCCCGGCATGGAGTCGCCGGGCCGGTCCTCCTCGAGCGCCGCGTGCTATTCGAAGACCTGGACCTCGGCGAGGCTGAGCGGCCCTCCGCCCAGGAGCTGGACCTTGACGTAGCGGCCCGTGCGCCGCACGGGAATGCGCGTCACGGTGCCTGCCTGGCCCGGATGCGGGAACTCGTGCCAGGCCGTGCCGTCCGCGGAGACCATCAGCTTGAAGTTGGAGAGGCGCTCCACGCAGCAGTCGGTGCGGTTGTGGAGGACCACCGAGCCAATCCACCGCTGCCCCTCCAGGTCAACCATCCACCAGGGCTGTGGGTCCTGCGGCGCGCCCAGGGTGTGGGTGACGGAGAGGTTGGGGAAGACACCATCTGTGTTCCCGTCAACCGCCTTCCAGGCCTGCGCGTCATTGAGGAGCGAGGACTGGGTGGCGGGCTTGTTCAGCGCCAGGTTCTTGAAGGGAATCTGGACGAACATGCCCGTGGGCGTGCCATGTCGATCCATCTGCGTCAGCGAAAGCGCGGTGTCGTCCACCATTGCGTCCAGGTACGCACCGGAGATGGCCGCGCCCGACACGAACGAATGGAATCGCTCCGGCCCGGAGATTCGTCCCGCGGGCCGATAGAAGAACTCCTGGAAGGGCGAGCCGGGGCCGCGATGGTGGTGCCCCGTGAAGATGGCGATGACGTTGTAGTTCGCGATGGCATCCCAGTAGGCCACGCGCTGCGCTTCGGTCCACCAGTACTTGCCGTTCTCCTCGCCGGTGGACAAGGGATCGAAGCCGTAGTGGTGGATGAGGACCACCGGACGTCCCGAGGCCCCTACATTGAATGCCAGGTCCATCATCAAAAAGACGAGCGAGTCCTTGGGAGAGTTCTCGGGACGGGTGGGCGAAGCCTCGGTCCCCGGGAAGAGGTTGAGCTGGACGAAGTGGATGTCATGCCAATCCCAGGAGTAGTGAGGATTGCCATGCAGGGACAGGACGGTGGACCTCTTCCGGTCGTGGATGTCGTTCTGGATTTCGCCGCGGTCGACGCACGCGGAATCCATTCCAGACGGGAGTCCACAGGCAAACTGCTGGGCGAACGTGGCCTCGTGCTGATCGTGGTTGCCGACGCCGTCGTAGACGAACCGACTCATGCCAGAGATGGCACTCTTGTACCAGGCGAACTCATCCCGCGTCCGGGTGTTCTGCGTCAGGTCTCCAGCGACCACCATGCCCCGAATCTGCGGATTGTGGGTGATGGCGCTGACCATCGTCGACAGTGTTTTATTCGTGGCGATGTTGTCACCGCTGTTCTGGTACTGGGGGTCCCCTGTCACCAGGAACCGGACATCTCGCTTCGTGAAGCCCACACCATAGTTCGACTGATAGATGAGCTGATGGTCGTGCGTGAAGGACTTGCAGTAGTAGTTGGGCGGAAGGCGCAAATGGGAGCGATCCTCCTGCTCGACGGACGCATAACCCCCTGCTTGCAACGACACCACGCAGTTGAAGGTGCCCACCTCGAACTGCGCACGGAGCATGGCACCTTGTGTGCCGGCAGGATTGCAATCCGTATTGCTCCAGTGACAGCACGCATTGGCACCCGTCGAAACGCTGGAGCTGAAGTCTCCGCCAAGGACTTTCACGTTCGCCGTCGTGTTGACGCTGTTGTAGAGGCAGAACGCCGAGGCGACGCCAGGCGCCAGCAGGAGCAGCGCCATGGCGAGAATGCGTGAGGCGGGCAACGAGAGGTGAAGAGGACAGCGCTTTTCGAGCATGAGGTTTCTCGAGGTCGAGGAGGGGGGCGCCCGGC
>NZ_JAAIYB010000492.1 GCF_010894475.1 Myxococcus vastator
AGTGTTGGCGAACGCGGTGGCGGCGGCGAGGAGGGCGGCGGCGAACACGGTCTTCATGAAAAGCTCCGGTGACGAACGACGGCGCGAGATTGCGCCGTCCCAGCGAGCGAGGGCTTGAGCAGGCGGCGTGCCAGGGGCGTTGTCAGAGGGAGCGCAGGTGTCTGTCGCGGATGTCCGTGGGGAGAAACTCCGCAGTTGGAGCTCCGACAATGGGGGCAAGCTCCCCAGACAGGCAGTTGCTGCTTTGACGATGACGGAGCACTTGAGCAAGCTGCACGCGTCATCTGGTTGCAGGGTGTCGGCCCGGCGCCTTCGTCGCGCATGTCGCGCGGTCATGGTGTGGGAGAGACGGTTCATGCGGTTCCTCTGTTGCGCGACAGCGTTGGCCGTCCTGGGTACGGGTTGCGCGACGACTGTTCCGCTCGAGCGGCTGGAGGCCCAGGTCCTCGAGGCGGACCGTTGGCGGCGCGAGTACGAGGTGGAGCGCGAGCGCGCCGAGGTGTTCGCGTTGCGCATGGCCCAGCTGGAGTCGGCGCTGGAGCAGGTGCGGCTGGAGCGCGCGGAAGCGGAGCAGGCGCGCGCGGCGCTGTTGGAGGAGCTGGTGCGGACCGAGGCGGACCGGCACGCGCTGGAGGAGCACAACACCCAGCTGCTGGTGCTGGAGCGCGAGGTCCACGAACTGAAGGAACTGAAGGAGATGCACGAGGAGCTGTCGGACGTCTGGTATGAGTCCGCGCTGGAGCGTGCACGGCGGCGGTTGAACAATCCGCTCCAGCCGGCTGTCCCCCCCGCGGCCGACAACGTCGCGCCGACGGCGCCCTGACGTCCCGCCGGACGCGCGCCGCTGGCCCCGTGATAGAGGAACGGCGTGGCGAGCTCCCGCATCCCCATCCGCGGCTACCGGGCCGGCTTCTTCTTCGTGGTCGTCCTCCTGTCGGCCGTCACCGCTTTCACGTTGTGGACGGAGGTCCGCACGGGCAGCCAGGTGGACGGGTTGGTGCAAGAGGCGCTGGAGCGGGCCGGCTCCATTGGCCGCATCCGCGTGGACGCGCTGTCGCTGGAGTCCGCCATCGAGGCGCATGTCCGCGCCACGGGTGACGCCGAGCGCCGCGCCGCGGACGCGGTGATGGAGCAGATTCTCGCGGACATCCGCGCCTCGTCGGAGGCGTACACGCGCAACCTCCCGCAGGGCGAGAAGGCGCTGTGGTACCGCTTCAACGCCGCGTGCCAGGGGCTGGCGGACCAGGTGCGCGCGGCGGCCATCTTCTCGCAGCGCCGCGAGGCGGAGCGCGCCCGGCGCCACCTGGCCGAGCGCATCCGCCCGCTGGCGGCGGAGCTGGACGCGCTGGGCGGCGCGCTGGAGGAGGAGAACGCCGCCGAGGCGCGCAGGCTGGTGAACCGGCTGGACGACCTGCGCGTGCGCAACACGGCGCTGGGCGCGGGCGCCACGCTGCTGGCCATCCTCCTGTCGTCGCTGGTGGGCTTGCGCGTGACCTCGCTGCTCAAGCGCCAGGAGGCCATCATCCAGGGGCAACTGGAGGAGCTGGGCCGGCACAACCAGGAGCTGGATGCCTTCACGCGGCGCGTGGCGCATGACCTCATCTCTCCGCTGGCGCCGCTCAAGGGCTACCTGACGCTCATCCGCCGCACCGGCGCGGTGAACGACGCGGGCGCGCTGGAGATGCTGGCGCAGTGTGAGTCCAGCGCGGTGCGCATGGGCGAGCTCATCGAGGCGCTGCTGCGCTTCTGCCGCGCCGGTACGCGCGGCGAGCGCACGGTGGGTGAGCTGGACACGGCCGTCACCACCGTGCTGCTGGAGGTGGCGCAGACGGCGGCGGCGCAGGGCGTGGCGCTGGAGCGGGAGCTGGAGCCCGGCGTGGCGGTGGACTGCCCCGGGCAGTTGTTGCAGGTGAGCGCGCGCAACCTGCTCACCAACGCGGTGAAGTACTCGGCGGGCAGGCCCGACGCCCGCGTGAAGGTGCGCGTGGCCACCGAGGGTGACATGGCCGTGCTGGAGGTCGTGGACAACGGCATCGGCATGGCGCCGGGCACCCAGGCCTCGCTGTTCCAGCCCTTCTTCCGCGCGCCCGAGGTGCGCGGTCTGCCGGGCCATGGACTGGGGCTGGTCACCACCAAGCGCGTGGTGGAGGCGCACGGCGGCACGCTGGTGGTGCGCTCGGAAGAAGGAAAAGGAACGCACGTGGTGGTGCGCTTCCCCCGCGTGGTGCGCCCGGCGGCGGGCACCCGCGGCGCTCAGTCAACGACGGCTTCCGCCGGAATACGCAAGGTCGGCACATGAGCTCAGCCCGCATCCTCGTCGTGGATGATGACCCGCAGGCCCGCGACTTGCTCCAGCGCTTGCTGGGCCCCCTGGGCGCGGTGACGCAGGCCCAGGACCCGCGCCGCGCTACCGAGCGCATCGCCGAGGGCGCCTTTGACCTGGTCCTCACGGACATGGCCATGCCCGAGCCGGGCGACGGGCTGAAGGTGCTCCACGAGGTGAAGGCGCAGCTGCCGGACACGCCGGTGGTGGTGGTGACGGCCTTTGGCAACATCGAGGGCGCGCTGGACAGCATTCAACAGGGCGCCTTCGACTACCTGGCCAAGCCCTTCGACGTGGACGCGATTCTGCGCGTGGCGCGCCGGGCGCTGGAGCAGAAGCGGCTGGTGGAGGAGAACCGCTCGCTGCGCCAGCAGGTGGAGCGTGGCGCGTTGATGATGGTGGGCCGCAGCCCGGCGTTGCTGGAGGTGTACAAGCAGGTGGCGCGCGCGGCGGCCAGCAACGTGCCGGTGCTGATTACGGGTGAGACGGGCACGGGGAAGGAGATGGTGGCGCGCGCGCTGCACAAGCGCTCGCCGCGCATGAGCGGGCCCTTCATCCCGGTGGACTGCGGCGCGATTACCGAATCGCTGATGGAGAGTGAGCTGTTCGGCCACGCGAAGGGCAGCTTCACCGGCGCGTCCGGCGCGCGGCGAGGCGTCTTCGAGGAGGCCAGCGGCGGCACGCTCTTCCTGGATGAGATTGGCGACGTCGGCATGAAGGTGCAGTCGCAGCTCCTGCGCGTGCTGCAGGAGGGCGAAATCCGCCGCGTGGGTGAGAGCATCCCCGTCAAGGTGGACGTGCGCGTGGTGGCGGCGACGAACAAGGACCTCAAGGCGCGGGTGGCGGAGGGCCTCTTCCGCGAGGACCTGCTGTACCGCCTGGACGTGGTGCACCTGCACCTGCCGTCGCTGCGGGAGCGGAGCGAGGACATCCCCGCGCTGGTGGAGCACTTCGCCGGACGTCATGCCCGCGGCGGGGTGCGGCCGGTGGTGACGCCGGACGCGAACGCGCGCCTGGCGGCCTATGACTGGCCGGGCAACGTGCGCCAGTTGGAGAACGTGGTGGCGCGGGCGCTGGCGCTCAACGTGACGGGCGTCCTGGGCCCCCAGGACTTCCCGGAGCCGATTGGGGACGCGTCCACTCCGAAGATGGCGGGCCTGGCGGGCGACATGCCGAGCCTGGCCGAGCTGTCGCGCCGCTACGCCGCGCAGGTGCTCCAGCACGTGGGCGGCAACAAGAGCGAGGCGGCGCGCCTGCTCGATGTGGACCGCAAGACGCTCTACAAGCTGCTGGAGGCTCCGGAGAGCGAGTCGTAGCGCGCGCGCCGAGGCGTCAGTTGATGACGCCGAGCAGCTCCCGAATCTGCCGCAGCATCTCGATCTCCGCCGCGTGCACGCTGCCGTCGCTGGCGATGAGCGCCTTCGCCTCGCGGATGACGGCGGAGGGGTTGGTGCGCAGGATGCCCATGTTCGGCGGGGGCAAGGGCTCGTTGTTCTGCAGGCAGCGCGTCAGCGCGGCCAGCTCCTGCAGGGGCACGCTCATGCCTCGCGCGGTGTCCAGGATGTGCTCAATCTCGGCGTGCGCGACGCGGCCGTCGACGGTGGCGACCTGGAGCAGCAGCTTGAGGACTTCGACGTGGAACTGTTCTTCGGGGCTCATGTCCCCCTAGGCTGGCGTTTCCTGGGACGCCCGTCCACCTAATGACGGTGTCAGCGCGCGGCGGAGCACCGAATGGCGGTGCTCGAAGAGGCGCCGGATGAAGGCCTCCGTCAGCCGGCCGCCGAAGCGGGGCTCGAAGTCGAGCTGGTCGATGATGTCCACGCCGGCGTGCGCCTCGATGATGCGGCGCTCGTGCCGCCACTGGCGCATCGCGCTCATGGGGGACTCCTCGACGAAGCGGCGCCCCGGCTCCAGCTCGCGCAGCGTCAGGTCGGACCAGCCCACCGGCAGCACGCCGCCCAGCAGCAGCTTGCTGCGGAACAGCGGCTGGCCTGGCTCGAAGGGCAGCTCCTCGAGCCCGTCCACGCCCGGGGGCGCCGTCATCCGCAGGTACGGGCGCAGCTCCGTGGAGATGCCCTTCATCGACGTCACCCACGCCCAGGCTTCAGCGGGGGTGACCTCGACGTACGACTCGAAGCGGAGACTGCGGGTTGCCATGACGCCCCCGGTCCGCGTGTCACCACGCGGTGTGACGGTAGTCCTTGAAGAAGTTGCCCCAGACGTACTCGCCGCTGTTCTCCGAGGCGATGATGGGGTCCACCACCCGCGCCGCCCCGTCGACGATGTCCAGCGGTGGCTGGAAGTCCAGCTCCTGCACCTTGCGCTCCGCGTGCTGCGCGGGGTCCTCGTCGGTGACCCAGCCGGTGTCCACGGCGTTCATGTAGATGTTGTCGCGGGCGTAGTCCGGCGCGGAGGTCAGCGTCATCATGTTGAGCGCCGCCTTCGCCATGTTGGTGTGCGGGTGTTTGTCCGTCTTCGTCCCGCGCGAGAAGCTGCCCTCCATCGCGGAGACGTTCACCACGTGGCCGGGGGATGAGCGGTCCCTGAGCATCAGCGGCTTCAGCTTCCCGACGAGGATGAAGGGCGCCACCGCGTTGATGAGGTGGACCTCCAGCATCTCCGCCGTCTGGACCTCGGCGAGCCGCAGCCGCCACGAGTTCACGTCCCGCAGGTCCACCTGCTGCATGTCCGCGTCCAGCCGGCCCCGCGGGAAGAGGGCGCGCTCGTCACCCTCCTGCTCCAGGTGGTAGGGCAGCATGGACAGCGCGGCGGAGGAGTGGATGCCCAGCGCCGGGTCGCTGCTGCGCCAGGTGGTGGCCAGCTCCGCGCCGCCTCCCGCGCTGCCCGCACCCAGGGCGGTCGGCTGCACCGTGGCGACGCAGGCGTCATGGCCCGCCAGCAGCGCGCGCGCCGCCGCCGGCAGGTCGTCCGCGCTGCGCATCTCTCCCGGCAGCAGGTGGCCGTAGAAGCCCGGGGGCCGACGCACCGTCTGCGCGGCGTTGTTGATGAGGATGTCCAGGCGCTCGTGCGTCTGCTCGATGTGCTTCGCGAAGAGCTCCACGCTGGGCGCGTGCCGCAGGTCCAGCCCGTGGATGTGCAGCCGGTGCGCCCAGTCCGCGAAGTCCGGCTCCTGGACGTAGCGCCGCGCGGCGTCGTTGGGGAAGCGCGTGGTGGCGATGACGCGGGCGCCGGAGCGCAGCAGCATCAGCGAGGCCTGGAAGCCAATCTTCACGCGGGCGCCGGTGATGAGGGCGACCTTCCCGTTCAGGTCGGCGCGCTGGGTGCGCTTGGCGTAGTTGTAGTCCGCGCACTCGATGCACATCGCGTCGTAGAAGAAGTGCAGCTTGCGGTACTCGGCCTTGCAGACGTAGCAGCGGCGGGGCTGCTCCAGGATGCGCTCCGGCCCCGCTTCGGAGGGAGGCGGAGGCGGCAGCGCGGGCACCGTGAAGATGGCGGAGCGGCGCAGGGTGCGAATCTCGGTGGTCGCGCGGATGACCCGGTCGTGCTCGCGCTTCGTCTTCTTCCGGTCGCGGCGCAGCGCCTTCGCCATCCGGGACTTGGCGTCGCGGTCCGGGTGCAACACGCGGCCCGCGGCGCTCAGGAAGGCGATGCGGTCCTCCTCGGGGAGGCCGGCCAACAGGAAGCGGTCCTCGCTGATGGCCTCCAGGAGCTGGGTGACGCGGCGTACCTCTTCCAGGGACAGGGG
>NZ_JAAIYB010000493.1 GCF_010894475.1 Myxococcus vastator
GCCCTCCTCCGTGACGTCCGCCACCGCCGCCTGACACGCCGCCAGGTTGCCCGCGGTGGCGCCCGCGAGCAGCCGCGACGCGAACAACCACGGCAGCCACTGGACGTGGGTGGAGTACGCGAACAGGGCCATGGAGATCGCGTTGCCCAGCAGGCTCAGCAGGATGACGGGACGGCGCCCCACCCGGTCCGACAGCCGCCCCAGCACCGGCGAGGCCACCAGCTGCGCGAGGGAGAACAACGCCAGCAGCACGCCCGCCGTCGTGGCCGTCCCGCCCATGGACTCCACGTAGAACGGCAGCAAGGGGATGATGAGGCCGAAGCCCACCAGGTCCAGGAACACCGTGACGAAGACGAGCGCCCGTACCCGTCGCTGCACGTTCCGGGGCACGGGAGAAGTCCATGATGGCGGGGGCATGTGCCTGATGATTGACGGCCCTGCCCGCCAGGGGAACAGGTTTCGCGTCCGGCGAATGGCCAGATTCAGCCATGATAGACTTTACATCCCCGAAAACCCTGCACACCGACAGGGGCCTGGCCTCGGGGATTGAGAGGAACGTCACCATGCCTTCCCGTCGACACCGTCTGTCCTGGAGCGTCGCCGTCCTGCTGGCCTTCGCGCCGCCCGCCGCGAGCGCGGAGTCCCCGGAGCCCCACGTCGCCGTGGCGAGCGCGGCGGAGTGCTCGCAGCGCGTGCAGTCCGACGCGGAGCTCCGTGAGGGCGACGTCTCTGGCCTCGTTTGTATGTCGGTCCGGTGCAGCTCCGACCAGGAATGCCGTGACGCGTGCCCCACGGCGCGCACGGCGACGTGCTCCTTCAATGCGTGCAGCTACACGTACAGCGGCGGTGGAGGCGGAGGCGGCGGTGGTCCGACGTGTCCGTCGACCCGATGCATCGATGACGCGGACTGTGTCTGCCGCGGCGTCCAGGGGTACTGCGCGAACCGGGCCTGCGCCTACTGAGCCGCGCTGCCCGCCAGGGTCCGCCTTCAGCGCCGCTTCGCGGGAGGCGGGCCCACGGGCCTGGGGACCAGCAGGTCCTCGAAGAGGGCGAACACCTGCTCCGCCCCGCGCTGGAGCGCCGGCGCTCCGGCGTGCGCCCACTGTTCGAGCAGCCACCCATCCGTGGCCTGTCCGATGCCCATGAGGGACGTGAGCAGCAGGGACTCCGGCACATCGCCACGCACCGCGCCCAGCGCACGCCCGTCCTCCAGGACACGCTGGAACCACGCCACCAGCGGCCCTTCGAAGCGCAGCCACGCCTCCTGGAGCTTCGGATGGGTGCGCGCCTGCGACATGCTCCGGAGCAGCCGGGCCGAGCGCTCGTCGTCCACGATGTGCGTCGTCAGCGCGAGGTAACGCGCACGCAGGGCGCGCCAGAAGCCTTCCGCGTCCGCGGGCCGTTGCCAGGCATCGAAGCGCCGCGCCAGCGTGTCCAGTGTGAGGGCCAGCACGGCGGCGTACAGGTCGTCCTTGCCCTCGAAGTAGTAGTACGCGACGCCCTTGGAGAAGCCCGCGCGCTCCAGGATGCGGTTGTAGGAGGCCCCATCGAAGCCGTGCTCCGCGAACTCCTCCGCGGCCACGTCGAGGAGTGTCTGTCTGCGCTCGGGGTCGAGCCTGCTGGCGCGGGGACGGGGCATCGGACGCAGCGCTTCTATCAGGATGCGCCAGGCGTGTCGCCGAGCGCCGCGCGATGCAGGTGGTGCCACGCGGCGATGGCGCGGTCCGCCCGGACGAGCGTCCCGTGGGTCAGCGCGCCGGAGCGAGGCAGGCTGGAGCGAACCATCCGGTAGTCGTCTGGCTGGATGAAGCGGAACTCGAACGCAATCGCCAGCCGGGCGGCGAGCCACCGGAGCCCTGGCAGCCGGACGTATCGCTGATGGAAGCGCGCCGCGATCCACGTGTGCTCGGCATCCACGGGCGTGCAGACCACGGCGGCGTCCAGCCGGGGCGAGAAGCGCAGGTGGAGCACGCCCGGATAGCCCACGTCGATGTCGAACCGGAACCCCGTCCCGGGCGGACGCGTCTCCTTGCGCAGCCAGCCGACGGTGCGGATGGCCGCCGCGTCCACGTGGACCTCGTAGGGGTCCAGCCGCGTGTAGCCCGGCGGGACGTAACGCCGGTGCGCGAAGGGAAAGTGGTGGAGGTCCATCATCCCCTCCATGACCCGGGTGAAGCGCGCGTTCCAGACCTCCTCCACCGCGGCGCTGCTCGAATCAGGCTCCGGCGCGTCCGCGAGCCAGGGCAGCGCGGGAAGGGCTGCTGGCGCCCGGCCCCCCAGCCACGCCCAGATGAACCCATGTGCCTCCCGCACCGGATGCAACCGCAGCGCGAGGCCTCGCGAGGGCTTCGCGTCACGGCCCTCACAGGGCATGGCCAGACAGGCGCCGCCTCCGTCGTAGCGGAAGCCGTGGTAGGGGCACTCGAGCGCCCCCTGCCGCACGCGCCCAAGCCCGAGGTCCGCGCCCCGGTGGGGACAGGCCGCATCCGCGCAGTGGGCCTCGCCCGCGGTGTCCCGCCAGAGCACGAGCCGCCGCCCCAGGCGCTGGATTCCCAAGGGCCGTCCCGCCCCGAGCGCCGGTGACCGCGCCACCGCGTACCAGTGCGCCGCCCACTGTTCGGCGTGCTTCGAGCCCGTCGCTTCGTTCATCGAACACCCGCCCTGGACCATCAGTTGGACCACTGGTCTAATACTGGCGGCCGGACTGGGTGCTCGCAACCGAAAACGCGCGGGAGTGCCTTGCCTGCCTGGCTCAGGACGCTTCCGGCTTCGGAGGGAAGCGCGACAGCAGCTTGTGCACGGCGTCGTTGATTTTCTTCTGGAGTTCATCGGGCGACAGGTCGCGGTGGAGCTCCGCCTGGGCGGTGCCGCGCCAGACCAGCCGCTGCTCGCGGGCATCCACGCCGTCGAGGATGAGCGTGCCCACGTCATATTCGCGGACGTAGGTGCGCGGCCCTCCCATGCCGTACGGATAGCCATAGGGCCCGTAGAAGGAGCTCCATGGGCTCCAGTAGGGGCCCCAGGGGTAGCCATAGAAGGAGTCCACCGTGTCGATGGACACCTTGGTGTCGATGGCCCCCTGCCATCCCACGAAGAAGTCCGGGTCCGCGCCCATGTCCACCTTCTGGTAGCCGCGAGCCTTCAGCTCCTGGTCCACCGCCATGCGCACGCGCACGTCGACGATGTCGTTGTAGACGCGGGCGTCCTTGCCCTGGGGCTGCGGCAGCCAGGCGTAGCGGCGGAAGTCCTCGATTTGCTCGACGGCGCTGGGGTCGTAGTTGGTATTGACGCGGATGCCCGAGCAGGCCGCCAGCGCCAGCCCCAACAGCACGGGGGTGATTCGGAACAACAGCCGCATGGGAGCCTCCTGGATGTCGGGGCGCGGACACATCGCGGCACCGGCTCCCTGCAAACCTAGGCGTCCGTCACGCGACCCTCGGGTACGGCCCGCACGTCCGGCGACTGTGGCGGAGCGGGTCCGGGCGAAAGGTCTGCCCGCTCGGGATGAAACCGCTGAATCCGTTGTTCGGCCCGCGCCTTCGGATGCCAGACCGTCTATATCCCCGGTCTTCGGCTCGCAGCCCCCAGCTTCAGGAGCAATCCTTGACACCTCCCCATCGACGATTCCCCGGCGCCAGGCAGGTGCTGCTCTCCGCGTGCACCACGGCCCTGCTCACCTCCTGCGCGTCCTCCACCTCCGCGGAGAAAGCCGCGCCGCCCGCCGCCGCGGCGCCCGCCGAGCCGCCCGCGTCCAAGCCGAAGCCCACGTATGGGACCTTCGGCTTCGACACCCCCGGCATGGACCGCGACATCGTGCCGGGCAACGACTTCTACGGCTTCGCCAACGGCACCTGGGTGCGGCGGACGGACATTCCGCCGGACCGCTCCAGCTACGGCATGTTCACCACGCTGGCGGAGCAGGCGGACCAGCGCAACCGCGAGCTCATCGAGGCGCAGCGCCAGGCCCCCGTGGGCAGCGAGGCCCGGAAGGTGGGAGACCTCTTCGCCAGCTTCATGGACGAGGCGGCCATCGAGGCCAAGGGCGTGACGCCGCTCAAGCCGGAGCTGGAGCGCATCGCCGCCATCGGGCAGCGCGAGCAGCTGGCCACGGTGCTGGGCGCCACGCTGCGCGCGGACGTGGACGCGCTCAACATGGGCGACGTCACCACGGACCGGCTCTTCGGCCTCTGGGTGGCCGAGGACCTGAACGAGCCGTCGCGCTACGCCCCCTACCTGCTGCAAGGCGGCCTGTGGCTGCCCGACCGGGACTACTACCTGGCCGACAACCCGCGCTTCACGGAGCTGCGCGAGCGCTACCAGGCGCACATCGCGACGATGCTGAAGCTGGCCGGCTTCGATGACGTGGAGACGCGCGCGGGCCGCGTCTTCGCCCTGGAGCGGAAGATGGCCCAGGCGCACGTGTCGCAGGTCGACACGCGGGACATCTCCAAGGCGAACAACCCCTGGCCGCGCGCGGAGTTCACGAAGCGCGCGCCCGGCCTCGCCTGGAAGGCGTTCTTCGACGCCGCGGGCCTGGGCACGCAGGAGCAGTTCATCGTCTGGCAGCCGAGCGCGCTGACCGCCCTGTCGAAGCTCGCCCAGAGCGAGCCCCTGCAGGCGTGGAAGGACTACCTGGCCTTCCACGCGGTGGCCCGCGCGGCCCCGTACCTGCCCAAGGCCTTCGTCGACGAGACCTTCGCCTTCAACGGCAAGACGCTGAGCGGAACGCCCGCGCAGACGGAGCGCTGGAAGCGGGGCGTGTACGTCACCAACCTCTCCATGGGCGAAGCGGTGGGCAAGCTCTACGTGGCGAAGCACTTCCCGCCGGAGGTGAAGGCGGAAGCGGAGGCCATGGTCCGCAACATCATCACCGCGTTCGAGAAGCGCATCGACGCGCTGACGTGGATGTCGCCCGACACGCGGACCCGCGCCAAGGAGAAGGTGGGCACGCTCCAGGCGAGCATCGGTCACCCGGAGAAGTGGCGTGACTACTCGGGGCTCGACATCGTGGCCGGTGACGCCTACGGCAACGCCGAGCGCGCCGTCCGCTTCGAGTACCAGCGCAACGT
Organism: Myxococcus vastator; assembly: GCF_010894475.1. Classification (GTDB taxonomy): domain Bacteria; phylum Myxococcota; class Myxococcia; order Myxococcales; family Myxococcaceae; genus Myxococcus; species Myxococcus vastator. Next base: position 5,070 of record NZ_JAAIYB010000493.1, read on the forward strand.
CGCCAAGCTGGGCCAGCCCGTGGACCGGAAGGAGTGGTACATGGTGCCGCAGCTGGTGAACGCGCTGAACTCACCGCAGCAGAACTCCATCATCTTCCCGGCCGCCATCCTCCAGCCGCCCTTCTTCGACGCGAACGCGGACCCGGCCGTCAACTACGGCGGCATCGGCGCGGTCATCGGTCACGAAATCGTCCACAGCTTCGACGACGTGGGCGCGAAGTTCGACGCGCGCGGCAAGCTGGAGAACTGGTGGACGAAGGAGGACGAAGCGAAGTTCCAGGCCGCGGGGAAGGCCCTGGCGGCGCAGTACAACGCCTACCGCCCGCTGCCGGACCTGTCCGTGAATGGCGAGCTGACGCTGGGAGAGAACATCGCGGACATGGCGGGCGTGGCGGTGGCCTATGACGCCTACCAGCTCTCCCTGGGCGGGAAGCCCGCGCCTGTCATCGACGGCTACACCGGCGACCAGCGCTTCTTCCTCGGCTTCGGACAGGTGTGGCGCACCAACTACCGCGAGCCGTACCTGCGCCGCATCATCATGACGGACGGCCACGCGCCGGGCCCGTACCGCACCGCCACCGTGCGCAACCTCGATGCCTGGTATGGCGCGTTCGACGTCAAGCCCGGGCAGACGCTGTTCCTGGCTCCCGAGCAGCGCGTCCGCATCTGGTAGACCTCATTTCATGAAGGTGTTTGAAATGTCTCACCTGGCAAGCAAGGGCCCCGTGCTCGAAACGCCGCGTCTCCTCCTTCGGCCGCCCCTGGCCGAGGACCTGGAGGGCTTCGCGGCGCTGTCGGCCGACCCGGAGTCGGCGCGTTTCATCGGAGGCGTCCAGCCGCGGTTGATGGCGTGGCGCAACCTGTATGCGATGGCGGGCGCGTGGTCGCTCCAGGGCTTCGCGATGTTCTCCGTGCTGGAGAAGTCCACGGGCGCGTGGGTGGGACG
>NZ_JAAIYB010000494.1 GCF_010894475.1 Myxococcus vastator
GGGAAAACCCCTTGCCGGTGGGCCACCTCGCGAAGTCGCACGCATTTACCGGGGGCACCCTTTCAACCCGGTGGCGCTGTGACCGCAGAAGAGACTCAGTCCGTGCAACTCGTAGTCGGCTCCCTGCTTGGAACGGCGGGCGTCGGCGTCCTCACCTGGGCTGCGAAGTCCCTGGTCGGGGAGATTCGGGCCCTCGTTGAGAAGGTCGCGCGCCAGGACGAGCGCATCAACGCGGTCGCGGTGGAGCTGGGCGCGCTGCGTCGGTGGCGCGACGAGTTCACCCGAGGGCTTCCGGCTCAGGTTCAGCAGGTCGTCGAACTGGAGCTGCTTCGCATGACTCAGTCGGGCGGGCGGGGCTCGTGATGACCCATGCGAACTTCGGGCGGGTCGAGCTTGACCGCGTCTTCCTTCCGTTCGTCGCATCACCCGCTGTGCAGCCCGGGGCGTTCGCTACGTCGCGACGCACGGCTTCCGAAGCCTCGAAGAGCAGGCCGAGCTGCGTCGGTTGTACTTGGCGGGCAAGGGCGGCAAGGCATCACCCGCAGGTTTGTCCGCGCACAACTACGGCCTCGCCTTCGACTTCGTCTGTGACGCGAGCCCGCGACCTGGCGTTCAGCCGGATTGGCGCGAGTCGGCTTACCGCGTGCTGGGCGAGGAATCCACGAAGGCGGGCCTCGTCTGGGGTGGCAGGTTCGGCGACTCCCCCCATGTGCAGTGGCCCGGCTACGTGAGCGCGCTTCAGCTCAAGCCGCTTCGTGTCCTGGTCCAACAAAGCTCCCTCGCCGACGTGTGGGCTCACCTCGATGCCGAGCGCCTGTCGCCGAAGTGGCGTGCAGCAAACCCGAAGCTCGCGGCCGAACTGGAACGGCTGGGCTTCTAACCCGGAGGCAACATGGTTGACGCTGGTGTAGTTGGGCCGAACCCCGAGCAGTTCGAGGAGTTCGCGCGCCTTCTTCTCGATGCGGTGACGAGCCGGAACTACGCGCTGCTCGCCGCCCTGGTGGTGGTGGTGCTCGTCTACCTACTGCGGAAGTTCGGCGGCAGGTTCGTCCCGGTTTTCAATACCGACAGGGGCGGCGCGGTGCTCGTGCTGGGGGTCTCCCTCGCAGGAGCGGTAGCGAACGCGCTTGCTGCGGGGGCGCCGTTCTCGCTGGCGCTGATGCTGACGGCGCTGCAAGTTGCCCTGACGGCTGCTGGTGGCTTCACCATCATCAAGCGGATTCTGTTCGGGAGCGCCGCCATTGCCCGCGCTGAACTGGCGGGGGCGCTTGCCGCTGGGCAGGTCGCGGAGAAGGCTGCGGCGATTGCCGTGCTTGAGCAGCTCGACTCTCGGGGCGGCAAGTGAAGCTCGGCGCGCTCGTGCTGGCCGTGCTGCTCGCGCTTCCCGCGTCGGGCTCGGAGGTCATCAGCGTCGAGCGCGCTCAGCTCTTCCCGGATGGAGGCTCGGCAGCCGTCGAGGTGGAGGGCGGCTGCTGGCTGTCGGAGAGCCGCTGCATTCGAACCGCAGCGGAGATTGAGCGGCTGCGCGCCGAGAACGAATCGTTGCGCCAGCAGGCCGGGGACGTGTCCTTCACGGTCGCCGTCGTGGCCCTACTTGCCGGGCTTGGGGCCGGGTTCGTCGTTGCGAAGCTGGCGAACTGACAGTGGGCGGCTGCGGAATCAGCGCGGTCGGTCTGAGACCTCGCGACGCCGTGAACTACGTACTCACCGCAGCCGCCCGGCCGCCTTCATACATAAGCGACAGTGAATGGTAAAGTAGGTCTGCCGGAATGCCCCGGGGGCCTGGCACGGGGGCGACCTGGCCTGCGGTTCGCGGCGCTCGTCGGTCTACCATGTTAGTCAGTCCTGAGCGCGGAAGAGGCGTTGATGCAGTAGACCTTCAAGGTTTCCATAGTCTCGTAGGACCATAGAGATTGTCAGACGCGGTTGCTATGTGGCCCCTTGCTCGCCGATGTCCCGGCGGCCGACCTGGGGGCTGCATGAGAGCTTTAGGAATTGCTGCACTGTTGCTGTTTGCGAGCGGGTGCGCGTCGACTCGTGTCGTGCATCTGAACACTGGGCGCGGAGAGCCAATCGCCTTCACCCCGGTTGAGTCCGACCCTGTCGAGATAGGCAACGACGAGTTCAAGCGTGCTGTCGCGCAGCTCGTGCTCGACATGCGGCTCGATGTCGCCTTCAGGGAGGTTGAGGAGGACGGTCGCCGCTCGTTGCTCGCGTCATCCGGAGGGCTCGTTGATGGCGCGCAGGCTAGGTCTGTTCCTTCGGCATATGAGCGCATCTGCCAGCGGCAGGACGAGCCCCATAGCTGCCTGAGCATGCTGTCTGGTGGGTTCTCGCTGGGGCCCTCGGAGCGGCGGATGCTCGCGCTCTACTTCGCGCTCGACACGGTGTGGGCGGGCGTCGAGGATGCGATTCGCGACATGGTGAATCCTGCCGCCCTGCGAGCGATGGTTACGACGATGATTGGGACGGCGCTCGTGATGCTGGTCGCGCCCGAGCCCATTACGAAGGTCATCGCGATTGCCCTGACGGCATCTCTGATTGCCTACCTCGGGACGGGGCCGGTGTGGAATCTCGGGCAGGGCTTTCTGCGCTTGCTCGACGAGTCTCGTGACGCGGCGGGCTTCGCGGACCTGGAGCGGGCTGGGCATCGCTTCGGGAAGGTGCTGGGGGACAACGGGGCCCGCGTCCTGGTAATCGTCGCACTGTCCGCGCTGGGTGGGAGAAGCGCGCTGGCGTCGCAGGGACCGAAGATGCCGGGCTTCGCTCAGGCGGCTTCCCGGGCGCAGCTTGAGGGGGGCTTCCAGCTATCGGGCGCGCTGGCCGGGGAGGTTCAGGCGATCTCGATTTCGTCGGCCGGGGTGCTGAACGTGACGCTCGCACCGACGGCGGTCGCCGCAGTCGCGATGGGCGCAGGCGAAGGCGCTGGAGCTGGAACTGCCCCTGCCGTGGGAGTCGGAGGGCGGATTCAGGGCGACCCCGAGGGAGAGATTCACCATATCTGCACTGACAAAAATGACAAATCTGACAGGACAGGCGGTCCGTGGACGCCGCGATTCGAAAGGTTCTTCATGCAAGCCGGGATGAAGCTGAGCGACCCTGCGAATCTGGTTCGGATTCGAGGTCACAAGGGGTCTCATCCCGCCGAGTATCATAAGGAGGTCTTCCGTAGATTGGACCTCGCGACGAAGCGATGCCGAGGTGAGGCGCGGTGCAGGGCCCTACTGGTAGATGAGCTTGCCAAGATCGCTAAGGACCTCGTAAGAGAGGGCTCCGAGCTGCGTGGGCTGATTACAAAGGGAACCCGGGAGTAGGTACGGTGCGGCGCTATTTCGAGTTGGCCACGGATGAATATGTAAAGGGGCGATGGTATCTCGACGACCCGGTGGACGCGGGCGGTCGGACCATTGATGACGTTTGGATGTTCCGTGATGGACGAACCGTTGAACTTCACGAACGGCTACGATTGCCAATCTATCGGCCAGGGGAGCCGCTCGATATTGAGTTCGCTGGAGTGGGTTTGATTCCCATTGTTAGCGAGCGTGTCGCGTCCATCTTTCGGAAGATGGCGCCTGACGATGTGCAGCTCTTCCCAGTTGATGTCGAAGGTCAAGGGGCTTCTTACTTCATTCTGAATGTTGCTCGAAAGGTTCGCTGCATTGACGATGCTGCATGTCGAGAGGTGCAGCATTTCGGCGACAATGAAGAGTTGCACGCAGACCGGGTCGGCGAGTATCGCTCGGTAATTGGCTTGCGAATAGACAAGTCAAAGGCTGGCGACGCACGAGTGTTCCGACTTTGGGGGTATGATATCCCCATCATTGTCGACGAAGAGATTAAGGACGCTCTCGAAGCGAACGGCATTTTCGGTGGCACGTTCGAAGAGGTCTGAACCACCCCACCGCAGTCCCTGAACTCGCCCCGGCGCCGCTCACAGCAACGCCGGGGTGAGCTGCTTTGGGCGAGGGGCGTTCCGTTGGGCGCAAGGGGGCACCTGACTCTCTCGGTAGCGGGGCGCGGTAGATGGTTCCACTGCGAGCGGCCTTCCGATGGTAGCGTGTGGCACCGGGAGGTCATGCGCCTTTGATCCAACCGATCAGATTGGCCCTTGCGCTCGTTCTCGCGTGGGGGGCTGCGACGCCAGCCGTGGCGGCACAAGCGGAACGCGCGAAGCGGGACCGGGCGGTGTCCGTTGCAAACGGCCCTGCCGATTCACTTCCTGTCGTCCGGGTGGCGCACGGCACGCCGACGCTCTTCCTGTTTCCGGCTCCCATCAACCGGAAGACCCTGACCTTCGACGAGTCACGGATTCGCGTTCTAGACGCCGGGGAACGGTCGGTCATCGTTCAGCCTGTGGCTGACCTTGCCGAAGGTGAGCGCTACGAAGTCGGGGTCTTCTTCGCGGATGGCGGGGTGCCCGCGCGAGCTGCTTTCTCGCTGGTGACGGACGCGGCCGAAGTGGACATTCAGATCAATGTTCAGCGCCCAGAATTGGCGGGTGCGGCATGCCCCGTTGACGAACCGCGAGCACCTCAACCCGAAGACTTCGTGTTGCTGGGGCTTGTCGATAAGGAAGGTGTCTCAGCTACGCCAATTAAGGGTTATGACGACGCAGAACGAGGCTTTCACGTGCAGTCGGCGATAGCCTATCGGGGGAAGGGATGGGTGCTGATAGACGCGAGAGTGACGAACTTTGCTGGGCAGTCGCCATGGCTTCCAAGAGAGGCGATGTTGACGGGCAGAGTTGGGTTGCCGCTCCGCGCCCGGATTGTGATGGCAGATAAAACAGCGATTCAGCCAGGAGAGCATCGACGGGTGTTGATGGTGGCTGACCTGCCGCAATTGCCTGCGAGCCCGGTTTTTACTTTGGAGTTGGTTGGAGATGGGCGCACGCTCAAGATTCCCAATGTGCGCTTTCCGAAGGCAGCCTTTGGGGCGACTCCATGAACGTGATTTCGATATTCCCGCGTGCAGGAATGTCCGTTGATGGCTGGCGTGTCATCAGGGAGCTTGGGAATGGTGGTTTTGCTGTCGTTTTTCTCGTTGAGAAACACGGACGCAGGAGCGCGCTCAAGCTGGCGCGTCACCGGGATTCAAGCGGGGACGACAAGCAAACTCATGCAAGGACGCTCCGGGAGCTTTCGGCGCTTCTGCTCCTGGATCATCCGAACATTGTCAAGCACCGTGGGTATGGGTACTCCGAGCATGGGAACGTCTATCTCGCGCTTGAGTACATCGATGGCTGGACGCTTGCGGAGTGGGCGGAGCGTAAGCACCCCACGGTGCGGGAAGTCTTGCAGGTCTTCGACAAACTCTGCTCCGCATTGTCATACATGCACAGTCGCGGCGTCCTTCATCGAGATTTGAAGCTGTCCAACGTTCTGATTCGAAAGAGCGATGGCGAGCCAATCATCATCGACTTTAGCTGTGCGAGCTACTCGTTGGCCGAAGAGCTGACGGACGGCGGCTTGCCTCCGGGAACGGACCGATTCCGCGCGCCGGAGCAGTTCAAATGGCTCCGTGAGCACAAGGCCGACCATCGCGCGAAGTACGCCTTCCGCGTCGCAGATGAGATTTTTGCGGTGGGGGCGATGCTCTATGAGCTGCTGACAGACCCCCGCCCGACCGAGGTTCAAGCGCGCGTTTCGCTCAACAGTACAGTCGTGAAGCCGCCTCCCGCGCGTGCGTTGAATGTGCGCGTGCCGGAAGCGCTGAATGACCTCGTCGCGTGCATCCTGTCGCGTGAACCGGCAAGGCGCCCCGTCGACAGCGAAGCGCTGCGCCGGGAGTTGGGCGAGCTACTCGCCCATTCGAGCGCGGAGTATCTATCCCCAGTGCATCCACCGTCCGAGCAGCGGCAGTCGGAACTACCGGAACAGCCGATGCCCGCAGTTGCGAACTCAAGCTTTCATGGGTCGCCTACGCGCCCTGGCCGGGGATGGCGTGGGCTCGTGGGGGGCCTCGCGGCCCTCATCGCGCTTGTCGTGGC
>NZ_JAAIYB010000495.1 GCF_010894475.1 Myxococcus vastator
GGCCGCGGCTCCCGCGGCGGCGCCCACCGCGCCGGCTCCGGCCCCAGTCACCGCGGCGGCGGGCGGCCTCAAGCCCGCGCCCACCACGGGCGGGCGCAAGCCGCGCATCCTCATCGTGGATGACAGCGAGATGACGGCCCGCATCATCGAAGCGGACCTGGTGGCCAAGGGCTTCGAGGTCCACGTCGCCGACACCGCCGACAAGGCCACGAAGATCATCCTCAAGAAGCAGACGCGCCCGGACCTGGTGCTGCTGGACGTGCGCATGCCCAACGTGAACGGCGAGCAGTTCTGCCGCTTCATCAAGAGCAACAGCCTCTTCAAGGGCATCAAGGTGCTGCTGTGCTCGGGGGAGAACGTCGAGGAGCTGCAGCGCATCTGCCGCGAGGCGGGCGCTGACGGCTACATCCCCAAGGACGCGGTGATGGGCAACCTGGTGGCCAAGGAGCTGATGCCCACCGGCAACGAGTAGTCCCCTGGGACCGCGTCACGGCCCCTCCCGGCGTGCTGCCCCCGAGGCCGCGCCACCTGCCTCCCGCGGAAGGAGCCCCACCGGGGCTCCCGGCCGGCGGCGGAGGGAACGCCCTCCCCCGCCCGCCAGGAGGTGCTACCGGCGCCCGGCCGCGTTCTCGCGCTCTTCCAGCCCGCGCGCGAAGTTGCCCACGATGAGCCCCGGGCGCGCCGCCTTCAGCCGCTGAAGCAGCGTACGGATGCCCACCGGCTCGCCTCCGGCGCCGCGCTCGCGCGCCACGTCCAGGTACTGCAGCGGGTCGATGCACAGCGAGCGCGTCTGCACCTGGTCCACGCGGTACTTCTTCACCAGCCGCTCCAAGGCCCGCACCTCGCCCTCGCGGTCGGTGACGCCGGGGAACAGCAGCAGGTTCAGCGCCAGGTACGCGCCGCGCTCACGCGCCAGGGCGATGGAGGCCTCCACGTCCTCCCAGCCGTACTTCACCGGCTTGTAGTAGGCCTCATAGAGGTCCTTCACCGCCGAGTTGAGCGACACGCGGACGGCGTCCAGCCCCGCGTCGAAGAGGGCCTCCAGGCCGCGCGTGAGGCTGGCGTTGGTGTTGATGTTGATGGAGCCCGCCTGCGTGCGCTCCCGCATGTAGCGGATGGCTTCCGCAATCTGCTTCCAGCGCGTGAGCGGCTCACCCTCGCAGCCCTGGCCGAAGCTCACCATGGTGCGGCCCGACGCGTGCGCCAGGTGGAAGAGGCCCACCTGGCCCATCTCCTCTCCCGTGGGGCCGTCATCCATGCGCTCGTGCGACGCCGGCGGGCCGTCCGCGGGCTGGTCGGAGATGCAGCCCACGCAGCGCGCGTTGCACATGACGGACGCGGGGATGGCGGCCTCGTCACGCACGTAGAAGGTGTTCTGCGACGTGAAGCACCGGTAGAGCATCGCGCACGTCTTGAGCTGCTTCAGCACCCGGTTGTCCGGGAAGCGCGCCAGGTGCTTCGCCACCAGGTCCTTCATGTCCGGCGTGGAGAACCGCTCCGGGTCCCAGTGGGAGCGACGGTCGGTGTGGATGGCCCACGCCACCGGCCCCTCTCCCACCCAGGCCGCGGCGGTGTACGCCCACTGCGGCAGCACGGGGCCACTGCCCTTCACCTCGCCGGGGAGGAACGTCCGCGTGTAGCCCGGGGGCAGCAGCGCGCCCACCGCGTTGGGGACAAACGACTTGCCCCCCAACTTCATCTCCCGGACGAGCTCCAGCTCCCCCGTCTCCGGATGCAGCCCCACCGGGAGGCGGCCCGGCAGGTGGACGAGCCGCCCGGCGGACGGCAGCGCGATGGGCTTGTCCTGCGGAGGAACGAGCTCTTCGCCGCTGCGCAGCGTGGCGAGCAGGTACGGATGTTCCATCACCCGTCCCTTGGGGTCCGCGAATAGGAGCTTCGGGGCAGACGTCATGTCCCGGGTAACTAACACGAGCGGCGCGCGCTTCATCACGCATCGCATCCAACGCCTCGCGTCATGTCTTCAGGGGGTGTTCGCCGCGAATGGCGCCCATGCGGGGCTGTCCGCCCGCGCCTTGATTCCCCCCGGGGCCCTCGTTAGGGTCCGCGCGCTTTTTACGTCCCCCTCTCGGAGGCAGTCGTGATCGTCGGAGTTCCCAAGGAGATCAAAACCCGCGAGTACCGCGTAGGCATGGTGCCGGCTGGCGTGAGCGCCTTCATCACCGCGGGTCACACGGTCCTGATCGAGACGAACGCCGGCGTTGGCTCCGGCATCCCCGATTCGGAGTTCCAGCGCGTCGGCGCGCAGATCGTCGCCACCGCGGACGAGGTCTGGAAGCGCTCGGAGATGATCATCAAGGTCAAGGAGCCCATCGCGCCCGAGTACGCGCGCATCCAGCCCGGTCAGATCATCTATACGTACTTCCACCTGGCTGGCGTGGATCCGGAGCTGACCAAGACGCTGCTCCAGAAGAAGGCCTCGGCCGTGGCCTACGAAACGCTGCAGCCGGATGATGGCAGCCTGCCGCTGCTCAAGCCCATGAGCGAGGTGGCCGGAAAGATGGCCATCCAGGTGGGCGCCCGGTGCCTGGAGAAGGCCCACGGCGGCAAGGGCATCCTCCTGGGCGGCGTGCCCGGCGTGCGCCGCGGCCGCGTCACCGTCATTGGCGGCGGCGTGGTGGGCCTGTGTGCCGCCAAGGTGGCGGTGGGCATGGGCGCCGAGGTCACCATCCTCGACGTCAACATGGAGCGCCTCACCTACCTGGATGACGTGTTCCTCGGCCGCGTCGGCGTGCTGGCCTCCGACTCGGAGAGCATCGCCCGCTCCGTGCGCGAGGCGGACCTCGTCGTGGGCGCGGTGCTCATCCCCGGCGGCAAGGCCCCGAAGCTCGTCTCCGAGGCCCTCATCGCGGAGATGACCCCGGGCGCCGTGGTGGTCGACGTGGCGGTGGACCAGGGCGGCTGCATCGAGACGTGCAAGCCCACCACCCACGACAACCCCACCTTCGAGGTCCACGGCGTCGTCCACTACTGCGTCGCCAACATGCCCGGCGCCGTGCCGCAGACGTCCACCTACGCCCTCACCAACGTCACCCGCCCCTACTCGCGCAGGATCGCCGACCTGGGCCTGGTGGAGGCCGTCAAGTCCGACCGCGCCCTCGCGCGTGCGCTGAACACCTACAACGGCCACGTCACCTACGAGGCCGTCGCGAAGGACATGGGCTACCCCTACATGCCCATCACCGACGCGCTCGCTGGCAAGTAAGCCCGGCAAGCAGGCAAACGACGTGGTTCCTGGCGGGGAGGTTCGGATGACGACATCCGGCCTCCCCGTCCGTTATCTCTGCTGGGGAATAAGTTTCCCCGGCCGGCGTCGTGTATTCCCGAAGCGGGCGTCCGGGCGGGTGTCGTGGGATGCCGTTGTTGCCCTGGTTGTTCCCGTGCATACATTTGGCGGGTAAGCGACAACTCATTCCCCTTTTGTTTCGGGCCCTTGGAAGGCGGGACATGTTGGACTTCAGGCAACCCAACCGGACGAAGCAGGAATTCGAAGAGCTGGCGCTCGCCCACCTGGATCCGCTCTATTCGGCGGCCCTGCGCCTGACGAAGAACGAGCGCGACGCCGAGGACCTGGTGCAGGACACCTGCATGCGGGCGTACCGCTTCTTCGACAAGTTCGAGCGCGGGACGAACATCAAGGCCTGGCTCTTCAAGATTCTCACCAACACCTTCATCAACCGCTACCGGCGGAAGGTGAAGGAGCGCACGGTGGTCGAAGGCGTGGAGCGCGAGGCCGTCCACGAGCGCTTCGTGAGCCGGGACGCGACGGACTTCGCGGCCAACCCGGAGCAGTACTTCTTCGACCGGCTCCTGTCGGACGATGTGCTGCGAGCCATCGACTCGCTGCCCATCGACTTCCGGCTGGTGGTCATCCTCGCGGACCTGCAGGAGTTCTCCTACAAGGAGATCGCGGAGATTCTCGAGTGCCCCGTGGGCACGGTGATGAGCCGCCTGTTCCGCGGACGCAAGCTCCTGCAGAAGAACCTGCGTGAGTACGCGGAGGGCCAGGGCGTGTTCCGGCACGACGGAGAGCCGGTGAACGCACCCGCAGACCTGGAAGAGTATCGCAACAGGAAGAAGACAGGCTAGAAACCGGTTCCTAGCGCGCCCCATGAACTGCCAGGACCTCGACCGGCTGCTCTATCCGTACCTCGACGGCGAATTCCAGCCCGAGGAACGAGTGGACCTCGAAACCCACCTCTCCGGGTGCGCTGATTGCGGGCGCCGCGCGGAGGAAGAGAAGCAGATGCAGCAGGCGCTGCGGCGAGCCGCGCGCCATTCCGTTTCGGGCATGCGGGCCCCCGCCTCGCTTCGGGCCGGCATCCAGGTGGGCCTCAAGCAGGAGCAGCGCCGCGTCCAGCTCGGCGTCTGGCTGCGCGCCGGGGCCATGGCGCTGGTGGTGGTGACGGTGGGCGGCGGCTGGGCCGCGTTCCACGCCGAGCAGCGCCTGAGCGCGGCCAGGACGGAAGCGGTGCAGCGCCACAGCAAGAGCAAGGCGCTCCCCTTCGAGATTGCCTCCAACGCGCCGGAGCAGGTGGAGGAGTGGTTCAAGGACAAGGTGGATCCGCGCATCACCGTCCCGCAGCTCCCCAAGGCGAAGCCGCTGGGCGGGCGCATCTCCATCCTCAACGGCCGCGAAGTCGCGTACATCAGCTACGAGACGCTGCCGGACAACGAAGGTGAGCCGAGCCGCCGCCTGGGCGTCTTCGTGCTCCCGGGCGACAACGAGGTCGTCATCCCGAAGTTCCAGGCCCTGCAAGCCGTGGAGGTGGACTCCGCGCAGGGCTTCAACGTCGTCACCTGGCGCGACGACGAAATCGTCTATGAGATGGTGACGGACATGGACGAAAGCGACATCCGCCAGATGCTCGCCGAGCGCGACAGCGGTGAGAAGCTCGCGCGCAAGTCCGCGCCGGAGGCCGACGAGCCGCTGTATTCGCTCCCGCCCGCGTCTCGCGCGCCGCACGCCTGGCCTCCCATCTCCGTGGAGCCGGTGACGTACCCGACGTACCCTCAGTGACGGAAACGTCGGCTGTGAGACGGCGCCTGCCCGCTCCCCGGGCGGCCGGAATTCCGCCTGGTCCGAACATTGACGCTCCCGCGCATGGCCGATAGCCTCGACGCACATCATCACCTTGCGCGTCGCGGCCGGTAGGGCGTTTGCGCGCGCCGCACACCAGGACGGGCCGTCCCTCCATGTCGAAGAAAATCCTGATCGTCGAAAGCGACACCGCGCTCTCCGCCTCCCTGCGTTCGGCCCTGGAGGGCCGGGGCTTCACGGTCGACGAGACGACCGACGGCAAGGGCAGCGTGGAGCAGATCCGCAGGGAACGGCCGGACCTCGTGGTGCTCGCGGTGGACTTGTCCGCGGGGCAGAACGGCTACCTCATCTGTGGCAAGCTGAAGAAGGACGATGACCTCAAGAACGTCCCCATCGTCATCATCGGCAACCCGGACGGCTTCGCGCAGCACCGCAAGCTGAAGGCCCACGCCGACGAGTACGTCGCCAAGCCGGTGGACGCGGATCAACTGGTGGAGCGCGCGGGTGCGCTGATCGGCTTCCCCGAGCTGCCCGCCTCCGAGGACCTCGTCGATGAGAGCCTCACGCTGGACGCGCTCGGCGACGAGCCGATGACGGCGGACTTCGGCGAGGAGATCTCCGTGGAGACCGCGGAGGAGCCTCCCGTCACGGGCGAGGAGTTGGATTTGGACGCCGCCTTCGGCGACCTGTCCGCGCCCGAGGAGACGCCGTCCTTCGAGGAAGAAGTCGTCGTCGCGCCGCCCGAGGCGGTGGTGGAAGGCATGGAGGAGGACTTCTCCACGCTCGACTCGCTGGGCACCGACCTGGATGATCCGCTGGAGGGGCTGGATGACTCCGACGAGAAGACGGTGATTGGCTTCATCGCCCCCGCTCCCGTGGCCGCGCCTCCTCCCGAGCCGCCCCGCGC
>NZ_JAAIYB010000496.1 GCF_010894475.1 Myxococcus vastator
GCCGACACCCCCGCCGCCATCCCCCGGCTCGCCCGGCAGGTGACGGGGGCCGTGCGCGCGCAGCGTGGCGTGGAGGCGCCGGTGGCCGTGAATGTCACGGGCGGCTCGGCCGAGCTTCGCCGCGCGGTGAGCACGGTGCTCGCCTCGCAGCTCTCCTCCGCGGGCCTGTCGCCCATGGTGCTGGATGCGCCCACGGCCGAGGCCGCCGAGACGCTGGCGCGCGCGCAAGGTGCCCGGACGCTGGTGCGGCTCTCGCTGGACGTGGAGGGTGGCGAGCTGCGCGCCCGGGGGGATTTGATTGGCACCTGGGTGAACTTCTGGTCCGGCCGCGCGCCCACGCGTTCGCCCAGGCCCGCCGCGACGTTGGTGGAGACGGTGCCCGCGGACCCGACCGTCTTGGCGCTCGCGTTGGAGAGTGGAGGCGCTTCGCCCAGCTCGCCCCCGGAAGCGGGCCCTCGCGGCATCCGGCTGCTGGGCGCGGCGCTGGCGCGGCTGGAGCATCCCCTGGCGGCGCTCGCCGCCGGGGACCTGGACGGGGATGGCCGCGATGAAGTGGTGGCCCTCACGGCGAATGACGTCTCCGTCTTCGACGCGGAGGGGCGGCTCGTCGCGCGCAAGGCGCTGGACACCCTGCCCGCTGGAAGCGCCACCACCCGGGAGCCCTTTGGCGCGTTGGCGTTCCTGCCGGGGCCACCCCGGCTGGCCGCGTGGAGCACCCGCCATGCGCACGGCGAGCTGCTGGCGCTGGACAAGGCCCGCGCCACCCTGCGCGCCGTGGGGACGCTGGACACGGCGCCGCTGGGCGCGACCGAGCGAGGCACCTTCGTGCCGGGACAGACGGCCTTCGCGCCCACCGTGAAGCTGGCGGAGGGCCGCCCGCTGACGGTGCCCGCGCCCTTCACCACCGCGAGCCTGGATGGCCAGCGGATGCTGTTCGTCCACCCGGACGGCACCGCGGCCTTCTACGCGCACGCGGGCGCGGCACCGGCGCGCTGGACGAACCTGGGCGCAGGCAGCGCACTGGGAGACCTGGATGGGGACGGTGTGCCGGAGCTCATCACCACCTCGACGCAGCTCACGCCCTCCCCCGACGTGCTGCGCGTGCACCGCGCCTCCGGGGACGACCCCGGCACGCAGGAACCGCTGTGGCAGGGCGCCCTGCCCACGGGCCGCGCGCTGTACGTGGTGACGGCCCGGCTGGACGACGACCAGCGCCGCGACGTCATCGTGGGCCTCTGGAAGCCGGACGGCACCAGCGAGCTGTTCCTCCTGCGCCAGGGGGCGCCATGAGACTCCGCTCCACCCTGGCCTGCCTGGCGTTGCTCGCGTCCGCGTCCGCGCAGGCGGCCGGCCGTCCTCGTTACGGAGGTGAGCTGCGCGTCGCCCATGACGGCCCGCCGGAAGTGGCCGAGCCCGCGCTGGCCGACACGCCCCTGGAAGCCACCCTGCTGGGGCTGCTGTCCCCACCGGTGTGCCGGGCCACGCGGGACAGCGGCTTCGAGCCCGCGCTCGCGCGGGAGCTGTCGCGCCCCACGCCCCAGTCCCTGCGCATCACCCTGCCTGGCCCCGCGTCCGCCACCGCGCTCGCGCGGGCGTGGATGCGGCTGGCGAGCAACGACGGCGCATCCCCGTACCGGGCCCTCCTCCATCCGCTGCGCGGTGAGGCGCGGCAGGTGACGCCGCGGGGCGCCACGCTGGAGCTGACGCTGGCCTACCCCTGGCCGGACCTCGAGCGCGCGTTGTGCCACCCGGCGTTGGCGCCGCCCGCCTCCGCCAACGCCCTGGGCCCCTTCACCGCCGCGGGACGCGGAGCCCTGGAAGCGCAGACGGCCTGGCCTCAGGGGCGCCCGTACCTGGACCGGCTGCTGCTCACCGCCACGGACCAGCGCGGCCTCTCCCGGCTGTGGTCGTCCCGGCAGGTCCAGGTGGAGCTGGGCGTCGCGTCGGAGACGGACACCCAGGCCGGCGCGCCGCTCTACGCCACCTTCCTGGCCTTCTCCCCCCGGCGGCTGCCCCCGGACTTCCGGCAGGCCGTGGAGAGCGCCATCGACCGCGAGGACCTGACCCGCCTCTTCGTCCAGGCGCCCGCGCAGCCCATGCCGCACCTGCTCCCGCCAGCGCTGCTGGACGCGCCCGCGCGCCCCCGGCCCTCCGCGCCGTCGGCGAGGCCCGCGAGGACGGTGACGCTGCGCTACGACGCCTCGGTGGAGGACCAGCGCGCGGTGGCGGAGCGCATCCAGGTGAAGCTGCACGAGCGCGGCTACACCGTGGCGCTGGAGGCGCTCCCCCGCGCGGCCCTGCGCGCCCGCTGGGCCCAGGGCGACTTCGAGCTGATGCTGCACGCGCTGCTGCTGCCGCCCATCCCCGGGCCCGCGCTGGCGGTGGTGCTGGACGCGGGTGGACGCAAGGACTTGCTGGGCGTGGAGCTGCCCGCCATCGGCGCGCTTGCTTCCTCCGCGGCGCGGGACGCGCGGGCGCGCGAGCGGGCCCTGGCCCTGGCCGCGTCCGTGCCCCTGGTCCCCCTGTACGCGCAGGGGCTGGGAATGCGCTTCGCGCCGGACGTGGGCGGGGTGATGATGGACGCACAAGGCCTGCCCTCGCTGGACGGACTGCACGTGCTTCCAGCGGAGGGGACGGCGATGGGAGGACGTCCTTGAGGAGAACGGCATGCGCTTGAGGACGCGGCTGGCGCTCGCCTTCGCCCTGCTGGCCCTGGTTCCGCTCGCGGTCGTCGTGCCGCTCACCCTCACGCGCTTGCGCGACACGTTGTCGCGCGAGCTGGACGCACGCATGGAGGCCGCCACCGCCTCCGCGCAGGAGTCCCTGGAGCGCTCCGGCGCCACCGCCCGCCGCGCGGTGGAGGAGCTGGTGGACAGCACCATCATGGAGGACCTGGCCCGCGAGGCCCGGGAGCGCCCCACCCGCGCCATCCAGGCCGGCACCGCCGAGGGCCTGATGAAGAGCCGCGGCCTGAGCGTGCTGGCCCTCTTCGACCGCGACGGCCGGGTGCTCTCCTCCGGCCACCTGCCCGCGCGCCGGGGAGACCCGGACCCAGCCCTCTTCGCCGTCACCCGGGAGACGTCCCCCCGGCCCGTGCCGGTGCGCGTGGAGGTGCGCACGGCCTCCGGCTTGCGTCAGCTCCCGGCGCTCGTCACCGCGCGCCCGGTGGACTTCGGGGACCTGCGGCTGTGGGCCGTGGGCGGCGTGTTGCTCGATGAGGGCCTGGCGCAGCACCTGGCCCGCCTCACCCAGACACAGGTGGCGCTGCTGGTGGGTGACACGCCCCTGGCCAGCGCGGGCACCGCCGAACCGCCGACGGTGACGAAGTCGCTGCCGCTGGGGGAAGCGGCCACGGTGCGGCTCGTCTTCAGCCGCGCGGCGGCGCGTGAAGCGGAGCAGGGCGTCATGCGCGCCTTCCTCCTGCTGGCGGCGCTGGGCGGCACCTTCGCGGTGCTGCTGGGCCTGCTGGTGTCGCGGTGGATGACGCGGCCCGTGGAGGCCCTCACCGAGGGCGCCCGCCGCGTGGCCGAAGGCGCGCTGGAGTCCCAGGTGACGGTGAAGGCCAGCGGCGAGGTGGGCGAGCTGGTGCGGACGTTCAACCGCATGACGTCCGAGCTGAAGGCCACCACCGAGCGGCTGATGGCCAGCGAGCGCATCGCCGCGTGGCAGGAAGTGGCGCGGCGGCTGGCGCACGAAATCAAGAACCCGCTGACGCCCATCCGCATGTCGCTGGAGACGCTCCAGGCCGCGCAGGAGGCGAAGCACCCGCGCTTCCCGGACATGTTCAAGGAGAGCGCGGGCGTGGTGCTGGAGGAAGTGGACCGGCTGCGCCGCATCGTCGACGAGTTCAGCCACTTCGCGCGGATGCCCAAGCCGCAGCTGGCGCCCGTGGACCTGGGCGAGCTGGCGCAGAGCGTGCTGGCGCTGTACGCCACGCCTCCAGCCGGCATCCAGATTCTGCCCACGCTCCAGACGGGCGTGGTGGCGCGGGCGGACCGCGACCAGCTCACCCAGGTGCTGGTGAACCTGGTGAAGAACGCCGAGGAGGCCATGACGTCCACGGGCGGCACCCTGCGCGTGCGCGTGCGCTCCACCGAAGCCGACGCCATCGTCGAGGTGGAGGACAGCGGCCCCGGCATCCCCCTGGAGCACCGCGCCCGGGTGTTCGAGCCCTACTTCACCACCAAGGACGGCGGCACCGGCCTGGGGTTGGCCATCGCCTCGCGCATCCTCCAGGAGCACGGGGGCAAGCTGGAGGTGGGCGGAGAACCTGGCCAGGGCGCGCGCTTCAGCCTCGTGCTGCCACGCGCGGCCTGACTCAGGCGCCGCGCTCCGCGAAGCGGACGTGGACCACCGTGGGCACCCGCTCCCTCGCCCAGGGCACCTCGTTGAGGGGGTTGTAGACGAACCGGAGGAGCCCCCGAGGGAAGGAGTAGGGCGTCAGCTCCACCTGGCGGATGCGCGGCGCCCACCGCCGCAGCGTCACCTCCAGCTCGTCGCGATTGATGCCCCAGGGCATGGGCGGCAACCGGTACGCGAGGGTGCGGTGGAGCCCCTTGAGCGTGCGCCGCGAGAACCAGCGGGGAACCGTGTCGAAGAGGAGCTCCGCGCCCGGGAAGCGCTCGGCGAGGTCCGCGACGAGCCGGCGGACGTCGTCTTCCTCGAAGTACATGAAGAGGCCCTGCGCGACGATGAACACGCCCTTGCTTGCGTCCACGCGGTCCATCCACGCGCGGTCCAGGGCGCTCACCGGGAGGTGCATCAGCCGCTCGTTCGGCGTGAGGAAGCGCTCCCGGATGGCCATGGCCTCCGGAAGGTCCACGCTCAGCCAGCGCAGTTGCCCGTTGTCCAGCCGCTGCGCCTGCGTCTCCAGGCCTTCTCCCAGAGACACCACGAAGCCCTCGGGGTGCGTGGCCAGCCACGCGCGAAGGACCCGGTCCATCTCCACCGCGCGAATCGCGAGGGACGGCTCCGCGCGGCCAAAGGACTTCTCGAAGTCGTAGTCGATGGCGCCGTGGATGCGCAGCGCCTCCGCGTCCTTCAGGACGCCGTCCGGCCGCTTCGCCTCCCCTGCCCGGCAGTGCAGCGTCCAGAGCATCGTCTCCGGAATCCCCGTGAGGTTCGGCACGTACCGCGTCTGCATCGTCCCCTCCTGGCTGGCTGCCCTCAATGCCACGCGCGAGAAGGCCCGCGGCCTCTCGAGGAGACCACGGGCCTTCGGAACTTCCTTCGCGGCCAGGGCCGCGCGCGGGCTCAGTCCTTGACGGGCGTGGCCTTGAGGGCCGCCTTGCCTTCCTTCACGTAGACCTGGAAGCGCACCGTCTTGCACGCGTACTTCTGGACGAGCTGCTCCTTGTTCTTGCGGAGCTTCTGCACGAACTTGTCGTACGTCAGGCCGTCCGCCGCCTCGCCACACCGCTCACGGGTGGTGAGGAACTCGCGGAAGACATCCTGGAAGTGCTGCTCGTCGGTGAGCGCCACCGCGGAGTTGCCCAGGCCCGGCAGCGGAATCGCGGCGGGCGGAGGGGCGGAGCGCGGCGGCGGCATGGGGATGGCGTCCGACGTCGAAGGCCGCGCGCTGGCCTGGAGCAGCTCGCGCGGAATCGCCGCCACGCGCGTCGTCTCCGGGCTGTCCGGCGCGGCCTGGGAGGCCGCCAGGGCGAAGGGGTCCGCGGCCTGCTGCAGCGAGTACGCCGCCGTGGGCTGGTCCTCGAAGGCGAACGCACCCCGGCGAGGGGACGCGGGCGACAGCGCCTCGGGGCCACCAAAGGCCTCGGGCGAGGGCTCGAACGGCATCGCCCCCGCGTGCGCGGGCGGCTGCTGCGGCGGCGCGGGGAACGGGAACGCCTCGGCCGAGCCGAAGGGGTCCGCCGCGGGCGCGGGCGCCGGAGGGGCAAAGGCGAACGGCGCCGC
>NZ_JAAIYB010000497.1 GCF_010894475.1 Myxococcus vastator
GTCCTCCCGTCCCCCTTCCGCCCGCGCGACGGCACCGAAGACGTACACGCGCGTGGGCCTCTACCCGACCCCCGGCGGACTCGGCGCCGGTCTCACCCTCTCCTTTTGACGGAGACTCCCTCCAGGTACGTGAAGCCATGGCCAGCCTCACCGTCCGCACCCCCGATGGCAAGGTCCGCGCCGTCTCCCTGCACAAGCGCCTCACCAGCATTGGCCGGGGCCCGGACAACGACATCCCGCTGGAGGACACCTCCGTGCCCTCCAGCGCCCTGCACGTCACCTTCGACGGCACGCGCTACGAGGTGGGCAGCCTGGGCGCCACCTTCCACGTCAACGGCAAGAAGCGCGACGCCCATGCGCTCTCCACCGGCGACGTGGTCCGCGTGGGCCACACCGAGCTGATCTTCGCCCGGGACGACGCCCCCCGCGCCCCACCTCCGCCCATGCCCGCGCCGCGCGAGCTGGTGCACACGTCCAATCCGGACTCACACACCTCGGAGCTGCCCGGCGTCCCCGGCCGCGAGCTGCTGCTCTTGCGCCGGCTCACCGCGTTCAGCGAGCGGCTGCTGGGGCTCTATGACGTGGAGCGCCTCCTGGAGGGCCTGATGGACGAGGCCATCGAGGTGACGCGCGCCGACAAGGGCTTCCTCATCCTGATGGAGAACGGGGAGCCGCGCGTGAAGGTGGCGCGCAACGTGTCCCGGGAGAACATCGAGGACGCGGTGGAGAAGGACAAGATCTCCGACTCCATCATCGCCAAGGTGGTGAAGGAGCAGAAGGCGCTCATCGTCGCGGACGCGCTGGACTCGCCGGAGTTCAACAAGAGCGAGTCGGTGGTGAACCTGCGCGTCCACTCCGTCATGTGCGTGCCGCTGATGCAGAAGGGCGACCTCTTCGGCGTCCTCTACGTGGGCAACGACAGGCTGGTGAACCGGTTCGAGCCCAAGAGCGCGGACATGCTCACCATCTTCGCGGCGCAGGCGTCGCTCATCCTCCAGAACGCGATGCTGGTGAGCGACCTCAAGCTCGACAACACCGAGCTGCGCCGCAAGCTGGAGGACCAGCGCTATGGCGACATCGTCGGCGCGTGCCAGGGCATGCGGGACGTGTACAAGCGCATCGACAAGATTGCCCCCACGGACATCTCCGTGCTCATCACCGGCGAGACGGGCACCGGCAAGGAGCTCATCGCCCGGGAGATCCACCGCCGCTCGCCGCGCGCGAAGGGCCCCTTCATCACCATCAACTGCGGCGCGATTCCGGAGAACCTGCTGGAGAGCGAGCTGTTCGGCCACGTGAAGGGCGCCTTCACCGGCGCGGTGGCCACCAAGGCCGGCAAGTTCCAGGCGGCCATCGGCGGCACGCTCTTCCTGGACGAAATCGGTGAGATGCCCCTGCAGCTCCAGGTGAAGCTGCTGCGCGCGCTCCAGGAGAAGATTGTCTACAAGGTCGGCGACAACCGCGGCGAGCCGGTGGACATCCGCGTGGTGGCGGCCACCAACAAGGTGCTCGAGGACGAGGTGAAGAAGAACACCTTCCGCGAGGACCTCTACTACCGCCTCAACGTCGTCACGCTGAAGCTGCCGCCGCTGCGCGAGCGCGGCGAGGACGTGGTGGTGCTGGGCCGCTTCTTCCTCCAGAAGTACGCCCGCGAGTTCAGCTCCAAGGCCCGCGGCTTCACCCCCTCCGCCACCGTGTCCATGCGCAAGTACGGCTGGCCGGGCAACATCCGCGAGCTGGAGAACCGGCTCAAGAAGGCCGTGGTGCTCGCGGACAAGCCGCTGCTGGGGCCGGATGACCTGGACCTGAAGCCGGAGAACCTGGAGCCCATCATGCCGCTGCTCCAGGCCAAGGAGGAGTTCCAGAAGCGTTACATCAACGAGGTGCTGGCCCGGAACAACGGGAACCGCACCAAGACGGCCAAGGACCTGGGAGTGGACCCGCGCACCATCTTCCGGCATCTGGAGAAGCTGGAAGCGGAGAAGTCGGGCCGGCCGCTGCCGCCCGAGGAGGGAGACGAGCTGCTCTAGGGGAGCGGCCCGTCCGTGATGATGGAAGCCACGACGCGGCGACACGCCTGGAGACGCGAGCTGTGGCTGCTGCTGGCCACGGGCTGCGCCGCGTCCGGCTGCCTCATCCCCCAGGACGACACGCTGCTGGACGCCGTGCCGGAGTTCATGAACCGGCCGCCGCGCATCATCGACAGCCTGGTCGCGCCCCAGCAGCGCTTCATCCCGGACTTCGGCGCGGACGGCTGCGACCTCACCTTCGAGGTGGCCGTCGAGGACCCGGACGTGGACGACCGCATCGTCGTGCACTGGTACGTGGACTACAACCCGGAGGATCCGCGCGGCCCCTACCGCCAATATGAGCTGGCCAGCACCCGCGAGCCCCGGCGCTCGGACCGGGGCACGCTGCTCATCAGCCTCGCGTCCGCCAACAACCCGCTGGGCACGCCCGGCCCCCACCTGGTGGAGGCGCTGGTGAGCGACGCGGAGCTGGTGGACCGCGTGGTGCGGCCCCGGCCGGTGCAGTTGCCGGACGGCACCACGCTCGACAACCCGGGCTTCGTCGTCACCTATTCGTGGGTGGTCAACACCGTCCAGGGAGACTGCCGGTGAGGCGCCAGCGGCCGCCGCGGTGGCTCGCGTGGACCGTCCTGGTCGGCCTGTCTGGCCCCGGCTGCGTGCTGCTGGAGGATGCGCCGGACCCCAGCCAGCTGGTGTGCCGCGCGGACAGCGACTGTGCCTCCAACGAGGTGTGCTTCCCCGACGGGTGCGGCGACCCGGGCCGGGACATCGTGGTGGAGGTGACGCCCAACCCCCATGACGGCCTGCACGCGCAGGACTTCCCGGTGGACGCCATCCGGCCGGAGCTGAACCTGGCGCTGTTCGGGCCCGCCACGGTCCAGGGCAGCACCGTGCGCGCCACCACGCCCGGGGGCAGCGCCCCGCATCCCTACAACGAGCCGCTGCACCTCACCGCCCGCGGGGAGAGCGCGCTGCTGCCGGGCGTGGCGCGCCTCTTCACGGCCGACCTGGTCCCCCTCAACGGCGCCTGGGAGCTGCCCGTGGGGACCGGGACGTACACGGTGACGTTGGAGCCGGTGGACCTGGGGCTGCCGCCGGTGCGCGGCGCCGCCACCGTGTCGCCCGGCGGCGCCGTGCCCCTGCAGCTGGTGCTGCCCTCCCCCAACCAGGTGGCCCGGCTGGATGGCCAGGTGGTGCGCCAGGGCGCGCAGCCCGTGGATGCCGCGCTGCAGGTCCAGGCGCTGGACGCGGACCTGACGCCCCTGTCCCAGCGCGTGCCGGTGGCGCGCGGCTCGGGCGACTTCTCCCTGGCCCTGCCGCTGGAGGCCTCGCAGCGCACCAGCCTCCTGGTGCGCGTGACGGCGGCGGGCGACGCGTGGGTGCCGCAGAAGACGTTCACCGTGGATCCCCGCGAGCCACTCACCGCGCCGCTGGAGCTGGGCGACTATGGCGAGCCCGTCCCGGTGTCCGGCCGCATCCTGGGGCGGGACGGCCGGCCGGTGGCGCGGGCCTCGGTGTCCCTACGGGGACCCGTGGGAGGCGGCGGCACGTACCAGGGGCCCCTGGTCGTCACCGACGGGGAGGGCCGCTTCACGGTGGAGACGCTCCCCTCGGGGCCGGGCGGCACCCTGTCCCTGGTGGTGGTGCCGCCGTCAGGCTCCACCGCGGGCCTGACGGTGCAGTCGGTGGAGGTGCCTCGCACCGGCGCGGTGCTGCCGGACGTCGTGTGCCCGGACCGGCGCATCATCCGGGGGACGATTCTCCAGACGGACAACACCTCCCCGGCGCTGGGCGTGAGGGTGCTGGCGGATCCCGTGGGACCGGTGCCGGGCTGGCCACGGCCCCCGGCGGGCGGCGAGTCCCTGGGCACCACGGACGACACGGGCGCCTTCCGCCTGGGGTTGGACCCGGGCATCTACCGCGTGGACTTCATCCCCACGGAGAACCTGCCCCGGGTCAGCCGCGTCATCACCGTGCTCCCCGGCGACGACGCGTCCGAGCAGGTGCTGGCCACCTTCCCGCTCCAGCGCGGCCGCACGGTGCGGGGCCTGGTGACGGAGGCCGGCGCGCCCTCGCCCTACGCCTCCGTGCGCTTCTACCGGGTGGCGGACCTGGGAGGGCGCCCGTCCCCGGTGCTGCTGTCGCAGACGGTGTCGGACCACCTGGGCCGCTACACCGCCCTGCTGCCGGTGCGCTGACTCAGGGCAGCCGGCCGGCGCCGGGGTTGCGGCCCGCGGCGCCCAGGGCCTCGTGCAGCGAATCCACCGCGCCGCCCACCTCTCCCGCGTACTGCACCGCGTGGATGGCGTAGAGGTCCTGCACGCGCACCAGGCGGCGGAACACCTCGCGCAGGGGGGCGCGATCACGCGCGTCGAGCGCGCATTCGGACTCCCGGACGCGGAGCTGCCGCAGCCACGCGGTGCGGAAGCGCATCCACTCCTGGTCGACGCTCTTGGCGGGCGACACGTTCACCAGCTTCTCGCGCCCGCTCTCCAGCTCCGTCCACAGGGCCCGGGCGCCGTCCAGGCACTCGCGGAACGTGAGCGTCACGGGGGCGGGCGGCAGCTTCTCCGGCGTCATGGCCGACACGGAGCGGCCGACACTCCAGATGAGCCACAGCGAGAACAGCGTGGTGAGGAGGATGTAAATCCCATACGCGGCACCACGAAAGCGGCGGTAGCGGGGATCTTTCCGGGGGTCGGGAGCGGACACGGGGCCCACGTCTTATGACCGTGGACCCCGCGTGGCAACGCTTCCGTGTGTCCACCGTCCGGTGGATGGGGCGCCGGGCCCCCGGGGGCTACTGGCCGGGCTGGCTGGTCGCCTGGGCCGGAGCCGCGGGCGCCGGGTTCATCAGGCGCTTCACCGTGGCGATGCGGCCCCGGAACTGCGACTGGTACTGGCTGTTCAGGTAGGCGCCCGCCGCGTCACGGGCGATTTCCAGCGCCTTATCGTACTGGCCGACCTCCTGGTAGGAGTGCGCCAGCAGCAACATGGCGTAGTCGCGCGTCTTCGACTTGCGGTCACCGTCCACGAAGCGGGCGAGCAGCGGCACGGCCTTCTCGTGGTTGCGGGTGTTGTTGTAGGCCGTGCCCAGGAAGAAGGACGCGTCCAGCGCCTGGTCCTGCGGCGGGTTCATGGCCAGGAACCGCTCCATGTTGGAGATGACGCCGTCCATCTCGTTCTTGCGGAAGGCGATCTTCCCCTGCTCGAACGCGGCGTCGCCCGTCTCCCGGCGCAGCACGCCGGCGCGGTCATTGAGGGCCTGGCGCTCCAGGGTGCTCAGCCGCGACGTGTCCAGCTTCACCAGCGCGTCAATGCCCTTGAGGCGCTCGTCGCCGGGCAGGCTGGTCATCATCTTGTAGACCTTGTTCGCCTCCTGCTGGACCGCCTGGTGCGCCGCGGTGTCCGCGCGCTGCTTCTCCAGCTGGCCGGAGAGGTCGGCGACCGTCTTCTCCAGGCGCTCCTTCTCGTTGGTGGCGCTGGAGCTGCGCGCGCTGGTGATCATCAGCGCGGCGCCCACGGAGATGACCGCGAACAGCACGTAGGCCACCGCGGACGACAGCCACTGGCGCTTCTGGAAATCTTCGTGGCGCTTGCCAACCGCCTTCACCTCCGCATGGAGGTTCTTGAGCAGGTTGTCGCTCTTGATGACGAGGTTGCGTGCCTCGACGATCTCACGGCGCAGGTCCGTGAGCTCCTTTTCCACATCCGTTTTCGGCTGGTCTGGCATGGACATCTTCCTAGGCCCGGAAATGATCTCGGCCGATTCGCGCATCGTAAGGAGTTCTCCCGGTCATGCGGCGATAATTTCCGCAG
This sequence comes from Myxococcus vastator, assembly GCF_010894475.1. GTDB lineage: Bacteria > Myxococcota > Myxococcia > Myxococcales > Myxococcaceae > Myxococcus > Myxococcus vastator. The sequence continues at coordinate 5,850 of NZ_JAAIYB010000497.1, forward strand.
CGGAACAGCGCTGCGGAGCCCATGCATTTCCCAGAAGAAGGGCGACAGCGCCCGCT
>NZ_JAAIYB010000498.1 GCF_010894475.1 Myxococcus vastator
GGTGTGGGGCGTGCGGCCGGCGGCATGGGGCGGAGGCCTCGTGTTCGACGCTGGTGCGCGCGGACGTAGGGGCCGGTGGAACGGCGCGGCCCAGGTGTGCCCCCGGGGTGGAGGCGGAGGACCCCTTGGTGGGCACCCGGTGCGGCAGCTTCCGGCTGGTGCGGCGCCTGGGCCGGGGCGGCATGGGCTCTGTCTACCTGGGTGAGCACGTCTCCATTGGCAGCCGGGTCGCGGTGAAGGTGCTGCACGCGCACCTGACGATGTACCCGGAGCTGGTCCAACGCTTCCATGCGGAGGCGCGGGCGGTGAACCTCATCGGCCACGAGAACATCGTCAGCATCTTCGACATGGATGCCGCGCCGCCGCGCCCCTACCTCATCATGGAGTTCCTGGATGGGGCGCCGTTGTCCGCGTGGGTGGGGACGCCCCTGGCCGCTGGCGCGGTCGTCTCGGTGCTGGCGCAGGTGTGCGACGCGCTCCAGGCCGCGCACGCGCGAGGCATCGTCCACCGCGACCTGAAGCCGGACAACATCTTCCTGGTCCGGCGCAAGCGCGACGCGCCCTTCGTGAAGGTGCTGGACTTCGGCATCGCCAAGCTGACGGACGCGCACATGCCCCAGACGCACGCGGGCATCATCGTGGGGACGCCCGAGTACATGTCCCCCGAGCAGTCCCTGGGGCGCTGCGTGGATGGCCGCGCGGACCTGTACGCGCTGGGCGTCATCGCCTACCAGCTCCTCACGGGCCGGCTTCCCTTCAACGACGAGGGACTGGCCGCGCAGTTGGTGGCCCATCAGCTGCGGCCACCGCCGCCCCCCAGTTCCGTGTACCCGGCCGTGTCCGCCGCGTTGGAGCACGTCATCCTGCGCGCCCTGGCCAAGAAGCCCGAGGACCGATACCCCTCCATCGCGGCGTTCCGGAACGCGTTGCAGGTGTCGCTCGCCGAGCACGTGCGCGCGTCGGCGCGGAAGACAAATCCCGGAGGGCTCGCGGTGCCCGAGCCGGTGCCCGCGGCGACCGGGATGCCCACCGAGGGCCAGGCGCGGGGGCGGCTTCCCGCGGTCGCGCGTGCGGGGCAGGTGCCTTCCTCGCACGCGAGCACGTCCCCACGGCGTCTGTCCCTGGCGGCACGGGGCTCTACCGTGGAAGTGCCGGTGCAGGTCGTCCTGCGCCCAGGGGAGGGGCCGGTGCGGCTCATGGGCAGTGGCCTGTCCCGGAGGGGCTTGTTCCTCCACGGTGGACGCGTCCTGCCGCCGCTGTGCTCGCGGCTGCCCGTGGTGCTGGAGCTGGCGTCCGGGCCCCTGTCGGTCATGTGTGAAGTGGTGCGGCTCGTTCCGCCCACCCAAGCGCGCGTCTGGGGGATGCCCACCGGCTTCGGCGTCCAGTTCGTGGAGGCCACCGCCGTGCTCAAGGCCGCGGTGGATGCGCTCCTCCAGGGCGAGCCGGTCCGTGCTGTCCCGCGAGTCCCGCCCACGGAAGACCCGGTGCTGGCGCGCCTGCTGGAGGCCTGGCGCCAGCGCTCGGCGGGAGACGCGTATGCGGTGCTGGCGCTGGAGCCGGACTCGGACATGGGCATGGTGCGCCTGCGGACCCGCGAGGCCTGGCGCTCGCTGGAGTCCCTGGAGCAGCACTCGCTGACGCCTGCCCAACGCGCGCAGGTGGATGCGTTGCGCGTGCGCGTGCGCGAGGCGGCCGAGGCGTTGGGGGCCACGGTGCAGCGCGCCCTCTACGATGCCTGGCGCGGCAATCATCGCGGGGTGGCGAAGTGCCTGGAGGCGGGGCTCACGGCCGAGCAGCTGGAGTCCCTGCGGCGCGAGTTCCTGGCGCGCAGGCCCCAGGCTATGGGCACGGCGCGGATCCACTTCCAGTCCGGTGGCGCGCTGGAGCGCGACGGCCGGCTCCCCCAGGCGCTGGAGCAGTACGAGCGGGGGCTGAAGCTCGCGCCGCTGGAGGTGGACATGCTCCAGCGCTACCGGAGGCTCCGCCGGGTGCTGGGCGGGCGGGCGACGGCGCCAGCCGGACATGACAGAGCCCGGTCTCCTTGAACGAGGAGCCGGGCCCTGGACTACGCGAGGGCGCGAGACGGGCTCACGCCACGCCGACTACTCCTCGCCGCCACCGCAGCCGTCGCTGACCTCGAAGTCCATGCAGCGCTCGAGCTCGGCGGCCCAGGCCTCGATGGTCGCGCTGCGGCACTGCGAGATGTCACGGATGCAGTCCGACGCGCCGCGGAGCTTGTCCTTGTCGGAGCTCGAGCACGACTCGAGCGACTCCTTGCACTGGTTGATCTCCTCCTGGCCCAGCCGGAGCTGGGAGATGAAGGGGCTGATCTCCGGACAGCCGTCGACCTTGTTCGAGAGGGACTCAAATGCGCCTGCGAAGTCCTCGCAGAGGTCCTCATCACTGTCGCAGCCAGTGCCAAAAACAAGAGAGCCGGTGGCCACGAGGCCGATCAGAAGCTTCTTCATGGTAGTTCCCCCTCAGGACGAGGTTGTCGGGCCGGTCGCGAAAGGGCGGCCGGAAGCCCGGTTTCCGAGTTAGCATCGGCCTGGGGGTCGAGTAAACGGCCGGGGAGTGGCGGTCTGATCCTTCAACCACCTTGACTCCCCAGGGTATCTCCCGTAAATCCCGCCGCCTTTGGCGCAATTGGATGGTCCACCCGTCCGAAATGCGCGGTCGATTCCACGGGTTGACCCAACCCGACAGATGACAGGGGTTTGACGATGTACGCAGTGATTCGCACGGGCGGGAAGCAGTATCGCGTCGCCGAGGGCGATGTGGTCCGGATCGAGAAGATCGCGGGCGACGTCGGGGCCGAGGTGACCTTCACGGAGATTTTGCTGGTCGGTGGTTCGGACAGCCCGAAGGTGGGCCAGCCGACCGTCTCCGGCGCGAAGGTCGTGGGCAAGGTCCTGGCTCAGGACAAGCACCGCCGCGTCCTCCACTTCCGGAAGGAGAAGGAGGGCTGGACCCGCCGCCGCGGTCACCGTCAGCCGTACACCGAGGTGAAGGTCACCTCCATCGCCGGCTAGTCCGGGCGGTTTCACCTCAAACTTCAGGAGCAAGGTGTCATGGCTCATAAAAAAGGACAGGGTTCTTCGCGCAACGGTCGCGATTCCAACCCGCAGTATCGTGGCGTGAAGGTGTACGGCGGTGAGACGGTGTCGGCGGGCAGCATCCTCGTTCGCCAGTTGGGCACGGTCATCCACGCTGGCTCCAACGTGAAGCTCGGTCGCGACTTCACCCTCTACTCGGTGGTGGACGGCGTCGTGAAGTACGAGCGCCTGGGCCGCGACCGGAAGAAGGTTTCGGTCTACCCGGCCGCCGCTGAGCAGGCGAGCGCCTGACGGCTGGCCGGCCCTTGAGGCCGGCAACCGTGCGGCACCCACGAGCGGGTCGCTTCTCCAGTCCACGCGCCCTTCCGGCAGCGGGATGCGAGGGCGGCCCGCTCTTCGTTTATCCAGGAGTCCCAGATGAAGTTCGTCGACGAGGTCCGCATCTTCGTGAAGGCGGGGGATGGCGGCAACGGCGCTGTCTCGTTCCGGCGGGAGAAGTACATCGATCGCGGTGGCCCCAATGGCGGGGACGGCGGCAATGGCGGCTCCGTCGTCTTCGTGGCGGACCCTCAGCTCACGACGCTGCTCGATTACCGCTACCAACAGCACCACCGCGCCAAGAATGGCGAGCACGGCATGGGCAGTGACTGCAACGGTCGCGCCGCCGACGACATGGTGCTCAAGGTGCCCGTGGGCACGCTGGTGAAGGATGCCCACTCCGAGGAGCTGCTGGTCGACCTGAGCGAGGCCGGCCAGCGCTGGGTGGCGGCGAAGGGCGGGCGCGGCGGCCTGGGCAACATGAACTTCGCCACCTCCACCCGGCAGACGCCGCGCTTCGCCCAGGATGGGACGAAGGGCGAGGAGCTGACGCTCCGGCTGGAGCTGAAGCTGCTGGCGGACGTGGGGCTGCTGGGCTTCCCCAACGCGGGCAAGAGCACGTTCATCTCCCGCGTGAGCCGGGCGCGGCCGAAGGTCGCCGACTACCCATTCACCACGCTGGTCCCCAACCTGGGCATGGTCCAGTACAAGGACGGCCTGTCCTTCGTGATGGCGGACATCCCCGGCATCATCGAGGGCGCCAGTGAGGGCGTGGGTCTGGGCCACCAGTTCCTGCGCCACGTGGAGCGGTGCAAGGTGCTGATCCACCTCATCGACATGGGGGCGGAGGGCGAGGGCCGCGCGCCGCTGCATGACTTCGACGTGCTCAACACGGAGCTGGCCAGGTACAGCCCGGAGCTGGCGTCCAAGCCGCAGGTGGTGGCGGCCAACAAGTTGGACCTGCCCGACGCGCAGGCCCGGCTGGAGGGCTTCACGGAGGCGCTGCGTGCGCGCGGCATCCGTGTGTATCCCGTGTCCTGCGCCACCGGCGAGGGCATGCAGCCGCTGATGGACTCCGTGGCGGAGGTGCTGTTCACGGGGCGGACCGAGAAGCTCCACGTGGAGATTCCCGCCAAGGCGGCTCGGGCGGGGAAGGCCAAGGCGGGCGGAAAGGCGAAGGGGGCCGAGAAGAAGGCTCCGGCTTCCAAGGCAGGGGCGGCGGCCACGAAGGGCGCGGCGAAGAAGGCTCCGGCTCGCAAGCCGGGCGCTGCTGCCGTGAAGACGTCTGCCGCTGCGAAGAAGGCCCCGGCTCGCAAGTCGGGCGCTGCTGCCGCGAAGACGTCTGCCGCTGCGAAGAAGGCCCCGGCTCGCAAGTCGGGCGCTGCTGCCGTGAAGACGTCTGCCGCTGCGAAGAAGGCCCCGGCTCGCAAGTCGGGCGCTGCTGCCGTGAAGACGTCTGCCGCTGCGAAGAAGGCTCCGGCTCGCAAGGCGGGCGCTGCTTCGGCGAAGAAGGCCGCAACGAAGAAGGCCTCGACCCGCAAGTCGGGCACCGCGGCGGTGAAGAAGTCCGCCGCGAGCAAGCGTGGCGCGTCGGGCAAGGCCGCCGCGAAGAAGGCCGCCGCGAGCAAGCGTGGCGCGTCTGGCAAGGCCGGGGCGAAGAAGTCATCCGCGGCCACGAAGCGTGCTCCGGCGCGCAAGTCGGGCCGCGGGAGGAGCTGAGTCCATGTCGGGTGGTGGTGAGCGCTACGAGCGCTACGAGCGGGAGCAGTTCGAGCCGGAGCAGTTCCTGCTCGACGTGCGCAAGGAGAAGATTGATCGCGTCGTCAGTCACCGGACGCGCAACTTCACGGTGGTCCTGGACCGGCTGGAGGACAGCTTCAACATGGCCGCGGTGCTGCGCACCTGCGAGTCCATGGGCGTGCAGGAAGTCCACATCATCATCAACCCGGAAGCGCCCTTCGTTCCCAACTCGAGGGTGGCCCAGGGCTGCGACAAGTGGCTGGACGTGAAGCTGTACAAGACGTTCGCCGAGTGCCGCGAGCACCTGAAGTCCCGCGGCTTCTCGCTGTACGCCTCCGCCATCCAGGAGGGGGCCACCAGCCTCTACACCCTGCGCTTCGACGGGAAGATGGCGCTGGTGTTCGGCAACGAGCGGCGCGGTGTGAGCGAGGACGTGCTGTCCGGCGTGGACGGCACGTTCTGGGTCCCCATGAAGGGCTTTAGCCAGAGCCTGAACATCTCCGCCGCGGCGTCCGCCTGCATCAGCCGGGCGATTGCCTGGCGGGACGAGCACCTGGGCCAGTCGGGAGACCTGTCTCCCGAGGATGCCCAGGCCCTGCGCGAGCGCTTCTACGTGCTGGCCATCAAACAGAGGAAGCGCCTGTTCAAGAAGGCCCCGTGAATGCCGGGGCCAAGGCCCCGTCGGGATGGTTTAGATTGGAGGCTCGCCATGTTCCTCGAAGCCCTGCTCGCTACGCTCCTGTCCGCCCCTGCCACCCCCGCGGCCGCCCCGGCGA
>NZ_JAAIYB010000499.1 GCF_010894475.1 Myxococcus vastator
CCCGCATCACCTCCAGGCCCTGGTCCCGGGAGTTCTCCAGCACGCCGTGGAAGTCCCCGCCGACCCCGCCCGGACCAGCGTGGAAGGTGCGCGTCTCGGTGAGCTTCACGGGGATGGAGGCCTCGGAGGTCCACTCGTACCCCAGCGTCGCCTGGTAGCGGTGGGGGCCCAGACGCTCGGTCACCTCGGCGGCGTCCATGCCCAGGATGCGGCGCGCCACCTGGGGGTTGTCCGCCACGTCCTCGGGGGGCAGCTTCTCCTTCGCGGACGCCACCACCTTGGGCGGGTCCTCCGGCGAGAAGATGCGTGCCTTGGCCGCCTTGTCGACCGGGTCCGAGCAGCCGGCGGCGGCCAGCGCCACGGCGAGGGTGAAGGCGGACTTCTTCAGACGGCTCACGACTCCTCCGGGAGGGTACGACAGGGCCGGCAAGTTACGTGGGGCATACACGAGCGGCAAGCAGTGGCTTGCGTGCGGCCGTGCAAGGGATAGAACGCCCAACTCATGCAGAACCTGCGCGACAAGCTATTGAAGGCGGGCCTCGTCACCGAGGCAGAGGCCAAGAAGGTGGAGTCGAAGCCCAGCCAGGCGGAAGCCCGGCGGCCCGGACCCCAGGAAGGCGGCCGTTCAGGCGGCAACCGTCCGCCCCCCCGCCGTGATGACAACCGGACACAAGGCGGCCCGCCCCGAGGCGAGGGTGGAGGCCGTCCGAGTGGCGGCCGTGACGCCGGCCGTCGAGAGGGCGGCGGACGTCCCGGCAGCGGCTTCGGAGGTGCCCCCCGGCACGGCGGAGGCCCCCAGCACGGGCGGCCGGCCGCGGCGGCGCCGGAGCGGGCCATCCCCAAGCTGCCCCCCATGCCGGGCTCCAAGGCCTACCAGCGCGCCGAGTCCAAGCGGCAGGTGGAGCTGGACCGCGCCCTGCGCGAGCTGGTGCTGGGCTCCCAGGTACCCGTCGAGGCGGGTGAGACGACGTTCTACTTCATGACCCGCAAGGGCAAGCTGCGCCGGCTGGAGCTGAGCCCGGCGCAGGCGAAGCAGCTCGAAGAGGGCGAGCTGGGCGTGGTGGAGCGCCCCGAGCCCGCGCAAATCGAGCACTCGCTGGTGCCGGCGTCGGCGGCGGAGCAGATGTTCGCGCTGTCGAAGAAGTCGGTGCGCTTCTTCAACCGCAAGGAGAACCCCGTCGGCTTCATGAACGACGAGGAGCTCAAGGCCCAGCAGGCCGCCGAGGCGGCGGGCACCGCGCCTGAGCTGTCTGACGAGCCCGAAGGCGCGTCCGACGAGGCCTCTGCCGAGCCCGAAGGCGCGTCCGAGGCTCCGGCCGAGGGCGAGGCGGCTCCGGCCGAGCCGAAGGCCAGCGGCGACGAAGCCCAGAACGGCTGAGCCGGACACCCGCGTCTTCCCACCCTCCCCCTCCCTCGTGGAGGTGGGAGGGTGTCGATGTGGCCCGTGGCGTTGAGCGCCACGCGGCCCTGGCACGTCTTGCTGCCAGCGTGAGGGCCCGGCGCTAGGCTGGCCTCATGACGATGACCTCCAAGACAGTGGTGGTAACGGGCGCGAGCCGAGGCATTGGCCGCGCGGTGGCGCTCGCTTTCGCGAAGGCGGGCCATGACGTGTGGGCCCTGGCGCGTTCGACGGAAGCGCTGGAGTCGCTCCGGCGGGAAGGCGGCGAGCGCATCCGGCCGCTCGCGGTGGACGTGGCCGACGAAGCGGCGCTGGTTGCCGCGAGCCAGCGAGTCCTCGCCGAGGGGCCTCCTCGCGTGCTCGTGAACAACGCGGGCATCACCGTCTCCGCGCCCCTGACGAAGACGCGCACCGAGGACCTGGCCCGTGTCATGGCCGTCAACGTGACGGCGCCCTTCCTCCTCTGCCGCGAGCTGATGCCCGCCATGGCCCAGGCGGGCGGCGGACGCGTCATCAACATCGGCTCCATGGCCGCGGTGCGGGGCGTGAAGTACACGTCCGCGTATTGCGCGTCGAAGCACGCGCTGCTGGGCCTGACGCGCGCGCTCGCGGTGGAGTACGCGAAGAAGCAAGTCACCGTGAACATCGTGAATCCGGGCTGGGTGGAGACGGACATGTTCGCCGGCGCGACCTCGGCCATCAGCGCCTCCACGGGCCGCAGCGAGGAGCAGGCGCGCGAGGCCCTGGCGTCCATGAACGCCATGGGCCGCATCATCACCCCGGAGGAGGTCGCCGCCCTGTGCCTGTTCCTCGCCTCGGACGCGGCGGGCGGCATCACCGGCACGGCGTACGCCATCGACGGCGGCGAGCCAGGCTGAGACTTCACTCCCATTCCGCCTGACTGCCTGCCCGGCCGCCACCCGTGGCCGGGTGTGTTGCGCAGCGGGAATCCCATCCCCACTGTGGCTGGCCACCTCGGCGACAAGCCGCGCGGTGGCCAGCAATCGGGAGGCGGGCGTGAGTGGACTGCGGAGCATGGTGCTGGGCGCGTGTCTGTGGGTGGGCTGTTCGTCGTCCGTGGAGGACGGAGCGGCGCCCACCGTGGAGACCCCCGCGGAGGTGACGCCAACGCCCACCCCCGGCGGTGAGACGCCCGCGCCGCAGGCGCCCACACCGGAGCCGCAGGTGCCGCCCCCGGCGACCTCGGCGGCGTGCTCCGGACCCGAGGGCACGGCGCGACTCGCGTGGAGCTACGACGCCGCGTGGAACCTCACGGTGGACTTCCGGGGGACCATGGACTCGGACGGGCACACCTACTGGACGGAATGCGAGAGCAGCTATTGGGTGGACAAGGACCCGAGCCAGCTGGCGTGTCAGCTCGTCTCCGTCACGTCTGAGGGGACCGAGCGCTACCGGCGCGACCTTCCCCCCCCGGGCGCCTGGGGCGTTCACACGGTGGCGCGGGGACAGCTCTTCGTCACGGGTCGGCTCGCCCTGCTCTCCGCGCGGGACAGCGCCACCGGACAAGAGCGCTGGAGCGTGTCGCTGGGGGCCGCGAAGGACGAGGACCCGCAGGCGCACCCTGCGCTTCGCATTGAATCGCTCGTGCTCAGCCCGCCCTATCTCATCGCGCTGGTACACGACACGTTTGGAGACGTGGGCGCGGAGGACCTGCTCGTCGCGGTGCACGCGGAGACCGGCGCGGTGGCGTGGAAGGCGCCCGTGCCGCCCGTCCATGCGCCGCTGGTGGTGGATACGGAGGGCAACGTCTATGGCGGCGCCTCCGACGTCCTGGAGCAGCGGACGGAGCTCTTCTCGTACGCGGCGGATGGGCAGCTCCGCTGGCGGACCCAGCGCGCGGGCGTGCTCGAGCCCACCGCCGTGGACGGAGGGACATTGATGCTGGGCCGCGCGGAGCTGGCGGACGCGGCCACGGGAGCGCCCATCGCCACGCTGGCGACTGCGTCCGCGGAGTCCTTCTATTACTCGCTGGGCCGCTCCAGCTCGACGTTCGGCCGCACGGCGATGCAGGCGGACCGGCTCCTCGTCCTGCCAGACATGCGGTGCACCAGCGAGGGCTGCCCCACCACCACCCATCCGGGTGGCACGTTCCTCTATGGGCTGGACCCCTCGAGCGGAGCGGTGCGCTGGCACCGGGCCGTGGGCACCTGGCCGATGTCACCGCTCCTCACCCAGCGTGGCTCGCTGCTGCTGGTGGACCGGCCGGTGGACGCGACGTGCGGCGAGCACGCCTGCACCGGTGATGACGCCGCGTTCGGTTCGTTCCTGCGGGAGCTGGACCCGGAGGGGAACGAGCTGTCCGCCTGCGCGCTGCAGGGACAGGCGCCGTACATCACCCCGCCCGCGCTGCACCGGGGACGCGTGGTGTTGGGGGTCTGGACGAACTGGAATGCGAGCAATGACTGGACGCAGCGGATGAGCATCCGCGCCTTCGACCTGACGGCGCCCGATGAGCCAGCCTCCAGCGGCTGGGTGAGCGCGGGTGGCGGCAACGCGCGCTCGGGCCAGACGAGGCCCACGGGCGCGGCGGCACAGGCGCGGGCCACCGGCCGATAAACGCGCTAGAGCTGGTACCGGCCGACGATGGCGCTCAGCTCGGCGGACGCCGCGGAGAGCTGGATGGCGGACTGCTCGCTCGCGGCCATCCGGTCGACAATCTGGTCCGCCAGGTCGGCCATCGAGCTGAGCGCGGCGAACAGCTCCGCGATGCCCGCGTCCTGCTGGCTCACGGCATCGGCGATGCTACGCACCGTCTTGCCGTTGCTCTGGATGATGCCCGCCAGCGAGCGGAGGCTCTCGCCCGCCGCGCGCACCTGCTCCAGGCCACCTTCCACCTCGCGCGCCCCGCCCTCGCTCGTGCTCACCGTCTGCGAGATGGCCCGGCCGATATCACTCAGGATGGACTGCACGCGCGTGGTCGCCCCCGCGGACTGGTCCGCCAGCGACCGCATCTGCCGTGCCACCACCGCGAAGGAGCGGCCCGAGTCACCGCTGCGCGCCGCCTCGATGGAGGCATTGAGCGCCAGCACGTTCGACTGGTCTGCCAGGTCCTTCACCGTGCGGGTGATGTCGCCCACCTGCCGCGTGCGCTGGTGCAGCTCCGCGACGGTGCGGCCAATCTGCTCCACGTGCGACCGGATGTGCGTGAGCCCGCCCACGCTGCCGGACACCGCGGCCTCGCCCGCCTCGCCAAAGCCGCTGGCCTTGTCCGCCTCCTTCAGGATGACCTCCACGCGCCGCGCCGCCGCGCGAGAGGCCTCCTGGAGCTGCTGCGCCGCCACCTGCGTCTCATGCAGCGCCACCGCCTGCTGCGACACCGCCTCGTTCTGGACGGACGCGGACTCGGTGAGCTGCGTGGACGCCGTCTCCAGCTGCTCGGCCGAATGGCGCAGCGCCATCAACAGCTCGCGCAGCTGCGACATCAGCTCCGAGAACGAACCAGCGAGCTGGCCAATCTCATCCTTCGAGCGCACCTCCAGCGCGCCCCGGAAGTCGCCCTCCGACACCACCCGCGTGGTGGCCACGGTCAGCTCGCGCAGCGGCTCCATCATCCGCCGCACCAGCAGGAAGATGGCCGTGCCCGCCGCCGCCGTGACGATGATGCCCAGCAGCACCACGAGCAGCATCGACGCGCGGAACCGCTCCGCTTCCTTCCCGCCGTCGCGCGTGAGCAGCAGCGCCACGCCCGGCCCCATCTCCACCCGGCGCAGCTGCAACGACACGCCATTCACCGACACCTCGTCCGGCCGGCCCTTCCCCTCCAGCGCCGCGAGCAAGGCCACGTCAGGCACCGCGCTCAGCGCGTGCGCCACCGGCTTGCCGCCCACGGTCAACACGCCCTCCACGCCGCGCTCGTCACGCAGCGCCTGGAGCTCCACCTCGCCCAGGACCCGGCCCAGCACCACGTACCCCACGGTGCGGCCCTCGGCCGTCATCACGGGCTGCGCCACGGCCTGATGGGGCACCTCATTCACCAGGAGGATGCGCGCGCCGCCCTCCTTCACCAGGGCCTCCATCCCCGACAGCACACCAGGTGGCGTGCCCACGCGCACGCCCGCCTCGGGGTCCACCGCGAGCAGCAGGTCCACGCCCAGGAGCGACTGCTGCCCACGCAGCGAGGGCTCGAGGTGCGCTCCGACGCCGGGGCCGCTCGACAGCACGGTCCGCAAGGACGTGCTCGCCGCGGCGACGCGGGCCAGGGCCGTCAGCGATTTCACCTCCTGGGACAGGACGCGGCTCCACGCGGCTTCGTCTTCCGCCAGACGGGACGTGACGGCGTCGTGAGACCACGTTCGCAGCGACACGCCCGTGAGCGCGACGCTCAGCGTGGAGAGACAGAGGATGACAAGGGAGAGCGCTGCGGTCAGGCGCGCGGCAAGGCTGTGCGTCATTCGCTACAAGGCCAGGGGATGGGCGGGGGGACCCAGTGG
>NZ_JAAIYB010000049.1 GCF_010894475.1 Myxococcus vastator
TCCCGAAGCACAGCCGCGCCCCCACGGGCGTGAAGTTGACCTGGATGCCGCGCATCGCCCCCGGTGTCTCAGTGAGTGAGAACGAGTCATCCAACCCGGCGACAAAGCCATCCTTGTGGCGCGCGGAGACACAAGCGTCTCGCGGGTCGAGAATCCGGAGCCACGGCCCGAAGTCGATGATGAGCACCACCTGCGGCGACGGCAGCTCGCGGCGGCGCATGGGGCCCGGCGTCCGCTCGTCGTAGCCCCAATAGGGCCCCGCCACCATCCCACGGAGCCGGTCGTCCGGCGCGCCCGCCACCATCTCCCAGCGGCCGGATTCCGATTCGTGGCGGAAGACGCGAACCGAAGAAGGGGCAAGGGACACGGCGATGCCTCACAGGTGTCAGACAGGGCTGAGAGGATGTCCCTGGGCGCCAATGCCAGAGGGGGAGCCCCACACAGCCGCCGTATCAAGAATTGGGTGAAGAAACCCGGCGTCGACCGTTTTCTCACGAACCTGAAACGTCGTGTCTCAGAGGGCACGCGGCTGTGACACACGTTGTAACCCATTCATACACAATCGCTCTCAAGAGTTGAGAATACAACCTTGACTTTACGGGTAATCCGTTACCGGTGTAGGTTTTGGATATGAGCGCAGCGTCCAATAATGACCACGACCCCATCGCAATCATTGGCATCGGCTGCCGCTTTCCAGGGGGCGCGAGGTCACCACACCACCTCTGGGAGCTGCTCACCCAGGGCCGCTGCGCCATCGTCGAAGTCCCGAAGGAGCGCTGGGACCATCGCCGGTACTACGACCCGGACCCGGACAAGCCAGGCAAGACGTACGTGCGGTCGGGCGGCTTCCTGCAGGAGGCCATCGATACGTTCGACGCGGCCTTCTTCTCCATTTCGCCCCGTGAGGCGGCGACGCTCGATCCGCAGCAGCGTCTGCTCGCGGAGGTGGCGTGGGAGAGCCTGGAGGACGCGGGCCTTCCGGCGGACCAGCTCGCGGGCAGCCCCACGGGGGTCTACGTCGGCGGGTTCATGCTCGACAGCATGCTCACGCACATGGGACCGATGAACCGCGAGCTCATCGGACCGCACACGGCGGTGGGCTCCACGATGACGGTGCTCTCCAACCGCTTGTCGTACATGTTCGACTTCCAGGGGCCGAGCATCTCCCTGGACACGGCGTGCTCCTCGTCAATGGTCGCCGTCCACCTGGCGTGCCAGGACCTGCGGAGCGGCACCACGTCGCTGGCACTGGCGGGTGGCGTCAACGTCATGTTCCGGCCCGAAATCTTCGTGGCCATGAGCAAGGGCAAGTTCCTGTCGGCGGACGGGTACTCCAAGAGCTTCGATACGCGCGCGGACGGCTACGGCCGTGGCGAGGGCGCCGGCATCGTGGTGCTCAAGCGGCTCTCCGACGCGGTCCGGGACCAGGACCGCGTCTACGCCGTCATTCGAGGGACGGGCGTCAACCAGGACGGCCACAGCGAGTCCATGACGGCGCCGAGCTCCCGCGCGCAGGAAGCGCTGATTCGCCGCGTCTGCGCCAGCGCCGCGCTGGACCCCACTGAAATCCATGCCTTCGAAGCCCATGGCACGGGCACCGCCGTGGGAGACCCGGCGGAGCTGGGGGGCCTGGGCGCCGTCTCCAAGCGCGAGGACGGCCAGGGCCCCTGGGTCGGCTCGCTCAAGGCCAACATCGGGCACCTGGAGGCCGCGGCCGGCGTCGCCGGGCTCATCAAGGCGAGCCTGTGCCTGCAGCACCGGCAGCTGCCCCCGCAGGCCAACCTGCGCGACCTCAACCCCGCCATCCCCTTCGACACGCTGGGCATCCGCATCCCCCGCGCGCTCGAAGCGCTCGCGCCCCGGAAGGACGAGCCGCTGCGGATGGGCGTCAACTCCTTCGGCTATGGCGGCACCAACGCCCACTGCGTCATCGAGCAGGCGCCGTCCGCGGAGCCGCAGGCCCGCGCCGACGGCACTCCGGCGCCGTGGCTGCTCCCCCTCTCCGCCCGCAGCCCCGAGGCCCTGCGCGCCCTGGCCCAGTCCTACGCGGAGCTGCTCGCCGCTCCGTCGTCGGCCTCGCTGTCGGACCTCTGCTTCTCCGCGGCCACGCGCCGCGGCCACCATGAACACCGGCTGGCGCTGCTGGCCACCGAGGACGTGGCCGACCTGACTGCGCGGCTGTCGTCCTTCGCGTCGGCCAACCCCGCCGAGCTGGGCGCTTCCGGCCGGACGCTCCAGGCCGCGGATGCCCGACCCGTCTTCGTGTTCACCGGCATGGGGCCCCAGTGGTGGGCCATGGGCCGGGAGCTCTACGCGCAGGACGCGCTGTTCCGCGCCACCCTGGACCGCTGCGACGCCCTCTTCCAGCGGCTGGCGGGTTGGTCGCTGCTGGAGCAGATGCTCGCGGACGAGCAGTCCTCCAACATGGCGCGGACGGACATCGCGCAGCCCGCGAACACGTTCCTCCAGCTTGGCTTGCTGGAGATGTGGCGGCGCGCGGGCATCACCCCCGCGGCGGTGATTGGCCACAGCGCGGGTGAGGTCGCGTCGGCCTATGCCGCCGGCCGCTTCACGCTGGAGCAGGCCATGCTCGTCATCTACGAGCGCAGCCGCATCCAGGCCAAGGCCGCGGGTCAGGGCAAGATGGCCGCCGTGGGGCTCTCCGAGGAAGGCGCGCGCGCCGCCATCCGGGGGCGTGAGGCGCTGGTGTCCATCGCCGCCATCAACGGCCCCAACGCGGTGACGCTGTCGGGTGACGCGAAGGCCATCGAGGAGATCGCCGCGGAGCTGGAGGCGCGCGGCGTGTTCCAGCGCATCCTGAAGGTCGAGGTGCCGTACCACAGCCCCGCCATGGAGGGCCTGAAGCCGGAGCTGCGCCGCTGCCTGGCTTCGCTCCAGCCTTCCGCCGGGCACCTGCCCACCTACTCCACCGTCACGGGCGGGCGCGTCGAGGGCATCGCCTACGACGCGGAGTACTGGTGCGACAACATCCGCGAGCCCACGCTCTTCGCGAAGGCCGCGGGGCAGATGCTGAAGGACGGCTACCGGCTCTTCATCGAGCTGGGGCCCCACCCCGTGCTGCTGGCGTCCATCAAGGAGTGCTGCGCGGAGGCCCGCGTCGAGGGCCGCGTCCTCACCTCGCTCCGGCGGCAGGAGCCCGAGCACCAGACGTTCACCAAGGCCCTGGCAGAGCTCTACGTCGCGGGCATCCCCATCGACTGGAGCGGCCTCTATCCACAGGGCTCGCGCTACACGCCGCTCCCCACCTACCCCTGGCAGCGTGAGAAGCACTGGCACGAGTCGGAGGAGGCCCTCACGGACCGCCGGGGCTCGGACGAGCATTCGCTGCTCGGGCCCCGCGTCTCCGCGCCGCTGCCCACCTGGGAGCGCGGGCTGAACGCGCGCTTCCTGCCGTGCCTCCAGGACCACCGCGTCCGGGGCTCGCTCGTCGTCCCTGGCGCCACCTACGTCGAGCTGGCGCTCGCCGTTCGCCGCGCCATGGGCCTCTCCGAGCCGCATGCGCTGGAAGAGGTGCGGTTCGAGAACGCGCTCGTCGTCACGGGCCATGACGAGCCCGTCGTCCGGACCACCTATGACGAGACGGCTCAGACGGTGACCATCCACAGCCGGCCGCGCGACAACCGCACGGCGTGGACCCGCCACGCCACCGCGCGCATCCGCCGGAACGTCGACACGCCGCCGGAGACGCAGGCCCGGGTGAGTGAGCTCGGCATCCACGCCGAGGCGCCGCTCGACACCGAGGCGCTGTACCGGATGCTGGCGACGCGAGGGCTCGAGTACGGCCCCAGCCTGCGCGGCATCCGCACGCTGCGCCGCAACGAGGAGGAGCTGCTGGCTGAGATTGTCCTCCCCGAAGCGGAGGTGGCCCGCATCACCGCCGATTCGCAGATGCTGCTCGACCCCGTGTGGTTGGACCCGTGCCTCCAGGCCATGGTGTCCTGGCTCCCCGAGGACGACACGCGGCTCTACCTGCCCATGGGCTGCCGGAGCATCCAGCTCTCCACCCCGCCCGCGCCCCACGCGGCGCTGTGGTGCCATGCCCGGATTCGGGCGCGCACGGCCCACACGCTGGAGTGCGACATCACGCTGCTGGACGGCGAGGGCCGCGTGGCCGCGAGGCTGACGGGCGTCGAGTGCGCCGCGCTCGCGGACCGCGAGGAGTCCGTGCCCAGGCCGGCGTTCTACGACTGGACGTACACGCACGCCTTCGAGGCCACCGCCGAGGAGCTGCCCGCGAAGAGCCAGGGCACCTGGCTCGTCTTCGCCGACCAGGGCGGAATCGGCGCCGAGCTGACGCGTGAGCTCGAGCGGACTGGCATCCAGGACCTGGTCCTGGTGACGCGGGGCGAGACGTTCGTCCGCGAGTCGAACCACCGCTTCCAGATTCGCCCCGGAAACGCGGAGGACGTCCGTGCCGTCGTGGAGGCCGTGGGCCGCGTCCGCATCCAGCACGTTGCCTACCTCGCTGGCCTGGACGCGCGTCCGGGGGTTGAGTCGAACGACGTCCAGGCGCTGCTCGACGTGGTGCTGGCCCTGGCGCCGGGCGATGGCGCGTCGCTGCGAATCGTCACCCGCGACGCACAGCGCGCGGCCCCGGGCGACGCGCTAGGCGCGCTGTCCGCCACGCCGCTGATTGGCTTCGCGCGCGTCGTTCCCGCGGAGTTCCCGCACCTGCGGACCCGCTCCATCGACCTGCCGAAGGGCGCCTCGGCGTCGCAGCCGGAGCTGATCGAACGGCTCGCGAGCGAGCTGCTGGCGGAGACGCAGGAGGAAGAGGTCGCGCTGCGCGACACCCGCCGCTTCGTCCGCCGCCTCAGCGCGAAGCCCCTGCCGGAGTGGGAGGCCCAGACGAAGGGGACGCCCGCGCCGGCCGGGGAGGAGCAGGTGTTCGAGATCGCCCTCGACGGCGCCGAGCGCCGGCCGCGTCGCGCCACGCGCAAGCCGCCCGCGCGCGGAGAGGTCGAAATCAAGGTCACCCACGTGACGCTGACCCGCGCCGCGGCCGTGCAGGGCCGGCGTGCATCCGACACGCACTGGCCGCTGGAGGTGGGCGGTGTCGTCGTGGCGGTGGGCGAGGCCGCGCAGGGCTTCACGGCCGGCCAGGTGGTGCAGGCGCTGGTCGCGCAAGAAGCGCCCGTTGTCGGGACGCACGTGGTGCTGCGCCTGGACCGGGACTTCGTCAGCGCCGGCACGTCTCAGGGCCGGCTGCTGCCCTTCCTCGGCGCGGAGTACGCGCTCCATGTGCATGGTCACCTCCAGCCCTCCGAGCGGCTCCTCGTCATCGGGGACGCTGGTGGCGTGGGGACCGCCGTGGTCGAACTCGGCCGCGCGGCGGGAGCCCGGACGGCCATCATCCTGGACGCCGGCGCGCACCAGGTGCCGGACGGTGTCCGCGTCTTCGACCGGCGCTCCCCTTCCCTCCCGGAAGACCTCCTGGCGTGGACGGACGGCGCGGGCGTGGACCTGCTGGTGAACGCGTCCTGCGACGCGGAGCCCACCCTCACCCGTGTGCTCGGAGCCTTCGGGCGCTTCGTCGACGCGGGCCCGCTCGCTCCAGCGGAGGGCCTGTTCGCCACCGCCTGGCCTCGTGGCGCGGCCTGCGCACGCGTGGACGTCGCGGCCATGCTGCGCCAGCGTCCCCAGGACGTCGCCGCGCGGCTCCAGTCCGTCCTCGGCCGGTACCCGACGCTGCCGGCGCTGCCGACCGAGTCCTGGCCCGTCACCCGCGCGGAAGAAGCACCGGCCTGGCTGGCGGAGCATTCGCGGGACCAGGGCCTGGCCCGGCTCACGCTGACGTTCGCCGGTGGTGAGCCGCTCGCGCTCGCTCCGGCGGCGGACGAGCCGCTCTTCGAGGCGAACGCCACGTACCTCGTCACCGGCGGCTTCGGCGGGTTCGGCCTCGCGCTCGCCCGCTGGATGGTCGCGGAGGGTGCGCGGCACCTGGTGCTCACCGGCCGCAAGGGCGCCTCCACGCCGGAAGCCAGGGAGCTGGTCCAGGAACTTGAAGCGGCTGGCGCTCGCGTCACCGCGGCCGCCGCGGACGTCAGCAGCCTGGACGACATGCGGGCGCTGCTTGCGCGCATCGACGCCACGCACCCGCCGCTCAAGGGCGTGCTGCACACGGCGGCCGTGCTGGACGACGCGCCGATGCCCGACCTGAACCTGGAGCGCATCCAGCGCGTCATGTCGCCCAAGGCGGGCGGCGCGTGGATTCTTCACGAGCTGACGCAGGACCGGCCGCTGGACCTCTTCGTCCTGTTCTCGTCCGTCGCCGCGCTGATTGGCAACCCGCGTCAGGGCAACTACGTCGCGGCGAACAGCTTCCTCGACGCGCTCGCGGAGCACCGGGCCGCGCGGGGGCTGGCGGCCATCAGCATCCACTGGGGCGTGCTGGGTGAGTTCGGCATGGCCCAGGACGAAGCGGTGCGGACGTACCTCGAATCGCTCGGCCTCAATCCGATGGCGCCCGCCACCGTGTTGACCGCGCTCAAGCGGGTGCTGCGCCTGCGCACGCCGCAGTTGGGCCTCTTCGACGTGCAGTGGTCCAAGCTGGGCCGCGCCGCCCCGCACCTGGGCAAGTCCGCCAGGACGTCACACCTGCTGGGCAGTGCCCAGGGCGGCGCCCAGAGCGAGGCGGAGCAGCTCCGCGGCCACCTGTCGGGCCTGGCCCCGGAGGAGCGGCAGCCGGAGCTGCAGAAGTTCCTCGTCGAGCGGCTCGCCAGCATCCTCCAGATTCCCATGGAGCGGGTGGAGCCGCAGAAGCCCTTGTCCCTGCTGGGCGTGGACTCGCTCCTGTCGATGCAGGTCCAGCGGACCATCCGCGAGGCGCTCGGCATCGAGGTCCCCGCGCTGGAGCTGCTGCGCGCGGGGAGCCTGGTGGAGGTCGCCGCCAACCTGTCGTCGAAGTTCGACGGGTCCGGTGCCGCCGCCGCGGCGCCCGCGCCGGAGCCGGAGCCGGTGACGGAGGAAGCCGAAATCGAGCAGCAGGTGAACAGCATGTCGGAGAGCGAGCTGGACTCCATCCTCCAGGCGATGCTCGCCGCGCAGACGGCGCAGGAGAGGGAGACGGCATGAGCACCCCGGCTGACAACATGAAGGGCCTCTCGCTCGAGGCGAAGCGCAAGCTGCTCGCCGAGCTCATGGCGAAGTCTGGGAAGGCGGCCCCCCGCCTCTCCCCGCTCGCGTCCGGACAGAAGGCGCTGTGGCTCCTGCACCAGCAGGACCCGGAGAGCGCGGCCTACAACACGCCCTTCGCGCTGCGCATCCGCTCGCCAATGGACGTGGCCTCGCTCAAGCGCGCGTTCGGGATGCTGGCCGAGCGCCACGCGTCCCTGCGCACCACGTTCTCGTCCACCGCGGAAGGGCAGCTCGTCCAGACGTGTCACCCGACGCTCGAGCCGAGCTTCACCCACGTCGACGCGCAGGGCTGGAGCCCCGAGCAGCTCCAGGCCGAGGTGGCCCGCGCCTACCGTCAGCCGTTCTCCCTGGAGCGGGGCCCGCTGCTCCGTTGCAACCTCTTCTCCCTGGGTGCCGAGGACCACGTCCTCCTGATGACCGTCCACCACATCGTCTACGACGGGTGGTCCGCGGGCATCCTCCAGCAGGAGTTCAACCAGCTCTATCAGGCCATCGCGCGCGGCGAGCAGCCGTCCCTGCCGCCCGTCACGGGCAGCTACGCCGCCTTCGTCGCGCAGCAGGCGGAGACGGTGTCCGGCGCCGCGGGGCGCGCCCATTGGGACTACTGGCACAAGAAGCTCGCCGGTGAGCTTCCCATCCTGGCGCTGCCCGCCGACCGGAGCCGGGCCGCCATTGCCACGAACCGGAGCGGCGCGAGCCCCTTCCGCCTCTCCGCGGAGCTGACGGCCCGCATCAAGGCGCTCGCGCAGAGCGCCGAGGCCACGCCCTTCGTCGTGCTCGTGTCCGCCTATGCCGCGCTGCTGGGGCGCCTGGCGCGGCAGGAGGACATCCTGATTGGCTCGCCCACGGCGGGCCGGCCCGGCTCGGCCTTCCATGACGTGGTGGGCTACTTCGCCAACGCGGTGGCGCTGCGCGCGGACCTCTCCGGTGCGCCCTCCACCCGGACGCTGCTGGGCCGGATGCGCACCGTCGTCCATGAGGCGCTCGCCCACCAGGACCTCCCCTTCGCATCGCTCGTGGAGCGGCTGGGCATCGAACGCCGTCCGGGCGTGTCTCCCCTCTTCCAAGCGTCCATCGTCCACCACGCGTCGCGCGAGGGTGGCGGCGGCATGGCGCTGTGGGCCTCGCCCGACGAGGACGCCCGTGTCTACTGGGGCAACCTGGAGCTCGAGCCCTTCCCCCTCAGCGACCAGGAATCACAGTTCGACCTCACGCTGGAGCTGTGGGAGACGCGGGGCGCCTTCTCCGGCGTGCTGCGCTTCAACCGCGCCCTCTTCAACGACGACACCGTCGCCCTGTGGCGCGGCTACTTCGAGAAGCTGGTCGAGGAGATGGTCCGCGCGCCGGACGCGCCGGTGGCCCGGCTGTCCCTGACGGTCAAGGCCCCTGCCCCCGTACACGAGGCTCGCGCTGAGAACGCCCCGGCCGTCACCACCGCGCGGACGCTCACGGGGTGGTTCGAGGCCCAGGCCGAGCGCAGCCCGAACGCCACCGCGCTGACCTTCGGCGAGACGCACCTCAGCTACGCCGAGCTCAACGCCCGGGCGAACGTCCTGGCTCACGCGCTGCGCGACCACGGCGTGGGTCCGGAGTCCCTGGTGGGCATCTGCGTCGACCGCGGCGCGGAGCTGGTCGTCTCCATCCTCGGCGTGCTCAAGGCCGGCGGCGCCTATGTGCCGCTGGACCCCGCCAGCCCGAAGGACCGGCTCGCGTTGATTCTGGAGGACGCGGAGGTCGCGGCGCTGGTGACCGAGTCCAGCCGCACCGGTGACCTCCCCACGCAGCGTGTGTCCACCGTCTTCGTGGACGCGCTCGACTGGCAGGGCGGCCTGCGTGCGCCGAACCCCGAGCCGGCCATCACGCCGGAGAGCGCCGCCTACGTCATCTACACGTCCGGTTCGACGGGGCGCCCCAAGGGCGTCATCGTCACCCACGCCAACGCCACCCGCCTGTTCACCACGTCGGAGCCGCTCTACGGCTTCGGGCCGGATGACGTCTGGACGCTGTTCCACTCCGCGGCGTTCGACTTCTCCGTCTGGGAGCTCTGGGGGCCGCTGCTGTACGGCGGGCGCCTGGTCGTCGTGCCCCACTGGATGACGCGCGCGCCCGAGGCCTTCGGTGAGCTGCTTGCGCGTGAAGGCGTGACGGTCCTCAACCAGACGCCGTCCGCGTTCCGTGCGCTGACGCGCGCGCCGTCCATCGCGGATGGCAAGGGCGGCCGAAGCCTCAAGTGGATCATCTTCGGCGGCGAGGCACTGGACGCGGCGACCGTGCGCCCCTGGTTCGACCGGTATGGCGACGCCGACACGCAGCTCATCAACATGTACGGCATCACCGAGACCACGGTGCATGTCACGTACTACCGGGTGACCGAGGCCGACCTCACCTCCGCCGCGAGCCCCATTGGGCGCCCGCTCCCGGACCTCGAGCTGCACCTGCTCGACGAGCACGGCCAGCCCGTGCCGGCCGGCGTCCCGGGAGAGATGTACGTCGGCGGCGCTGGCGTCGCGCGCGGCTACCTGAAGCGCCCCGAGCTCACCGCGCAGCGCTTCATCGAAGACCCGTCCTCGCCGGGCAGGCGGCTCTACCGCTCGGGCGACCTCGCCATCCGCCTCCCGGATGGCGGCTTCACGTACCTGGGGCGCATCGACGACCAGGTGAAGATTCGCGGGTTCCGCATCGAGCTGGGTGAAATCCAGTCGGTGCTCGCCACGCACCCGGCGGTCGCGGATGCTTACGTCACCACGCATGAGCGCGGCGCGGACGACCGGCGCATCGCCGCCTACGTCGTGCCCAGGGAGAACGCCGCTCAGACGCTCCTGTCCTCGGATGCGGACGGCGGCGTCGGTGACACGCACGTGGGAGAGTGGAAGGCGCTCTACGACGACCTCTATGCACGCTCGGCCAGCGAGCCGCAGCTGGACCCCCGCTTCAACATCGCGGGCTGGGACAGCAGCTACACCGGCGCGCCGCTCAGCGCGGAGGCGATGAAGGAGTGGGTCGACCACACGGTGCACCAGCTTCTCGTGCGGGCGCCCCGCCGCGTGTTCGAGATCGGCTGCGGCACCGGGCTGCTCCTCACGCGGATCGCGCCGTCCACGGAGGCGTACTGGGCCACGGACGTCTCGGGTGTCGTCGTCAACATGCTCCGGGGCGTCACGGCGAAGTCGGCCGGGCTGGAGCACGCGAAGCTCTTCCACTGCGCGGCGGACCAACTGGACAGCATCGCCTTCGGCGACATGCGCTTCGACGCGGTGATGCTGAACTCGGTGGTCCAGTACTTCCCGAGCGCGGAGTACCTCGCCCTGGCCCTGGAGAAGGCCGCACAGCGGCTGGACACGGGCGGCGTCATCTTCGTGGGTGACGTGCGGAACTTCCGCCTGCTGGAGGCGTTCCACGCGTCCATCGTCCTGGCGCAGGCGTCTGGCACGCTCGAACCGCAGGTGCTCAAGGACCGCGTGGCGCAGCGCATGGCGGCGGAAGAGGAGCTGGTGCTCGCCCCGGACTTCTTCTGGGCCCTGAAGGAGCGCATCCCCCGCCTCACCCATGTCGAGATTCGCCCGAAGCGGGGCGCGTGCCTGAACGAGCTGACGCGCTTCCGCTACGACGTGCTCATCCACCTGGACACCCCGCCGAGCACCGCAGCCGACGTGGCCTGGGGCCCGGGCAACGTGAGCCTGTCCGAGCTCCGTGCCCGGCTGGCCCAGGACGGCACGCGGCGTGTCGGCCTGCGCGGCATCCGGAACGCGCGCGTCGAGGCCTCCTTGGACGCGCTGGCGAGCGTGACGGATGGAGCGTCCGCGCGGCCTGGCTTCTTCGAGAAGCTCCGACGGCGGGTGCTGGACCGCGATGCCACGACGCCCGCGAGCGACCCGGAGCCTGGCATCGACCCCGAGTCCCTCCACCAGCTCGCGGAGGCCCTGTCCCTCGACGTCGCCCTGGACTGGTCACGCGGCGGCGTGGACGGTTCCTTCGACGCGGTCTTCAGCCCGGCCGCGAAGGCGACGCGGGGGCCCGTGGCCCTCTTCGGAAGCGCACCGGAAGCCGTCGCGGGGGCGCGCCGCGCCAATGATCCGCTCCGGAGCCGGGTGGACCGCCGCCTGGAGAGCGAGCTGCGCAAGCGGACGCAGGCGAATCTCCCCGAGTACATGGTGCCCGCGAGCATCATGGTCGTCGACCGGATTCCCCTGACGGAGAACGGCAAGGTGGACCGGCGCGCCCTGCCCGTCCCGTCCGTCTCACAGGGCCTGGAGACGGCCTATGTCGAGCCGCGCAACGGCGAGGAGGAGATCCTGGCCAGCATCTTCGCCGAGCTCCTTGGCGCGGAGCGCGTGGGCGTGCATGACAGCTTCTTCGACCTCGGCGGCCACTCGCTGCTGGCCACGCAGGTCGTGTCCCGGATTCGCGCCGTGCTGGGCGTGGAGATTCCCCTGCGCACGTTCTTCGCGGGCCCCACCGTCGCGGGGCTCGTGGCGGCCGTCCAACAGCAGCGGCAGCGTCCCGGAGCGGCCGCGGTCGACTTCACCGGGCCCATGGAGCGCCCGGAGCGCATCCCGCTGTCCTCCTCCCAGGAGCGGCTGTGGATCGTGGACCGCATCGAGGAGACGCGGGCCCCCATCTACGTCATCCCGCTGGTGCTCCGGCTCCGCGGGCCCCTCCACCACGAGGCCCTGCGGCAGAGCCTGGACGCCATCGTCCAGCGGCACGAAGTGCTCCGCACCTGCTTCCCGGCGGAGGGCGCGCAGCCCTTCCAGGCCATCTCCACGAATGTCACGGTCGAGCTTCCGCACAGTGAGGAGCTGGTCCGCCCGACCGGAGCCTCGGAGGCGGAGCTGCTCAAGCTCATCCAGGTCCAGGCGGGCCTGGAGGTCTCCCGGCCGTTCGACCTGGAGCGGGGTCCGCTGCTCCGGATGCGCCTCTTCCGCATCTCGGAGGTGGAGCATGTGCTGGTCCTGACCATGCACCACGTCGTCTCCGACGGCTGGTCCGTGGGCATCCTCGCGCGTGAGCTCGCGGCCGGTTACAACGCGCTGCGCTCGCAGCGTGAGCTGGCCTTGCCGCCGCTCCAGGTCCAGTACGCGGACTTCGCGCTGTGGCAGCGGCAGCTCCTGCGGGACGGCGCGCTCGCGGAGTCCATTGAAGCGCACAAGCTGCGCCTGGCGGGGGCGCCCACGTCGCTCAACCTCCCCAGCGACCGGCCCCGGCCGGAGACGCCGACGTACCGCGGAGGCGTGGTCCGCTTCGACGTGGACCGCTCCCTCACGGCGCGCCTGAAGGAGCTGAGCCGCCGGGAAGGCGCCACGCTGTACATGACGCTGCTGACGGCCTTCACCGCCTACCTGTCACGGCTGAGCGGCCAGAAGGACCTCATCATCGGCTCGCCGGTGGCGAACCGGAATCGCGCGGCGACGGAGCCGCTGATTGGCTTCTTCGTCAACACGCTCGCGCTCCGGATGGACCTGGCCGGCGACCCCACCTTCCTGGAGCTGCTGGCGCGCGTCCGGCGCACGGCCCTGGACGCCTACGCGGACCAGGACGTGCCCTTCGAGAAGCTGGTGGAGGTGGTCGCGCCCGAGCGCAGCCTCAGCCGACAGCCCCTGGTCCAGGTGATGTTCGCGCTCCAGAACGCGCCGTTCTCACCGCCCGCGCTGGACGGGCTCGACGTGCAGTTGCTCGACCTGGACAGCGTCACCGCCAAGTTCGACCTGACGCTGTCCATGCAGGAGTCCTCGGATGGGCTCGCCGGTCTGCTCGAGTTCAGCGCGGACCTGTTCGACCGCGAGCGCATCGAGCGGATGGCCGAGCACCTCGTCGTCATGCTCCGTGAAGCGGTGCAGGCACCGGAGCGCCGGGTGCCCGAGCTCGCGCTGCTGGGTGCGAGCGAAGCCAGCCTGGTGGCGAAGTGGGAGCAGGGCCCCAGCGCCCCGCCCGCGCCCGGCTCGGTGGTGGAGCTGTTCCAGGCGCAGGTCGCGCGCGCACCGGAGGCCATTGCCCTGGAGCATCGCGACGTGCGCCTGAGCTACGGCGAGCTCGACCGGCGCGCCACGCGCCTTGCCCGGCACCTCGTTTCGCTGGGCTTCGGACGGGAGCAGCGGGCCGCCATCTGCCTGCCGAAGTCGGTGGACTTCATCACCTGCATCCTGGGCGTGTGGAAGGCCGGCGGCGCGTACGTGCCGCTCGACCCGGAGTACCCCCAGGCGCGCCTGGGCCACATGCTGGACGACTCGGGCGCGGAGGTGCTGCTCACGGAGCGCGCCCTGGGCGAGCGGCCGGGCTTCCGGGGCCAGACGCTGTGGATGGACGAGCCCCTGCCGGAGCACGCCGGGCCGGCCACCCTGCCGTTCCCCGACGCGAGTTCGGCCGCCTACGTCATCTACACCTCGGGCTCCACCGGGAAGCCGAAGGGCGCGGTGCTGGAGCACCGGGGCGTGGCGAACATCGCCGTGGCCTCGGTCCCGCTCTTCGGGCTCGGACCGGACAGCCGGATTCTGCAGGCGGCGTCGCTGTCCTTCGACGTGTCCGTCTGGGACATCGTGATGGCGTTCGCCAGCGGCGCCCGGCTGGTGCTGCCCACCGATGAAACGGCGCGCGTGG
The DNA here is from genome assembly GCF_010894475.1 of Myxococcus vastator. GTDB lineage: Bacteria > Myxococcota > Myxococcia > Myxococcales > Myxococcaceae > Myxococcus > Myxococcus vastator. The sequence continues at coordinate 13,753 of NZ_JAAIYB010000049.1, forward strand.
GCGAGGCCCTGGCCACGGTGCTCACGGAGAAGCACATCACCCAGGTGGTGCTGTCACCCTCCGCGCTCGCGACGCTGCCGGACGGGGCCTATCCCGACCTCCGCGTGCTCGTCACGGCCGGAGAGGCGCTCCCCGCGGAGCTGGTGAAGAAGTGGGTGACGGACACCCGGCGCTTCGTCAACGCCTATGGCCCGACGGAGACGACCGTCATCGCGACGGTCGCCGAGCTGAAGAAGGGCGACACGGGCGCGCCGTCCATCGGCCGGCCCCTGCCAGGGCTCGTGGCGCGCATCCTCGATGCCGACCAACGGCAGGTCCCCATCGGCGTTCCGGGCGAGCTGTACGTGGGCGGCGTGGCGCTCGCGCGTGGGTACCACGGGCTCGACGAGCTCACCCGAACGCGCTTCATCCCGGACCCGTACTCCGACGCGCCGAATGCCCGGCTCTACCGAACCGGTGACCTCACGCGCTGGAGCGCCGACGGCAGCATCGACTTCCTGGGCCGCATCGACGACCAGGTGAAGCTGCGCGGCTACCGCATCGAGCTGGGTGAGGTGGAGGCCGTCGTCGACAGTCACCCCGCGGTCCAGCGGTCGGTCATCGTGGTCCACCAGGGACAGCTCGCGGCCTACGCCGTGGGCCGGCCGGGCGCGTCGCTGACGATTCAGTCCCTGCGCGACCACGCCATGGGCCAGCTCCCCAGCTACATGGTGCCCGCGCACTTCGTCGTGCTGGAGTCCTTCCCGCTGACGCCCAGCGGCAAGGTGGACCGCAAGAAGCTGCCGGACCCCGTGCAGGCCCAGGCGCCCGCCGCCTTCGCCGATGCGCGGACGCGGGAGGAGCAGGTCCTGTCCAGCATCTGGGCCACCGTCTTGAAGAAGGAGTCCGTGGGCATCCACGACAACTTCTTCGCGCTGGGCGGTGACTCCATCCTCGGGCTGCAGATCATCTCCCGCGCCACCCAGCAGGGCCTCCGGCTGCGTCCGCGCCAGCTGTTCGAGCACCAGACCATCGCCGAGCTGGCGCGCGTGGCCTCCAGTACCCAGGTGGTCAACGCCGAGCAGGGGCTCGTGACGGGCAGCGCGCCCCTCACCCCCATCCAGCACTGGTTCTTCGACCAGAACCGCGCCGGGCCGCAGCACTTCAACATGGCGGTGATGCTCGACGTGGAGCCAGGCATTGACCTGGCCGCGCTTCGCGGCGCGCTCCAGGCGGTGGAGCGCCACCACGACGCGCTCTGCTTCCGCTACCGCAAGGACGGGGACGGCTGGACGCAGTTCCACGCGGAGGAGGAAGCACAGACTGGCATTCCCCTGGACACGCTGGACGTGGACGGGAGCGAGCACGTGGAGGAGGCGCTCGCCGACCTCCACGAGGCCCTGGACCTGGAGCAGGGCCCGCTCATGCGCGCCGCCCTGCTGCGGTTGGGCGGGGACTCCGCGCGGCTCGCGCTGGTGGCCCACCACCTCGTCGTGGATGCCGTGTCGTGGGGCATCATCATCGAGGACCTGCTGACGGCGTACAGCCAGCTGTCGAATGGCCAGGAGGTCGGCCTCCCGCCGAAGACGACGTCCTTCCAGCACTGGGCGAAGCGGCTCGAAGCGTATGCGGCGACGCCGAACGCCCGGGCCGAGCTCGACGCGTGGCTCGCCACGGCGCAGCGCGACGACTCGCAGGACCTGCCGCTGAGCGATCCCCACGCCCCGGACACGGTCAGCGACGCGGGTACGCTCGTGACGTGGCTGGAAGCGGAGGAGACCCAGTTGCTGCTGAGCGAGGTCCCGACGGCGTATGACGTCAAGGTCAACGAGGCCCTGATTGCCGCGCTCGCCCGGACGCTCACGGGCTGGTCCGGCAACAGCACCGTTCGCATCGACCTGGAAGGCCACGGACGCGAGTTCCTGTTCGAGGACGTGGACCTGAGCCGCACGGTGGGCTGGTTCACCGCGCTCTTCCCGCTCCGCCTGCACGTGGGCGCCCGGGAAGGCGTGCGTGAGACGCTGGCCCGCGCGAAGGACGCGCTGCGCCGGACGCCGCGTGGCGGCATTGGCTACGGCGTGCTCCGTGCGCTGTCGCCGGATGCGTCGATTCGTTCGAGGCTCGGCGCGATTCCGAACGCAGGCATCGTCTTCAACTACCTGGGACAGATGGGCGCCGTGCCGACGCAGGGCGTGGTGCGAGGACGCGCCAGGGAGGGCCTGGGCTTGCTGCACGCGCCGGGCGCCACCCGGTCCCACCGCATCGAGCTCAACGCCGTGGTCGAAGCGGGCCAGCGGCTCCGCCTCGACTGGACGTTCGGCGCCAAGGTCTTCCATAAGGAGACCATCGAGCGGCTGAACGCGGAGTTCCACGCCAACGTGCGAGCGATGATTCGCGAGCGCGCGGAGCCCGCCGCGGCGGTCCGGGTGGCGTCCGACTTCCCGGCGGCGCGTCTGAGCGCCAAGGATTTGAAGCGCGTGCTCACGCTGACCAAGAAGCCGCGATGAGCCAGGTGGATGGTGAGGGGCAGGACAGCGCCATGACGTCAGAAGAGTCGATTGAAGACATCTACGAGCTCGCCCCCATGCAGCACGGCATGCTCTTCCACGCGCTGATGGAGCCCGGCGCGGGCATGTACGTGGAGCAACTGAGCTGCGAGGTCCGGGGGGACCTGCCCATTGGCCGCTGGAAGGAGGCCTGGCAGCACGTCCTCGCCCGGCACCCCATCCTGCGCTCGGGCTTCCTCTGGGAAGGGCTGGAGAAGCCGCTCCAGGTCGTCGCGGTGGAGGCCGAGGTCCCCTGGCGCGTCGAGGACATCCGGCACCTGCCGGCGGACGCGCGGCAGCGGTGGGTTGACGACTTCCTGCGCGAGGACCGGCTCCAGGGCTTCGACCTGGGCACCCCGCCCTTGATTCGCTGCGCCCTCATCCGGCTCGACGACGCGCGCCACCTGTTCGTGTGGACGTACCACCACCTGCTGCTGGACGGCTGGTGCTTCTCCATCGTCCTCCGCGAGGTGCTCGGCGCCTTCGAGGACGGCGTCGCGTCGCTGCCGCCAGCCGCGCGCCCCTACCGCGACTACATCGCCTGGCTCCAGGAGCAGGACCCCGCCCGCGCGGAGTCCTTCTGGCGCGAGCGGCTGCAGGGCTTCAAGCAACCCACGCCCCTGCCCTTCACCGAGCGGCAGGACGTCAGCGGACCGGCGGGCGACACGCAGCCGGAGGTCACCCAGCGGCTGTCGCCGGAGTTGACCGCGCGGCTCGCGGGCTTCGCGAAGGCCCACCGGCTGACGCTCAACACGCTCGTTCAAGGCGCGTGGGCGCTCGTGCTGGCGCGGGCGACAGGCACGGACGACGTCATCTTCGGCGTGACAGTCTCGGGACGCCCCGCCGACCTGGCCGGTTCCGAGTCCATCGTCGGGCTCTTCATCAACACCCTGCCCCTGCGAGCGCGGCTGGACGGCACGGCGCCCGTCGCCGCCTTCCTGTCGGGGCTTCAGGCCCAACAGGGCGCGGTCGAGCCGTATAGCTACTCGTCGCTGGCGGACATCCAGCACTGGTCGGACGCGCCGAAGGACCGGCCGCTCTTCGAGAGCATCCTGGTGTTCGAGAACTATCCGCTCGACGCCTCGACGCTCCTGCCTCGCAGCGGCCTCACCATCAGCTCCGTCAACACGCACGACCGCATCAGCTACCCGCTGGCGCTGGTCGCCATCCCGGGTGAGTCGCTGGAGCTGCGCGTCATGTACGCGGCGGACGCGTTCTCCCGGCCCATGGCCGAGCGCATCGCGCGGCTGCTGGAAGCCGCGCTCGAAGCACTGCCGGGCGCGAAGACGGTCGGCGATATCGACCTGATGGAAGAGGCCGCCCAGCGCGTGCTGGCGGAGTGGGGGCAGAATCCCCGCGCGTTCGACGTCACCGCCCCCGTGACGACGCTGCTGGAGCGGGCCGCGCCCGGCGCGATCGCCGTGGTGGGCCCCGACGGACAGTCCATCAGCTACGGCGAGCTCGACAGCCGCGCCGAGCGCGTGGCGCTGCACCTCCGCCAACTGGGCGCCGGACGGGAGCGCATCGTCGGCGTGTGTATTGGCAGGTCCGTGGAGCTGGTGGTGGCCCTCCTGGGCGTGCTCAAGGCGGGAGCGGCCTACCTGCCCCTGGACCCCAACTACCCTGCAGAGCGGCTCGCCTACATCGTGGGCGATGCGGCGCCGGTCGCCATCCTCAACACGGGTGCGGACCCCATCGAGGACACGCGCGTTCCCCGGCTCGACGTCTCCCGCGTCCTGACGGAGACGGACACGCCCGACGCTCCCGCGAAGGAGCCGGTGCGCCTGGATGACCTGGCCTACGTCATCTACACCTCGGGTTCTACCGGCGCGCCCAAGGGCGTCCTGGTCACGCACCGGAACCTGATGAACCTGGTCTCCTGGCACACGGAGGCCTTCGGCCTCACGGCGAAGGACCGGACGACCCAGGTCGCCAGCACCGCGTTCGACGCCGCCGTCTGGGAAATCTGGCCGACGCTCGCGGCGGGCGCCACGCTGCACCTCGTCCCGCCCGAGCTCTCCAGCGCGCCCGCCGACCTGGCGAACTGGCTGGTCGCGCAGCGCATCTCCATCAGCTTCCTCCCGACGGTGGTCGCCGAGGCCGTGCTCGCCTTGCCGTGGCCCTCGCCGTGCGCGCTGCGCTTCGTGCTCACGGGTGGCGACCGGCTCCACGTCACACCGCCCGCGGGGCTCCCCTTCCAGCTCGTCAACAACTACGGCCCGACCGAGACGACGGTGGTGGCGACGTCCGGAACCGTCGCTCCGGATGGCAGACAAGGGCTGCCCTCCATTGGGCGGCCGGTGGCCAATGCCCGCATCTACATCCTCGACCGCCAGCGGCGTCCCGTCCTCCCGGGCGTCGTCGGAGAGCTGTACATCGGTGGCGCGGGCGTCACCCGGGGCTACCTGAACCGGCCGGACCTGAACGCGGAGCGCTTCGTCCCCGACCCGTTCGCGGGCGTGCCCGAAGCGCGCATGTACGCGAGCGGCGACTTCGCCCGGTTCCTTCCGGGTGGAGCCATCGCGTTCCACGGCCGCGCGGACCGTCAGGTCCAGGTTCGCGGCGTGCGGGTGGAGCCCGGCGAAATCGAGGCCGCGCTGGCGGCCCACCCCGGGGTCACCGCCGCGGCCGTGGTGAGCGAGGCGCAGCGCCAGAACGGCGACGTTCGCCTGATTGCGTTCGCCGCCAGCGACCGGGTGCCCCAACCCGACGCGGCCGAGCTCACGCGCGCTCTGGCGGCGAAGCTCCCCGCCGCCATGCTTCCCAGTCGAGTCATCGTCATCGACCGGCTTCCGCTCACGCCCAACGGGAAGGTCGACACCGCGGCGCTTGAAGCGCGTGCGCTGGAGGCCCAGCCGCAAGTGGCGTCAGCCGCGCCCCGCACGCCCCATGAGGAGATTCTCGCCGGCATCTGGAGCGCGGTGCTCGGCCAGGAGCGCGTGGGCATCCACGATGACTTCTTCGACCTGGGGGGCCATTCGCTGAAGGCGACCCAGGTCATCGCGCGCACCCGCGAGGCCTTCGGCGTCGACGTTCCCGTCCGAGCCATCTTCGAGCGCCGGACCATCGCGCAGCTCGCGGAGACGCTGTCGGGACAGGGCACGGCGGTCGAGCCCATCCCGCGTGTGGCGCTGTCGGAAGACACGCCCGTCGCTCCGGGCCAGGAGAGCCTGTGGTTCATCGACGCGCTTGGAGGGGACCGCGCGGCGTACAACGTCCCGTTGGTGCTCCGGCTCCAGGGGACGCTCGACAGCAGCGCGCTCGCGAGGACGCTCCAGCTCCTGGTTGAACGCCACGAGGCGCTCCGGAGCACCTTCCATGACCGTGGAGGCCTGCCCGTCCTGAGAGTCCAGGCGACCGCCGCATCCGTGCTCGTGAGCGAGGACTGCGCCCCTGCTCTCCTCGACGCACGCATCGCCGAGGAGGTCGCCGCGCCCTTCTCGCTGACGGAGGGCCCGCTCTTCCGGGCGCGTCACTTCCGGCTGGCGCCCGACAGCCACGTCCTGGTGCTCAACCAGCACCACATCATCGCCGACGCCTGGTCCGTCGGGGTCCTGCTGCGCGAGCTCTGCGTCGTGTATGCCGCGCTCGTGAGCGGCACGGAGCCGGTCCTGCCCGCGTTGCCCATTCGCTACGCGGACTGGGCCGCCTGGCAGCGGCAGCGGCTGGAGTCCGGACGCCTGGACGAGAGCGTTGCCTTCTGGCGTGAAGCCTTGAAGGAGACCCCGCCCGTCCTGCCGCTTCCCACCGACCGTCCGCGCCCCGAACGGCAGCGGTTCCATGGGAAGACCCATGGCTTCGTGCTCGAAGCGCCGCTGGGCCAGCGGCTCGAGGCCATCTCCCGGAGCTCGGGGGCCTCGCTGTTCATGACCCTCCTTGGCGCCTTCGCCGCGTACCTCGGGCGCATCAGTGGCCAGGAGGACGTGGTGATTGGCTCGCCTGTCGCCAACCGCGACCGGCACGAGACGGAGGGCGTGGTCGGGTACTTCCTCAACACGCTCGCGCTCCGCGTCGACCTGTCGGGAGACCCGACGTTCTCCGAGCTGCTGCTGCGCGTCCGCAAGATGGCGCTCGAGGCCTATGCGCATCAGGACGTGCCCTTCGAGAAGCTGGTGGCCGCGCTCGAGCTGCCGCGTGGACTGGCGCACAACCCGCTGTTCCAGGTGATGTTCGTCCTCCAGGGCCAGAGCGGTGGCGAGCTCCAGCTCCCCGGTGTCCGCGCCGAGCTTCAAGCGCCGGAGAGTTCGACGTCGAAGTTCGACCTCACCTTCTTCGTGGAGCCGCGCGAGGGCGCGCTCGCCTGCAGCATCGAGTACGACACGGACCTCTTCGACGCGGACCGGATTGACCGGATGGCCGCGCACCTCGGCCGGCTGCTTCAGGCCATCGCCGAGGAGCCCGAGCTTCACACCTCCGAGCTCCCGCTCCTGTCCAACGAAGAGCGGCGCCTGTACGCCGACCTCAACCGCACCGAGCGCAGGTACACCGGTCGCACCCTCCCCGAGTTGTTCGAGCGGCAGGCCCAGAAGACGCCGGACGTGGTCGCGCTGGAGCACCGGGGCGAGACGCGGACCTACCGGCAGCTCCATGAGGCCGCGGAAGCCCTGGCCGACCGGTTGGGCGCACTGGGCGTGAGCCCGGGGGTCCGGGTCTCCATCTGTCTGGACCGCTCCATCAATGCGCAGGTCGCCCTCCTCGCGGTCCTCAAGGCCGGCGGCGCCTATGTGCCGCTCGACCCGACGTACCCGCCTGAGCGCCTTCGCTACATGCTGGAGGAACTCAGGCCGCGCGTGCTCCTCACGGAGAAGAAGTACAGCGGTCTGCTCCCGTCCCAGGGCCTGACGCAGGTCCTGCTGGATGACACGGAGGCGCCTGCCGCGAAGACGCCGCGCCCCCGGGTGGAGCCGCATCATCTGGCCTACGTCCTCTACACGTCGGGCTCGACGGGCAAGCCCAAGGGCGTGGCCATGCCGCACCGGGCCCTGGTCAACCTCATCGAGTGGCAGACCGAACAAGCCCGCCCCCTGCGCACGCTCCAGTTCGCGCCGCTCAACTTCGACGTGTCGTTCCAGGAGACCTTCTCCACCTGGTGCTCGGGTGGCACGTTGGTCCTCATCGACGAAGGCACGCGACGCGACCCGGACGCCCTGGCCGAGTTCCTCGAAGCGACGCGCGTCCAGCGCCTCTTCCTGCCGGCCGTGGCGCTCCACCATCTGGCACAGGCCGCGCTGCGCACCGAGCACCGCGTGCCGGGACTCGCGGAGGTCATCACCGCGGGAGACCAGCTCCGCATCACCGACCCCATCCGCCGCTGGTTCCAGGAAGGTGGCAAGCGCCTTCACAACCACTACGGTCCCACCGAGTCGCACGTGGTGACGGCGCACGAGCTGGAGGGCGACCCGCGGCACTGGCCCGGGCTGCCGTCCATCGGGCGCCCCATCGCCAACGCCGCGGTCCACGTGCTCGACGCGAACCAGCGTCCCGTTCCGGTGGGTGTCCCCGGAGAGCTCTATCTGGCGGGCACGTGCCTCGCGGACGGATACCTGTCCCAGCCGGACCTCACCGCCGAGCGGTTCGTCGACCTGCCGCTGTCTCCCCCTGTGCGGGCGTACCGGACTGGCGACCTCGGCCGGTTGACGGTGGAGGGGACCCTCGAGTTCCTCGGCCGCGCGGACGACCAGGTGAAGCTTCGCGGCTTCCGCGTGGAGCCCGGCGAGATTGAGCGCGCCCTGTGTGCCCACCCCGACGTTCGCGATGCGGCGGTCATCGTCGACGGTGAGGCCACGCGCGAAAAGCGACTGGTGGCCTACGTCGTCCCGGAGACGGTGCCACTGGCCGAGCTGCCGGACTTCCTCGCCAGGGACCTGCCCGAGTACATGGTCCCCGCGCTGTTCGTGCCGCTGCCCGAGCTGCCCCGGACGCCCAGTGGCAAGGTCGCGCGGCGTGCGCTCCCCGCTCCCGTCGCGCCAGCGCAGACGGAGAGCACGTCCGAGCCGCCCCGCACGCCCACGGAAGCGACCGTCGCGCGGGCCTTCGAGCAGGTCCTGGGTCGCGGTGCTGTCGGACGCGAGCAGGACTTCTTCCAGTTGGGCGGGCACTCGTTGCTCGCGATGCAGGTCGTCGCGCGGATTCGCGGCGAAGTGGACGCCGCGTTCCGCGTCACCGACCTCTTCGAGAATCCCACCATCGCCTCCTTGAGCCGGGTGCTCGATGCTCGCCGGGGAAGCCAGACGCTGACGCTGGCCCGGATTGAACGAGCGCCCGAGGGCGCCGCCATTCCGCTGTCATTCTCCCAGGAGCGGCTCTGGTTCCTGGATCAGCTCTACCCCGGCACCGCGGCCTACAACCTGCCCATGGCGCTGCGGCTGACGGGCACGTTGGACGTCAGCGCCTTCCAGGAGAGCCTGTCCGACATCGTCCGGCGGCACCCGGTGCTCGGGATGCGCTTCGTCGAGCGAGATGGCGGCGTGTGGCAGGAGCCGCGGGCGAACCAGGACGTTCCGTTCGAGCAGGTCTCCCTGGCAGCGACGTCCCCCGAGGCGCTCCGCCTGCTCATCGCGGAGGAGGCCGCGCGGCCGTTCGACCTGACGAATGGCCCGCTGTTCCGCGCGAAGCTGTTCCGGCTCGACGCGGCGGCACACGTCGTCGTCGCGACGCTGCATCACACCGTCGGTGATGGCTGGTCCATCAGCGTGCTCGTGCGAGAGCTCTCCCAGCTCTACGCCGGGCGTGTCACCGGCCAGCCAGTGACGCTGCCCGAGCTCCCCGTCGACTACCTGGACTTCGCGTACCAGCAGCGGCGGCACCTCCAGGGCGAAGTGCTGGAGCAGCGGCTCGACCACTGGCGCAAGAAGCTTCAGGGCGCGCCTTCGGCCCTGGACCTGCCCATGGACCGGCCTCGCCCACCCCGGACGAGCATGCGCGGCGCCACCGAGCGCATCGCTCTGGGCAAGGGGCTGAGCGACGCCATCGAGGCCCTGAGCCTGCGCACGGGAGGAACCAGCTTCATGGTCCTCATGGGAGGCTTCGCGGCCTACCTGGCGCGCATCACCGGGCAGGAGGACATCGTCATCGGCACGCCCGTGGCCAACCGGGACCACGCGGAGCTGGAGTCCTTGATTGGGTTCTTCGTCGGGACGCTGCCGCTGCGCATCGACCTGTCCGCCAACCCGACCTTCGAGGAGCTCGTCGCGCGCGTCCGGGCCTCCGCGCTGGAGGCCTACGCGTACCAGGACGTGCCCCTGGAGAAGATTGTCGAGGCGCTCGGGGTCGAGCGGAACCTGAGCCACGCCCCGCTGTTCCAGGTGATGTTGATGCTGCAGAACACCCCGGAGGGCCACCTGCGCCTTCCGGGGCTGGCGCTGGAGCCCATCGACCTGGCGATTCAGAGCGCGAAGTTCGACCTCACCCTGAGCTTCGAGCCCACGCGCGAGGGCCTGGCCGGCGTCATCGAGTACAGCACGGACCTCTTCGACGCGGACCGTATCGAGCGGATGGTCGCGCACCTCCAGGTGCTCTTCGCGGACGCGGTGGCGCATCCGGAGAAGCGGCTGTCGGAGCTCGCGCTGCTCCCCGAGCAGGAGCGCAGCGTCGTCACCGCGTTCACCCAGGGCCGCGTGGTGACGCCCACGCGGCACGTCCCGGCCCACCGGTTCGTGGAGGAACACGCGGAGCGGACGCCGGAGGCCATCGCGCTCGAGCTGGGGCAGGAGACGCTCACGTATGGCGAGCTGAACCGCCGGGCCAACCGCGCCGCGCACCAGCTCATCGCGATGGGCGCCGGCCCGGAGAAGCTGGTGGCCCTGGCCGTGCCCCGGTCGTTCGAGATGATCATCGGCCTGCTCGCCATCTGGAAGGCGGGGGCGGCCTACGTCCCGCTCGACCTCTCGTACCCGAAGGAGCGGCTTGACGGCATCCTGGAGGACTCGGGCGCCGCGCTCATGGTGAGCACCCACGCGGCGGAGGAGCGGTGGCGCGCGCCACAGGTGCGGACGCTCTGGCTGGACGCGCCCGCGGACGCCGCGCCCACCGGCAATCCCGACAGTGGCGTTCGCATGGAGAACGCCGCCTACGTCATCTACACCTCGGGCTCCACGGGCAGACCCAAGGGCGTGATTCTGGAGCACCGGGGCCTGGCGAACGTCATCGAGATGCAGCGGCACGAGCTGGGCGCCGACGCGAGCTGCGTCATGCTCCAGTTCTCCTCCATCTCCTTCGACGTCTCGGTCTGGGAGCTTGTCATGGCCCTGACCAACGGGGGCCGGCTCGTGGTGGCCCCCGCGGACACGCTGCTCGCGGGCGACGCGCTGGCCAACGTGCTGCTGGCTCACGGCGTCACGCACATGGTGCTGCCGCCGACGTCGTATGCGGCGCTCCCCACCGACCGCGAGTACCCCGCGCTTCGCATGCTGACGTCCGCGGGAGAGGCCCTCCCGCCCGAAGTCGTACACACGTGGGCGCGGCCCGGCGTCCAGTTCGTCAACGCCTATGGCCCCACCGAGGTGTCCATCATCAGCACGCTCGGCCACTGCCGGCAGGATGACCCGGGGGCTCCGCCCATCGGGCGCCCCGCCCTCAACCTGGAGGGGTACGTCCTGGACCGCCACGGCGCGCTGCTGCCCATGGGCGTCCCGGGCGAGCTGCACATCGGAGGCGTGGGTGTCGCACGCGGGTACCTGAACCGAGAGGAGCTCACGCGCGAGAAGTTCATCCCGCACCCGTTCAAGCCCGAGGCACGGCTGTACCGGAGCGGAGACCTGGTCCGCTGGCGCAAGGATGGCAACCTCGAGTACCTCGGGCGCATCGACCATCAGGTCAAGCTCCGTGGCTACCGCATCGAGCTGGGTGAAATCGAAGCAGTGCTCGCCACCTATCCCGGCGTGGCGAAGGCCGTGGCCAACGTGCATTCCGCGGGCGCACAGGGCGGCGTGAAGGCCCTCGTCGCCTACGTCGTCTCGGCCCAGCCCGTGGAGGCGCACGCGCTCCGCGAATACGCCCGGAAGAAGCTCCCGGAGTTCATGGTGCCCGCGGAGTTCATCCACCTGGAGGAGCTGCCGCTGTCGTCCAGCGGCAAGGTGGACAAGCGACGGCTGCCGCCGCCGCGCTTCGAGGCGTCCGCGAGCGAGACGCGCTTCGTGCCCCCGCGCACGCCCACCGAGCAGACGCTCGCCTCGCTGTGGGAGTCACTCCTGGAGCGCCGTCCGATTGGCGCGGAGGACCACTTCTTCGACCTGGGCGGGCACTCGCTGCTGGCCGCGCAGGTCATGAGCCGCGTGCGGAGGACGTTCGGCGTCGACGTGCCCCTCTCCGCCATCTTCGAGCAGCCGACGCTGGCGGCGCTGGCGGCGGTGATTGCCGCCAAGGAGGCCGCGCCCCAGCTCCCGCCGCTGGTCCCGCTGACGAGCCCCGGGGACCGGCCCCTTTCCTTCGCGCAGGAGCGGCTGCGCTTCCTCGCGGAGCTCGAAGGACAGAGCGCGGCCTACAACATCCCCATCGCGTTCACGCTGAGGGGCGCGCTGGACGAGGCCGCTTTGCGACGGAGCCTCCAGCGCGTGCTGGAGCGCCACGAGGTCCTCAGGACGCGCTTCCCACTCGTCGACGGTCTCCCGGTGGCCCGGGTGGCCGACGCGGAGCTCTCGCTGACCCTGGAGGACCTCCGCCACGCCAGCGCGGCGAGCCTCGACCAGCGGCTGGCCGAGGAGTCCGCCCGGCCCTTCGCGCTGGACGTAGGACCCGTGGTGCGGGTGCACCTGTTCAGGCGCGCGGACGACGAGCACGTGCTCCTGGTGGCCATGCACCACATCGTGTCCGACGGCTGGTCCTTCGGCGTGATGATGCGTGAGTTCACGGCGCTCTACACCGCGGAGGTCCGGGGCGAGCCCCTGGCGCTTCCGGACCTCCCCATCCAGTACACGGACTACGCGGCGTGGCAGCGGAGCTGGCTCGATGGCCAGGCCCGGGAGCAGCAGCTCGGCCATTGGCGCGAGGCGCTCGCCAGTGCGCCCGCCGTGCTGGACCTGCCCACCGACAGGCCCCGGCCCGCGGTCCGGAGTTACCGGGGCGCCACCGAGCCGCTGGCGTTGGCTCCCGACGCGGCCCAGGCGCTCACCTCGCTCTGCCGCGAGCAGGGAGTGACGGCCTACATGGCGTTGCTCGCCGCCTTCGGCGCCTACCTGGGCCGGGTGAGCGGGCAGGACGACGTGGTCATCGGCTCGCCGTTCGCGGGCCGTCGCATCGCGGAGACGGAGCCGCTCATCGGGTTCTTCGTGAACTCGCTGCCCCTGCGCATCGACCTGGGCGGCGAGCCCACGTTCCTCGAGCTCCTCCAGCGCGTCCGCCGCCAGGTGCTCGACGCCCATGAGCACCAGGACGTCCCCTTCGAGAAGCTGGTCGAGGTGCTCAAGCCGGAGCGCGTGCTCGGCACCAGTCCGCTCTTCCAGGTGATGCTCGCGTACCAGCAGACGCACACCGCGAAGATGGCGCTGCCGGAACTGGAGGTCACCCCGGTGGCCATCCCCAGCGGCGCCGCCAAGTTCGACCTCACCCTGACGCTGTCCGAGACGGCCCAGGGGTTCGAAGGCGTGCTGGAATACGATTGCGACCTCTTCGACGCGTGGCGCATCCAGGCGATGGTGCGCCAGCTCACGGGCTTCATCGCGAGGCTGGCCGCCGAGCCCCGGTCGAAGGTCGTGGACGTCGACCTGGTGAGCGCCGAGGAGCGGGTCCGGCTGATGCCTCGCGCACCGGAGGCGACGCCGACCTTGCCCGCCGTGCACGAGGCCATCGCGGCCCAGGCGGCGAAGACGCCGACGGCCATCGCCGTCGAGGCCGAGGACGGCACCCTCACCTACGCGGCCCTGGAGGCTCGCGCGAAGGCCGTTGCCCAGGCGCTGGTCCAGCGCGGCGTCACGCCGGGGGCCCTGGTGGCCCTCGCCGTGGAGCGCTCCGTGGGGATGGTGGCGGGGCTGCTCGGCATCCTCAAGGCGGGCGCGGCCTACGTTCCGCTCGACCCGGCCTACCCCCGCGAGCGGCTGACGTTCATGCTCCAGGACAGCGGCGCGCGGGTGGTCATCACGCAACCGCACCTCACCACGCGGTTCCCGGGGGCCGACGTGGTGGTGCTCGGGGACGACACCCTGGCGTCATTCGAGCCACGGCGCGGCGCGCTGGCCTACTGCCTGTTCACCTCTGGGTCGACGGGGCAGCCCAAGGGCGTGCTGATTGAGCACTCCGCCCTGGCCCACCACATGGCGTGGATGAGCGCCGCCATGCCGCTGGGCTCCGAGGATCGGGTGCTCCAGCGCACGTCGCTCAGCTTCGACGCGTCGGTCTGGGAGCTGTTCGCCCCGCTGATGGTGGGTGCCCGGCTGGTGCTGGCGCCGCACGGCCTTGGCGCGGACACGGAGCACCTGGCCCGCGTGCTGCGCGAGCGCGACGTGTCCGTGCTCCAGCTCGTGCCCTCATTGCTGACGGCGCTGGTGGAGGAGCCGGGCTTCGTGAACCTCCCGGCGCTCCGGCGCGTCTGCGTCGGCGGAGAGCCCCTACCCTCCGCGACTGTCGCCACGCTCTTCAGCCGCTCGAAGGCGGAGGTGTGGAACCTCTACGGGCCGACGGAGGCGACCATCGACGCGCTGGCGCACCGCTGCCAGCCTGGACAGGTAGGCGCGCACGGCCCGACGGAGCCCATTGGCCTGCCCATCCACCGGATGGAAGCGCTCATCCTGGATGGAAGGCTCCGCCCCGTCCCGGAGGGGGTCCCCGGGGAGCTCTACCTCGCCGGGCCCGGCCTGGCGCGCGGCTACCTCAACCGCCCGGAGCTGACGCAGTCGCGCTTCATCGAACACGCCTTCCCCGGAGGCCCGACGCTGCGCATGTACAGGACGGGTGACGTGGTCCGCCGGCTGGCGGATGGCACGTTCCTGTTCGTGGGCCGCGCCGACCGACAGGTGAAGCTGCGTGGGCATCGCATCGAGCTGGGCGAGGTCGAAGCCGCCATTGCCCGGCACCCGGCGGTGCGTGAAGCCGTGGCGCTGGTGCGCGGCGCGGGTGGGGACTCCCGGCTGGTGGCCTTCGTGGTGCCCCATGCGTCCGCGCAGCGCCCCGAGCCCACCGAGCTCCGGAGCTTCGTCGAGCAGCAGCTCACCGCGAGCATGGTGCCCGGACAGTTCGTCCTCCTGGACGCGCTGCCGCTGGCGCCCAACGGGAAGGTGGACACACGCGCGCTGAGCGCGATGGAACTCGCCGACGCGCGCGTCACCGCCCTGGAGGGCCTGCCACGTGACGCCCTGGAGCTGGAGCTGGTCCGGCTCTTCGAGGAGGTGCTCGGCGTGCGCGCCGTGGGCATCCACGACAGCTTCTTCGACCTGGGCGGCCACTCGCTGCTGGCGCTCAAGATGAAGCTCGCGGTGGAGAAGCGCCTGGGCCGCCCGCTCCCGCTGGTGTCCCTGTTCAGGCATCCGACGCCCGCGCAGCTCACGGCGGTCCTCCGGACCGAGAACGCGGCCGTCTCTCCCCTGGTGCCGCTCACCCCGGAGGCCCACGCCTTCATGGCCGGCGCCACGGACTCGAACCGGACGCCGGTGCTCTACCTGGTGCCCGGTGGGGGCTCGACGCCGTTCTACCTGCTGTCCCTGGCCAGGCACCTGGAAGGCGTCGCCGTGTTCGGCCTCCAGCCCCAGGGCCTGGATGGTGACGCGCCACCGCACGAGACGGTGGAGGCCATCGCCGCGTGGTACGCGGACGCCATCCTGGCCATGCAGCCCGAAGGGCCCTACTGCGTCGGTGGCCACTCCATGGGCGGACACATCGCCTACGAGCTGGCCCAGGAGCTCAAGGCCCGCGGACGCGACGTGGGCGTCGTCGCCATGCTGGACACCCTGGCGCCCTTCCCCGAAGTCACCCGGCCGCAGGGCGAGGGCTGGGACACGGCGCAGTGGATGCTCCACCTCGCCGGCATCATGGAGGCGTTCTTCAACGTGAAGATTGACCTCGCCCTGCCCGAAGTGCGCGCCATGAGCGAAGCCGAGCGGCTCCAGTTCTTCGTGGCACGGCTCCAGGCCGCGGCGGTCCTCCCCGAAGGCGCGCAGCCCGTCCACGTGCAGGGCATCCTCAACGTGGCGAGGGCCCATGACGCGCTGAACTACAGCCCCCGCCGGGAGCAAGCGGTGCCGCTGGCCGTGTTCCGCGCGGAGGACCGCAGCGGGCACAGCACCGCGGCGCTCGATGCGCTCGTGGGAGACAGCGCGCTCGGCTGGAGCCGGTTGACGCAGCAGGCCTGCTCGGCCTACCCCGTCCCTGGCACGCACCTGTCGCTGCTCCGCGACCCGCACGCGGCGGTGCTCGCCCAGCACCTGCTCGCGCTCATTCCCCGTCCGGCACCCGCCCCATGAACGTCCACAACGTCCTGAAGCTGCTGCACCTCATCGCCGTGGTGGTGTTCCTGGGCGACATCGTCGTGACGGCCGTGTGGCGGCTGCTCGCGGACAGGACGCGCGAGCCCCGGGTGATTGCCTATGCCCTGCGCCTGGTGCAGTTCACCGACAAGTACCTGCTGGTGCCCAGCGTCTTCGCGCTCGCCGCCACCGGCATGCTGCGCGCGCACCTCCAGGGCATCCCCCTGTGGACGAACCCGGCGCTCGCCGCGGGACAGGTGAGCTTCATGCTGTGCGGCGTGGTGTGGAGCCAGATGCTGCGCCCCATCCAGGCGCGGCAACTGGTCATGGCCGAGGCGCTCGGTGACGCCTCCGGGGCCGCGTTCGACGACTACCTGCTGCTCACGAAGAAGTGGTTCCGCTGGGGCATCCTGGCCATGGCGCTCGCCTTCGGCTCCATGGCGCTGATGGTCCTCCACTGAAACGAAAAAGGGAGCCCGCCCCATTGGCGCGAGCTCCCTTCCCGGACTTCACGGCGGGCTGTCGCCGCCGTCTGGACTCAGCCGCCTAGAACCACTTGGGCGACGAGCGACGCGGAGGAGGCGGCGAGGCCTCGGGGGCCTTCGCCGGCGCCACCGCGGGACGGCCACCACCCGAACCGCGGGCGCCGCCCTGGCCACCCCGGCTGGCGTTGCCGCCGGAGCCACCCGAGCCCTGGGCCGAGCGGCCACCCTCGGGACGGCCCTGCCCACGGC
>NZ_JAAIYB010000004.1 GCF_010894475.1 Myxococcus vastator
GGGACGGGCTCCATCCGCGTCTCCAGCGCGGGAGGCTCCAAGGGGGGCAGGTCCTCCTCCGGGGAGAAGGACGCCACGGGGCCCATGCGCGTCTCCTCGGTGAGCGGCTCCACCGGGCCCAGGCGCGTCTCCTCGAAGCGGGGCTCCACGGGCCCCAGGCGCGTCTCCTCGGGGCGCGTGAGGAGCGGAATGTCCCGCGTCGCGTCCTCGTCCTCCTCCGGCGCGATGCGTGGCTCCTCGGAACGCCCCGGGCGACCGGGCCGCCTCTTCCCGTCAGACATGTCCGTCCCTCTCCCGGGCGAGCATACTGCAAGGCCGGGCCGGCGCCCCTTCCCGGACGCCTCCCGGCCTTCACCGCCCTGGGCGCCGCGGACTCAGGCCCCCGGGGCCGGGGCCGGCGTCTCGCCGCGCGGCAGGACGGCCTGCATCACCAGGCTCAGCACCACCACCAGCGCGCAGCCGATGACGTTGAACCAGAGGTAGCCCACGTCGGAGAGGAAGAAGAGGGCAATCACCGTCGCCTGGGAGATGACGGCCGCCGCGAACACGGCGTGGCCGCGCACCTGCTTCACGAAGAAGGCCACCAGGAAGATGCCCAGCACCGTCCCGTAGAAGATGGAGCCCAGGATGTTGATGGCCTGGATGAGGTTGTCCAGGAGCGACGCGAAGGTCGCGAAGGCCACCGCGACCAGTCCCCAGAACACGGTGAACAGCTTGGACACCACCAGCACGTGCCGGTCCGAGGCGCCGGGCTGGAACACCCGCCGGTAGAAGTCCACCGTCGTGGTGGTCCCCAACGCCGTCAGCTCGCTGGCGATGGAGCTCATGGCCGCGGACAGAATGACGGCGATGAGCAACCCGAACAGCCCGCTGGGCAACCAGCGCTTCACGAAGGCGATGAAGATGTAGTCCGAGTCCTTCGTCTCCGCGCCCGGGAGCGCGCGCGCCACCATGTCCTTGGCCTCCTGCCGGACCGCGCTCGCCTGCCGCGCCGCGCCCTGGAGCAGCGCCCGCGACGCCTCTCCGGCCGCCACGTCGCCTGACTCGACGGCGGACAGGTAGCGCTCCACCTCCGCGCGCTTGCCGGACTGGACCTGCTCCCACGTCGCCTCCAGCGCGGCGTACTCGGCCGCCTGCGCCGTGCCCTGCACGCGGGTGCGCAGCGTCTCGTTGAAGAGCAGCGGCGGCGTGCTGAACTGGTAGAAGACGAAGACGAGAATCCCGACGAAGAGGATGAGGAACTGCATCGGGATTTTCAGCACGCCGTTGAAGAGCAGCCCCAGCCGGCTCTCCGCGATGGAGCGGCCCGTCAGGTAGCGGCCCACCTGGGACTGGTCCGTGCCGAAGTACGACAGCGACAGGAACAGCCCGCCCGTGATGCCGGACCAGAAGTTGTAGCGGTCCTGCATGTCGAAGTCGAAGCTCACCAGGTTCATCCGGCCGAACGCGCCCGCGACGTCCACCGCCTTGCCGAACGACACGTGCTCCGGAAGGCGCCAGAGGATGACCGCGGCGGCCACCACCATGCCGCCCATCATCACCACCATCTGCTGCTTCTGCGTCTGGCTCACCGCCTTGGAGCCGCCCGTCACCGTGTAGAGGATGACCAGCGCGCCCATGGCGATGACCGTCGGCTCCAGGGGCCAGCCGAGGATGGTGGAGAGGATGATGGCCGGCGCGTAGATGGTGATGCCCGCGGCCAGCCCGCGCTGGATGAGGAAGAGGAAGGCGCCCAGCAGCCGCGTCTTCAGGTCGAACCGCGACTCCAGGTATTCGTACGCGGTGATGACGTTCAGCCGGTAGTAGATGGGCACGAAGACAGCGCTGATGATGACCATCGCGATCGGCAGTCCGAAGTAGAACTGCACGAAGCGCATCCCGTCTTCGTAGGCCTGCCCGGGGACGGAGAGGAAGGTGACGGCGCTGGCCTGCGTGGCCATGACGCCCAGGCCAATGGTGGGCCACTTCAGCTCACGGCCGCCGCGCAGGTACTCGTCGCTGGTGGCCGTCCCTCGGGACTTCCAGAGGCCCCACGCCACGATGGACGCAATCGTCCCGCCCAGGACGAGCCAGTCGAGCCCCGTCACGCGTACACCTCGGTGACCACCCAGAACAGGGCGACGAACAGGACGAAGGTGCCCAGCACCAGGAGGTAGATGTTGCGCCACGAGCCCAGCAGCGGCGGCGCGTCATCGAGCTCGGGCCGGTGCGCGGGGGCGTCGCCGACGGGCTCACGAGGGGTCAGGTTGGGGGCGGTGCTCATTGAGAGAGGATGTTGGCTAGCAGGCGGTAGGCGCCGGGGACCCCGGCGGGGAGCTGACGGAAGAAAGCGAGGCCCGTGTAGACGAACGTGCCCTTGCCGTGGCGGGCGACCAGCAGCGAGCCCTGGAGCGGCGCCTCGCCGGCATCATGCATGGCGAAGACAGGCTGGTAGCGAGCGTCCCACGACGACGCGAAGTAGAGGCCGCGCTCCTGCACCCAGCCCTCGAAGTCCGCGGCCGTCAGCGCATTGGGCGCGCGCAGCAGCGGCTCATCGGCGCGCAGCGGCGTCATCACCGCCGCCTCATTCGTCACGCGCTCGCGGCCAATCTCCAGCGGATAGGGCCCGACGAAGGACGTGAGCGGCCCCACGCGGCTGTTGGTGTTGTACTGGACCACCAGCCGTCCGCCGCCCTCCACGTACTGGAGCAGCCGCTCCCGGTGGACGATGAGGTGCGGGTTGGCGTTGAAGGCGCGCACGCCCACGAGGATGGCGTCGAAGCGCTCCAGCTTCTCCCGGGCCAGCCGCTCCTCGGGGAGCAGCGTCACCTCGTAGCCCACCGCGCTCAGGCTCTCCGCGACGCGGTCGCCCGGCCCGGGGATGTAGCCGATGCGCTTGCCCTTCATGGCCAGGGAGAGCGGCACCGCCGTGGCCGTGGACGGCTGGCGCACCGTCAGCGGCGGGATGTGGGGATAGGACACGGAGCGGGCACGCCAGGACCAGACGCGGTCCCCCACGTCGACGTCCACGGAGAGGTCTCCCTTCCGCGTCGAGCCCTGGGGCGGTGTCACCTGGAAGGTGAGGGTGCGCTCGTCTCCGCGCGCCGCGAGCTTGAACTCGACCGACGCGGGCTCCACGCGCCAGCCGGGCGGCGCCACCATCCGCACCGTGCCCGGCACCTGGTCCATGCCCGCGGCCAGCACCACCGGCACGGCGCGGGGCTCGCCGTTGGGGAACATGAGCACGTCCTGCGCCAGCGTGGCGGTGACGGGCGGGACGACCTCGAAGTCACGGTAGAGCTCGCCACGCACCGGGTCCGTCCAGACGTAGACCACCGGACGCACCGCGCGGAAGCGCCGGCCCGCGACCTGGTATTCGAACGCCACCGACAGCGCGGGGACGCCCTCCGGCTGGCCGGTGAGCGCGCGGTCCTCGCCCTCGAGCGTGTAGAGCCCCCCGGTGACGGGCTCGCGGAGCCAGTAGGGCGTGGAGATGGGCGCCGTCACCGGCAGCGTCACCGTGCGCGACAGCTTCATGGGCACGTTCGCCCCCAGCGCCTTCCCCACGGCCTCGGGCTTCTCGCCCGGCAGCGTCAGCCCCACCCACTCGACGGCGGCGGGCGAGCGGTTCAGCGCCACCACGTCCAACGTCACCGGCAGCCCCGGGATGCCCGTGGGCGCGGCGGCGCGCACCTCCAGGAACAGGCCCGCGCAGGCGGCGATGAGCGCCTCCGTCTCACGCAGCTTGGGCGCCTTCCACGGGTGGGTGTCCGGCAGCGCGGTCAGCGCCTCGTGGACGCGAACGAGCGCGGGCAGGGAGCGGTGAGGGGCGCGCGCGTCGAACGCCTTCGTCGCGGCGGCCACCGCGCGGGACACCGCGGCGGAGTCCTTCCAGCGCCTCCAGGAGAAGTCGAGCCCCTCGAACACGTCGCGCTTCGGGAGCGTCCCCGCCAGCGGCGTGAAGTACTCCGCGCTGGGGCCCCGGTCCGCGGCCTGGCCGAAGCCCTGGCTCTTGTGCTGGCTGCGGCTCTCCGCGGCCACCTCGCCCCACGAACGCCCGAGCAACGCGTCGTAGCCGCCCACCTCCAGCTTCACGTAGCGGGACAGGTCCTCGTCGGGCTTGAACCACCACGAGGAGGCGTTCTGCAGCAGGCGGTCCGCCTTCCACGGCTTCACCTCGGAGAGCTGCTCCGGGAAGCGCTTCGGGTCGGCGGCGGCGATGAAGGCCTCCGCCGCCAGCAGCGCGGAGGCCGTGTGGTGGCCGTGGTTCGGCGGCTTCGTGGTGAAGCGGGTGATGATGACGTCCGGCTGGAAGCGGCGGATGGCGAGCACCACGTCGGCCAGCACCGCTTCATGTCCCCAGATGCGCAGCGCCTCTTCCGCGCTCTTCGAGTAGCCGAAGTCCCGCGCCCGCGTGAAGAACTGCTCCGCGCCGTCCACGCTCCGCGCGGCGAGCAGCTCGTGCGTGCGGATGAGCCCCAACAGGGCGTCCTGCTCGGTGCCGATGAGGTTCTGCCCACCATCGCCGCGCGTCACGGACAGGTACCCCGCGCGCAGGCCGCGCTCTCCCACCAGCCACGCGAGCAAGCGCGTGTTCTCGTCGTCCGGGTGGGCCGCGACATAGAGCACGCTGCCCGTCACGCCGAGCCGCTTCAGGCCCGCCGCGATTTCACCCGCATGGAGCTGCCGGGGAGGCCGCGCCACCGCCGTCGACCCGATTCCAAGGCTCATGGCCAGCGTCATTCCGAGGAGCAGGTTCCGCATTCGGGCGGACCCTATAACAAGCCTCTCCCCCGCGCACGGACGCACACGACGTGCGAGCGTGCACTTCCGGTGGCGCGCCCGCCACGACCTGTTATCACGACATGCCGTGACGTCCTCGTTCTCGACCGCGTGGCTTCGCGGAGATGCGTCCGCGCTCTCCTTCCTCCCCGACGACTATCGACACCGTGAGGCGCGCGCCCGGGCCGTAGCCGCCGCCGCGTCGCGCACGGTGTCGCCCACGCTGATGGACGTCCTCGCCGCGCAGAACGCGCGCCTCGCGCCCAGTCCCGCCCGGGAGCGCAACCTCGCGCTGCTCGCGCGGCCCGGCACCGTGGCGGTGGTGACGGGGCAGCAGATGGGCCTCTTCCTGGGCCCGCTGTACACGCTCTACAAGGCGGCGTCCGCCATCGTCACGGCGCGCGCGCTTCGGGAAGAAACCGGCCGGCCCTGTGTTCCCGTCTTCTGGCTCCAGACGGAGGACCACGACCTCCCGGAGATTGACCACTGCGTCCTCCCACGTCCGGGCGGAGGACCCTGTCGCCTGGCGCTCGAGCTTCCGGATGCAGCAGCGTCTCGGGCGCCCATCGCCCATCGCCACCTGGGACCGAGCGTCCTCCCTGCCCTGGCCACCCTCCGCGCCGAGCTGGAAGCAGAGCCCCACGCGGAGGAGTTCCTCTCCCTGCTGGAGCGGGCCTACCGTCCCGAAGCCACGCTCGCGGGCGCCTTCACCGACGTGCTGTCGTCCCTCTTCGCCGACGAGGGCCTTGTCTTCCTCGACCCGCGAGACGCACGGCTGGCGCCGCTGGCCGCGCCCGTGCATCGCTTCGCCCTCCAGGAAGCGGAGGCACTCTCCTCCGTGCTCGCGGCCCGAGCGGAGGCGCTCACCCACGCGGGCTACACGGTGCAGGTCCACGTCCGTCCGGGCTCGCCGCTCAGCTTCTTCTCTCCGGATGCGCTCGATGGCCCACGCTACCGGATGGATCCGGCGGAAGCGGGCGCCTGGAGTCTGGTGGGCCACCCGGACAACAGCGCCATCACCCAGGACGCGCTGCACGCGGCCCTGGAGCGCGAGCCGCTGCGCTTCACCACGTCCGCGCTGCTGCGTCCCCTCCTCCAGGACACCTGGCTCCCCACGGCCGCGTATGTCGGCGGCCCGGGCGAGCTGGCCTACTTCGCGCAACTGGCGCCGCTCTACGCCCACGCGGGCCGGCCGATGCCGCTCGCCATTCCCCGGGCGCGCTTCCGCGTGCTCGATGACCGCGCGCGCCGGTGGCTGGACAAGGTGGGGCTCCAGCCCGATGAGGTGAACGTGCCGCGCGACACGCTGCTCACGCGGCTGGCCACGCGTGATGCACCGGAGTCGCTGGAGACGCCCGAGGCCCTGGAGGCCCGCCTCTTCGGCGCGTTCTCCTCCGAGCTGGAGCGCGTCGCCGGACAGGTGTCGGCGGTGGACGCGAACCTCCAGGACGCGCTGCGCCGCACCCAGGGCACGGTGCGGGTCGCGGTGTCCCGGCTGACGGGCCGCTACCGCCGCGCGCTCGCCCGGCGCGATGCCACGGCGGCCGAACAGGTGGACCGCCTGCGCACCTTCCTCTTCCCGGAGGACGCGCCCCAGGAGCGTGTCCTCGGGCTGCCCTACTTCGCCTGCCGCATCGGGACGCGCGCCTTCACCCGGTTGGTGCTGGACGCGTGTGTCCCCTTCTCCGGTGACTCGAAGGACCTGACGCCATGAGCGCGAACGACACCGCCTACGGCATCGACGTGCTCGCCTTTGGCCCACACCCGGATGACGTGGAGCTGTTCTGCGGCGGGCTGCTGGCGAGCATGGCCACCCGTGGCTACCGCACCGGCATCGTCGACCTGACGCGCGGAGAGAAGAGCTCGCGCGGCACGCTCCAGTCCCGCGCGGAGGAGACGGAGGCCGCCACCCGCGCGCTGGGGCTGGCCCACCGGGAGAACCTGGAGCTGCCCGACGGCTGGCTCAATCCGTGGGCGGGCTTCGACACGCCCGAGCCCGAGCGCACCCGCACCGCCGCCGTGGCCCGCGTGGTGGAGGCGCTGCGCCGCCTGCGTCCGGAGCTCGTCGTGGTGCCGTGGGAGCAGGAGCGGCACCCGGACCACGAGGCGGCCAGCGCGCTGGTGACGCGCGCCCTCTTCTTCGCGGGCGTGCGCAAGTTCGACGCGGGGCCCGCCGCGGAGCCCTTCACGCCGCGGCAGGTCCTCTACTACCCGCTGCGGCACCTGGCCGAGCCCAGCGTCGTCGTGGACGTCTCCGCCGTCTACGAGCGCAAGCTGGCGGCGGTGCACTGCTACGCCAGTCAGGTGCAGCCCCGCCCGGACGCGCCGCCCACGCTGGTGGGCTCACCGCTGTCGCTGTCGTCGCTGGAGGCCAGGGACCGCTTCTATGGCGCGCGGATGGGCGTCACCCACGGCGAGCCCTACGTCCTCCGCGAGACGCTGGGACTGGCCGACCCGCTCGACCACTTCCGCCGGAATAGCTTCGCCCGGCCCCTGTTCTTCCCGGCACGCACATGAATGCCCCGCTCAACGTGGCCATCACCTGCTTTCCGACCTTCGGTGGCAGCGGCATGGTCGCCACGGAGATTGGCCTCGCGATGGCGGACCGGGGCCACCGCGTCCACTTCATCGCCCGGGACTTGCCGGTGCGCCTCCATGGCGCGAACCGGAAGGTCGTCTTCCACGAGGTGACGGAGAGCGACTACCCGGCGCTCCAGCAGTCCAGCACCTATCCCATCGCGCTGGCGTCCAAGATGATTGAGGTCGCCAGCTACGAGCGCCTGGACATCCTGCACGTCCACTACGCGGTGCCGCACGCCACCGCGGCGTGGATGGCGCGCGAGGTGCTGGGCCACAGGGCGCCGCGCGTCGTCACCACGCTGCACGGGACGGACACCACGCTGGTGGGAATCGACCCCAGCTACCTGCCGATTACGCGCTTCTCCATCATGCGCAGCGACGCGGTGACGGTGCCGTCCGCCTACCTGCGCCGCGCGACGTGGCGGGGCTTCGACATCCCCGAGCGCGTCCCCATCGACGTCATCACCAACTTCGTGGACACCGCGCGCTATGCACCGGTGAGAGACCGCGCCTGCCTGCGCGCGCTCTTCCCGGCCCTGCACGACCATGAGCCGGTGCTCGTCCACGTCTCCAACTTCCGGCCGGTGAAGCGCATCACCGACGTGGCCGCCATCTTCACCGAGGTCCACCGCCACCGTCCCTGCCGGCTGGTGATGGTGGGAGACGGCCCGGAGCGCTCGCCCGTGGAGCGGATGCTGCGGGAGAAGGGCCTGGAGGGCCGCGTCGCGTTCCTCGGCAAGCAGGACCGCTTCGAGGAGCTGCTCGCCGCCTCCGACGTCTTCCTCCTCCCCAGCGAACAGGAGAGCTTCGGGCTCGCCGCGCTGGAGGCGCTGAGCTGTGGCATCCCCGTGGTGGCCAGCGACCTGGGCGGAATCCCGGAGCTCGTCACGCACGGCGAGACAGGCTTCCTGGCGCCGCTGGGTGACGTCCCGGCCATGGCCCGGCACGTGCTCACGCTGGTCGAGGACGCGGAGCGCTGGCAGGGCTTCTCACATCGCGCGCGGGCGCGGGTCCTGGAGCGCTTCCAGAAGGAGCCCGCTGTCGACCGCTACGAGGCGCTCTACCGCCGGCTCCTGACGGGGCCCCTCCATCGCTGAGGAGCCCCGGGAGCGCGGCGGGCTACTTCTTGTTCTTCCACTCCGCCAGCGCCTTGGAGACCTGGTCACGGTAGAAGAAGTTCTTGTCCTTCTGCCCCAGGTCCCACGCGGCCTGCGCGGCCTTGCGGGCCTCGGCGTACTTGCCCATCTGCGACAGGACGTCCGCGCGAATCCAGTGGGTGTACCAGGTGGGGTTGGCAACCACGGCCGCGTCGGCGTGCTTCAGCGCGGCGGCGTGGCTCTTGGCGGTGCCCGCCAGATAGGCGGCGGCGCTCGCGTGCATGCTGGCCGTGCTCTTCTCCGCCTGCTCGATGTTGGCCTTCGCGAGGGCCGCCGTGTCCACCTGGATGGGCACGGAGACGCGCAGCTTCTCCCACTCCAGGTCCAGCCGCGTGCCGGTGTCCGTGGTGTCGGTGAAGAGGTACGTCAGGCGCTCGCGCGCCGGAATCGCCGTGGTGGTGGCGCTCACCGAGGCCACGTCCTTGGAGGCGTCATAGGGCGCGCCGCCCCGCCACAGGCCCAGGTCCGAGTTCAGCATCACCTTCCAGCCCTTCTGCGAGGGCAGGCTGACGATGGCGTAGGAGCCCGCCGGGACGGCCTTGCCGCCGAAGGTGACGGGGTGGCTGAAGGTAATCTTCGTCGCCGCGTTGGCGCCGCTGCGCCACGCCTTGTCGTTGGGGACCAGCTCGCCCCAGACCTTCCGGCCCTTCACGGCGGGGCTGGAATATTCGACGGAAATCTCCGAGACGCCCACCTCCTGCATCACCTTCGCCGCGGGGCTGGGGGCCGGCAGCTTGAGCTGCGCCAGCGCGGGCGTCGCCGACAGGGTCATGAGCGCGGAGGCCATACAGCCGAGAAGCTGGTTCTTCATCGTCCTCACTTCATCCTTTCCGACCCGGGAAGGGTCGCAGAGCCGGTGGAGTGTATAGACGAGGTCTGGCTCCACCTCACGTTCCACCTTGGCCCGCACCGCGTCATGCGGCTTTCGGCCAGGGAGGGGCTCGGGCGCCCTCTACATACGAAGGGAGGTGGACATTCCGTGACATTGCGTGGTTCCTCCACCCGCCCACCCTGGCCATGCTGCGCGCCGAGGAGACCCATGAAGCTCACGCGGCTCGAGGTCCACCACTACCGGAACGTCGCCCCTGGCACCTCGCTGGTGTTCAGCCCGTCGTACAACCTGGTGCTGGGGGAGAACGGCACCGGCAGGACGACGCTCCTGGAGCTCATCTCCACGGTGCTGGGGTCGGACTTCTCCGGCCTCCTCCACGAGCCGTTCGCGCTGGAGTACGACCTGGCGTTTCCGGGCATGAAGCTGCACGTCTTCGTCCGGAACGAGGAGAACGCGCCGGCGCCGGACGCGGAGGCGCCGCCGCGAAAGGGCTCCGCGCTGATGCCGCTGCGCACGCCCGCGCTGGAGTCCTCGCTGCACCCGCGCATCGAGGTGGACGTGCGGTTCCATTCACCGTCGGCCCGGCTGGTGATGCGCGCGGACGCCGCGGGCATGGACTGCAAGGTGGACGGCGAGGCGGTGTGGTCGCGGAGCATGCACTGGTCGCTGCTGGACCGCTCGGTGTGGACGCTGCTGTTCATGACGGCGCAGTACATCGACGCGGGGATGAAGGACCGGCTCAAGGAGCTGCTGCGCCGTACCTTCTTGCTGGCGCCGCAGCGCTTCGATGAGGCGATGGGGATGTTCGAGCGCATCGGCGCCATCCGCTACGCCATGGAGGTGCGGGACGGCGAGGTGTTCCCGCTGGGGCTGATGGCGCTGCCCACGTGGATGCCGGGGTGGCTGCGTGAGCGGATGGAGCAGCCGTCTGTCACGGACGTGCTGGAGCTGACGCACGACGCGCGAGAAGGCAGCTTCCTGGCGAAGTTCGTGGCGCTTGCGGGCTTCGAGGCGGGCCGCTTTCGCGTGGAGGTGCTGGAGAAGCGCTCGTTCGAGAACGGCGGGCGCGTGGGCTTTGGGGGCTTCGGCTTCGAGTTCACGCGGCGCGACGGCCGGGTGATGACGCATGAGGCGCTGGGCTTCGGGCAGAAGCGGCTGCTGTCGCTGCTGTACTACCTGGATGTGAACGAGGACTTCGCCATCGCGGACGAGCTGGCGAATGGCCTGCACCCGCGCTGGGTGGAGGCGTGCATGCGGGAGCTGGGGGCGCGGCAGGTGTTCCTCACCAGCCAGAATCCGCTCCTCTTCGAGCACACGCTGTTCCCGTCGGCCGAGGTCCTGCGGGCCTCGCTGCTGTTGTGTGGCAACACGCAAGAGGACGGACCGGAGCGCATCGCGTGGAGGAACCCCACGCACGAGGCCGCGGGCCGGCTCTTCGACGCGCACGGGCTGGGCGCACACCCGCTGGCGGAGCTGCTGCGCCAGCAGGCGCTCTGGTGAGCCGTCACGCCCGAGCACAGGCTCCGATGTGGGGCGCACCGCCTAGCTTGCCCGTGCATAGCGCCCCGGAGACTGGCCCACACGTCGACTGAACGCCGTGCTGAAGGTGCTCGCCGAGCTGTACCCGACGCGCTCGGCGACCTCGGCGATGGCGAGCTCCCGGCGGCGAAGCAGCCCCCTCGCAACGGCCATCCGCCAGTCCAGCAGGTACTCCATCGGGGGCAGCCCCACGGTGCGCGTGAAGCGCTCAAAAAACGCCGAGCGCGAGAGCGCCGCGCTCTTCGCGAGCTGTGCCACCGTCCACTGCCGCGTGAGGTGGCCGTGCATCTGCCGTATCGCGGGTGCGAGCCGCGCATCCGCCAGGCCGCGCAGGAGCCCCGGAGGCGCGTCGTCGCTCGAAGTCGACCGCAGCGCCTCGATGAGCAGCAGCTCCACGAGGCGCGAGAGCACGAGGTCGCGGCCCGAGCGCTGCTCGCCCGTCTCGTCGCCGACGAGTCGTACCAGCACCGAGAGCCGCTCCACGCCTCGCACGTGCACCATGGCCGGAAGCAACGACACCATCAGGGCCGCGTCAGGTGAGTCGAAGATGAAGTAACCGCCGAGCAGGCGCACATCAGGACGGCCGCCACGCGTGCCGTGACGCACCTCACCCTTCGGCGTGGGCGTCGTCTTGGGATTGATTCGCTGGAGTGCCACCGGTTCGAAGCCGGACATGGCGAAGCCCGGCGTCGCCGGCAGGAGCACGAAATCGCCTGCTTCGAGCGTGATGGCGGGCTGGCCGTCGACAGCGAGTCGGCAGCGCCCTTCGAGCACGGCGCAGAAGCTCGGCTGGCCAAAGTCCGAGTAGCGAACACCCCAGCGGCCCGCGCCGCTGATGCCCTTCGAGAAGACGGCTCGTGGTTGAAGCAGGGCAATGACTTCCGAGAGAGGGTCGGTCATGGGTAGAGGGGTGGCGCGGCACTGTATGCCCGGACGCTCGCGAAAGAAATACGGACCCTACGTGGTGGAGCGTCCTGTCGGCCGCAAGTACCTTGGGATTATCGACGCCGCGCGAATCGCGGCAATGCAAGGAGTCGACATGAAAGCAACGTACGGATTCCGGGCGACAATGACTGCGCTCGCGGAACGAGGCGATGAGCTGGCGGCCCTGTTGCTCACCGCGACGCGCGGCGCGGACCCACGGCCCCAGACGCTCCTCGCGGAGCTCGCCCCGCTCGTCACTGGCGAGCCTCGGTATCAGGACGAAGTGCCCGTCGGCGGCAAGCTCAACGTGGGAGGGTTGTCATGAAGACGGTGCTCATCACGGGGTGCTCCTCCGGCTACGGACTTGAGACCGCGCGCCATTTCCATGCGCGGGGCTGGAACGTGGTCGCGACCATGCGAACGCTCCGCGAGGACATCCTCCCCCGGTCGGAGCGGCTGCGCGTGGTGCCGCTCGACGTGACGAAGCCGGAGAGCATCGCGGCGGCGCTGGAGGCGAGCGGCCCCATCGACGTGCTCGTCAACAACGCGGGCATCGGGCTGATGGGGGCCTTCGAGGCGACGCCGATGGCCACGGTGCGCGACGTGTTCGAAACCAACGTCTTCGGTGTGATGGCGATGACGCAGGCGGTGCTGCCCCTGTTTCGCGCACGCAGGTCGGGAGTGGTCGTGAACGTGACGTCCAGCGCGACGCTGTCGCCGATGCCGCTGGTGGCGGTGTACACCGCGAGCAAGGTGGCCATCGAAGGGTTCACGGCGTCGCTCGCGTTCGAGCTCGAAGCCTTCAACCTGCGCGTGAAGCTCGTCGAGCCGGGCTATTGCCCGAGCACCCGTTTCACGAGCAACGGCGGCCCCCGCATGGAAGGGCTGTTTCCTGAGCCGTATGCGCCTTTCGCACAGCGCATCTTCGCTTCCTTCGGACAGCCGGCCGCGGTGACGCGCGAGTCTGACGTGGCCGAAGCGGTCTGGCTCGCCGCGAACGACTCGTCGGAGCAGCTCCGTTTCCCCGCGGGTCCTGACGCGGTCGCGCTGGCTCGGTCGGCGTGAGCAGGCTCAACGATGCATGGACATCGCTCCGCGGGATTCTGCTGTTCGGCGTTGAGTTGCTCACGCGAGCGAGGCGCACGGAGACAGGGGCTTGCAACTCACCGACCCACCGCTTGAGAGTTGACCCGCTCCAACCAAGAGCACCGTAGGATCCGCCGAATCGGGCGTAAACGGCGCTCTATCCGCGTGGCGATTGACCGCCTTAGATGCAACTCGGCTGCACAACTGTTCTGCCCGAGGAATGCATGTTCATACGTCCGTCTGCCTTCATGTTCGTCGCTATTGCCGGTCTGCTCGGATGTCGAGGCAGCGCTTCGAAGTGGCCGGAAGACCCCGCGGCTGTCCCAATGGGCAGGCAGGCGCCTGCCTCTGCCCCCAGCGCTGTCGCGGCGGAAGCCTCGACCTCAACGGTCGAGTCCGCGCTGGTTGACTCCGCCAAGGCCCTGGCGGGGACGTGGACCTGCACCGGTTCGGTCCATGGGCCAGGTGGGGCGAGCCCCAGCGAGGTCACCCTGGATGTCAGGCCCGACCTCGACAAGGCATGGCTGCGAACCGACTTCGCGGTGTTGTCCGGCAAGTACAAATACCAGTTCACCGCGTACCGCACGTTCGACGCAGCATCGAGCAATTGGGTAAATGTCATCGTCGACAACCTGGGCGGTCACGCCAAGGCTTCGTCCACGGATGGCATCACCTGGCGCGGGGAGTCGAGCGGTCCCATGGGCGAGATGAAGATCCGGGACACAGAGCATGTCGTTTCGCCAGGCATGATGAACATGCGTGGCCAGTACTCGCTGGATGGCCAGAACTGGAACACCGGGTACGATTTGTCCTGCAAGAAGTGAGAGTCGAGCACCTTGAACGCATACCGCTGCCGGACACCCGGTCGGCCAGCACCGCCAATTTTCATATTGCAGTCGGACTGACGTACGCCGACAGCAGGCGCGATGAAGCAGCGCGTCACCGCGAACCTCAGGCGTCCAATGGAACCGGGGCAGGCCCAATTCCGCTCTGCTTTCTTCATTATGCAAAACGGACGCGGATATCCCAAGCGCGGCAACTCAACGAAACCGCCCATGAAGTCAGGCCCAGTAACGAACCAGGGCGAATCATTTCCATTTGCCTTATTCTCAATTCCAGTTCAAGACTAACGGCCTCCCCCTACCCCGAGGCATCCCATGCGGAAGCTGTATGTCTTCGCTGTCCTGATGACCCTTGCCAGTTGCGGTCCAGGCTCCGAGCACGGGCAGGACCCGCTCATACACACCCAGGAGCAGGCCGTCACGAGCGGCTGCTACGTCACAGTGTTCTGCTCCGACAGCACCAGCCGCAGTTGCTCGGGCATGAGCACCTGTTCTGCCTCGCAGACCGGGAACCCTCCCAGCGTCACGTGTGACGGGGTGTCGAGCTACTGTTCGCCGCCTTCGCCCACCAGTTGCACCATCGACGGCGTGACGTACAGCGCCGGCACCGTCAACTCCAGCAACATCTGCCTGGAGTGCGACCCCGCGCGCAGCACCACAAGTTGGTCCAACCGCTACTCCTTTTGGCAGACCAACACCTGCAGGCCGCTCGGCCTCTGCGGCGGTGGCGCCTGCCTCGGGATGGCGTGCGACGAGAACGCGGACTGCCACTCGGAATGCCTGGATGGCCAGTTGGTGTGCGCGGGGCCATTCTGAGCGTTACGCGGCCAGAGTCACCGTGGTGAGCGCCTCTGGCCCGCCCTTCCGGCATGAAGCTCCACGCGCTTCGTGCCGAAGGGGACGGAGGACCTGTCGCCTCGGACTCGCGGGGCGGGCTCTTGAGCAACCGCGGAGGCTCACCCTGCGCAGCGCCGGCATGAACTCTCGTCTGGAGCGGCCCGAGTGCCCGCCTCGCACACGGCCCCCGGAGCAGGTGGCGAAAATGGCACGCCTGTCCTGCCGCGGCGCGCGCCACGCTCTTTCGGAAATGTCGGTGGACCTGGGCCGCGCCACCTCCAGTGAGGCCCCGCTGCCCAGCGAGGACTTGAATGAGAGCACATGCGGTCATCTGGCTGGTGCTGGCGCTTGCCGTCACGAGCTGTTCGACCACGCGCCTCGTGCGCCTGGAGACCAGGGAGGAACCTCCGTTGGTCCACACGCCGTTCACGGACGATGAGGCCGGGCCCGTGGAGCTGGACGAGGACGAGTTCGAGGAGGCCGTGCTGGAACTCGCCCGGGATGTGCGGCCTTTTTCCAATCCCCTGCGCGAGGCCCGTCGACGCTTCGGCATCCCCGAGCGAAGCGGCGTGTACCTGTACGAGAGGCGCGGCCCCCGGCTCATCCCCCAGAACGAAGAGAAGGACCCAGACAGCCTGCGTCTCCTGGAGGCCTACGCGGATGACGAACTGACGCGCGCCTATGGCCGCTGGTGCAAGCGCAAGTCGCAGCCCGGCGACTGCCTGCGCCTGCTGGCCGAAGGCCCGCTGCTGGCCAGCGACGGCAAGTACTCGCTGGCCATGGCCATCGCCATGGACTCGGTGTGGGAAGAGACGGCCGAGGCGCTGGAGGACATGGCCGACCCGCAGGCGCTGCTGGCGACGGTGAGTGCCTCCGTCAGCATGTACCTCCTCCTCTGGTCGCTCCCGGAACCGGTGAGCAAGGGGCTGGCAGCGCTGCTGACGGCCACGGCCATCGCCTACCTGGGCGTGGACACCGTGTGGCGCATTCTGGACGGATGGGTGGCGCTGGTGCGTGAGGTGGACCAAGCCACCACCTTTGAGCAGCTCAGCGCGGCGGGCGAGGCGTATGGCGAAGTCCTCGGAGAGAACGCAGCGCGCATCTTCGTCATGCTGGCCACGGCCGCACTCGGCAACACGGCGGGGCTCGCTGCGAAAGCGCCGCGACTCCCGGGCTCGGCGCAGGCGTCCCTCGCGGTGGAGACGCAGGCGGGCTACCAGTATGTGGCCATCGGAAGCGTGGAGTCGGTGGCGATGGCGGCCGAGGGCTTCACCGTCGCGCTGGCCCCCCACGCGGTCGCCATGGCGAACCAGGGGAGGAGCAACAGGCGCCCCGAACAGCACCACCTCGCCACCGACAAGAACAGTGTCTCCACCGCGCGTGGCGGCCCCTGGACGCCGAGGTTCAGGAAGATCTTCAAGAAGGCGGGGATGGAGCTGAAGGACCCCGAGAACATCGTGCCCGTCGAGGGACATCGGGGGCCTCACCCTCAGCGGTATCACGACGTGGTCTTCGCGGAACTGGATGCCGCGACGGCCCACTGCCGGTCAGTCACAGCGTGTCGTGCGGCCCTACAATCAGCGCTCAGACGCCTGGCCAGGGAAGTCGCCACGCGCGGCACGGAGCTGAACCTGCTCCTCACCCGAGGAGCAACACCCTAGATTCCCTCCTATGTCTCGGCGCTTCTTCGAATTGCACGACGATGTCCAGGTCCCCGGACGCTGGCACCTGGATACGCCCGCCGACACCAAGGGCCGCGAGCTGCGTGACCCCGACCGCTTCAGGCAGGGAGCCCCTGTCCAGGTGAAGGGGCGGCTGAAAATCCCCATCGAAGAGCCGGGCCGACCGTTGGACTTCACGGAGGCGGGGGTCCGAATCCCAGTCGTCCACGTCAAGGTGGCGGCCCTCTTCACGGAGCTGGCTCCAGGAGACGTGCAGCTCATCCCCGTGGACATCCAGGGCCACCCAGACCAGTACCTGATTCTGGTAGCAACCCGCCTCATCCGCTGTATCGACGAGAAGGCCTCGCGCATCCGGCTGTGGACGGATGAAGACGGAGTGCCCGAGAAGGTGGGGCACTACGCCTCTGTGCGTGATTTGCGCATCGACGAGACAAAAGCAGGAAACGCCAGGGTGCTCAGGCCCGAGGGCTGGACGGGAGCCCTCATCGTCGCCGAGGAAATCAAACACGCCCTGGAGCGCCTCCAGGCCACCGGCGTGAAGTTCACGCCGGTGTAATCCTCACGAACTAGAACTGCCCCGCCCGAGCCTGGTCGAAGTCCACGCGGTGCTTCATGTACAGCGTGTCCAGCATGTGATTGCTGATGGGGTTCGCATTCCCATCCGTGAACCGGTGCACCACCGCGCCCTTGCCCGCGTCCTTCAGGAAGGCCGTCGGGTCCACGCTCCCGCCCAGGCCCGTGAGCGTGGGCACCGGGTCCGCGTTGTTGACGTAGTGCACGTACTTGGGCCCATCCACATACCGCGTGGACGCCGCGCCAAAGGTCTCCACGCTCAGCTTGCCCAGCGTCTTCTCCACCTGCGCCGGGGACATGCCGTCTTCGATGCGCAGCCGCTTCGCCACGTCATCCAGCGCCCGCGCGGTGATGAGGCCGCCCTGGCTGTACCCCATCAGGTGCACCTCACGGCCCGCCTTCAGCTCGCCGTAGAGCGTGTCCGCCAGCGTATCCACCGCGGGGTTGCGGCCCTTGTCCAGCTTGTCCCCCACACACTGCGCCAGGTCCGCCACCAGCCCCTGCGTCGCGTTGTGAATCCCCACCACCTTCGCGTCCGCCGTCTCCGCGATGGCCTGCATCTCACTCAGCTGGCCCGACGTCGGCGTCATGATGCCGTTGACGTAGAGAATCGTCTTCGACGGGTTCGGGTTGTCCAGCGGCGTCACGCCCGGGACATCCTTCAGCGGCGTGCCGGGCGGAAACGTCTGCCCCTTGGCGCCCACGAACTTCCCGTCATTCATCCGGTCCGGCTTCGCGTCCCCGCCGAAGAGGCGCTTCAGCTCGCTCACATGCGCGGCCTGGAAGACGTCCTTGCCCATCTCGATGAAGCGGGGCACGTCCGCGATGCCGCCCTTGATGGCCTCCACCACCCCGCCCAACAGGGCGTTCTTCGGAGCCGCCGTGGGCGCCTTCACAGTCGGAGGGGTGACGGCGCTGCGGCTGCGGTCGATGGTGCTCACGAGGACCTCCTGCCCGGTGGGGGACGGGTGTTCTCCTCATCTTCTCAAGGTTGCAGAGGGAAGTTGCGTCCTCCCCACCTCCCCCAGGTCGATCCACACAGCGGGCACGCGACGCATCGCATCAATGCGGCACGGGCGGTGAGGGCTCCTGTGAATCAGGGTCGTGGTGGTTCAGCGTCTGCTCCGCCTGCTCGCGATGGAGGCGCCGCGTGGCCGTCTCCTCTTCTTCCGTCCGCTGGCGCCGCTTCACCAGGCCCTGCGTCTCATCCACGAACCAGAACACCACCCGGAAGAACGCCGCGATGACGGTGATGAGCAGCGCGGACAGCACCCAACTGAGCACGTAGCCCGGCCAGCCCCCCACCGTCACCCGGATGACGGCCGTCCCCGTGAGCGGCACCAGGACGAACGCCACGTAGTGCGACACGCAATAGGGGCACGACACCAGGTAGCCCAGCCAGGAGTCCTTGCCCCCCAGCCGCGCGCGCATCGGCGCGAAGATGCGCTCCCGGGACAGCGTCTGCGACACGCCCATCACCACGGCGGAGACGGCGAAGAGCTGGAAGAGGTCCCCCATCCCATCAAGGTGGCGACGACGCACCGGGCACGACACAGCGGGCCTCCGTGAAGGGCCCCGCACGCCCGCTCCCACCTGCCTGCCCCCCTGGGCCAGGTGCCCCGTTGGCCAGTCAACGTTCGGAAGAGACTTCCGTGAGGCCGGCTGTAAAAACGACCGATTACCGCCCTTAAGCATGGGGCAGCATGGATGCAAACCCCTGGATTCACTTGGAAACGATGGTGTCACCCCTTGGCACGCGGGTCGCAAAGGGCAACCCCCCGTAGCGTCATCGCGGTCCCCCAACCAGATCTCTTTTTCCCCGAGAGACACCATGCAGGCTTCCAACTCCTTCTCCTCCCCTGATTCGCTCTCCACCTACCTGTCGGAGATCAACCAGTACCCGCTGCTCACCCAGCCGAAGGAGCAGGAGCTGTCGAGGCGCTTCCGCGACGGCGACCTGGCCGCGGGCCACCAACTGGTGACGGCGAACCTCCGCTTCGTGGTGAAGGTGGCCTACGAGTACCGCTCCTACGGCCTGAAGATGTCGGACCTCATCCAGGAGGCGAACATCGGCCTGATGAAGGCCGTGCAGAAGTTCGACCCGGACAAGGGCATCCGCCTCATCTCCTACGCCGTCTGGTGGATTCGCGCGTACATCCAGAACTGCATCCTGAAGAACTGGAGCCTGGTGAAGCTGGGCACCACGCAGGCGCAGCGCCGCCTCTTCTTCAGCCTGGCCCGCACGCGCCGCGAGTTGGAGAAGCTGGGCGCCGGCGACGCGAACGTCGTCAACGCCGAGGAGATTGCGCGCAAGCTGAACGTGAAGGCCTCCGAGGTGCGCGAGATGGAGCAGCGCATGGGCGGCCGGGACTTGTCCCTGGACGCGCCCATGGGCGAGGACGGCGACGCCACGCACCTGGACTTCGTGGAGTCCGAGTCCGCCTCCGCGGTGGACGAGGTCGCCGACCGGCAGCAGGCCAACCTCACCCGCGAGCTCGTGCAGCGCGCCCTGCGCCGCCTGGACCCGCGCGAGCGCTTCATCATCGAGCAGCGCGTCATGGGTGACGCGGAGATGACGCTCAGCGAGCTGGGCGAGCACTTCGGCTTCTCCCGCGAGCGCGCCCGTCAGCTGGAGATTCGCGCGAAGGACAAGCTCAAGCTCGCGCTGGCCACGCTGATGGCCGAGGCCGGCGTCGACGAGAGCACGCTCAACGCCTGAGCCTCACACCTTCCTGGGGAAGACGACGGCGCTCCAGCCCGGCCCGGCTGGAGCGCCGCCTCCCCGCACCGGCTCAGAGCTGCTCGAGCCGGAACTGCTGGCAATCGTTGTTGGACCACGCCCACTGCTGCACGGCCGCGCCGTCACCGCGGGTCCAGCAGTCCGCCACGTCCAGCACCTTCCCGCTGTGCCGCACCTCCAGCCGGTGGAAGCCGTTGCCCAGGGAGACGGCGCGGAACTGCTGGTTGCCGCCGCCCGAGTAGCTCCACTGCTGGAGCCGGGCACCGTCCGCCGTGCTCACCTCCCGCACGTCCAGGGCCTTCCCGCTGTGGCGGGACACGAAGCGCACGTAGCCGTTGTCGGTGGACTCCATCGCCCACTGCTGGCTGGCGCCGCCGTGGCAGGCCCACTGGTGGAGGAGCGCGCCGTCGGCGGTGCTCGGTCCGTCAATGTCCACGCACTTGCCCGTCAGCTTGTTCACCAGCCGGTACACGTTGCTACCGCCGGGCGTCTGCACCACCTGCGCAATCGCGCTCAGCAGGGACGTGGCGCCCTGCGTGTCCTGGGACAGCTCCCAGATCATCACCCCGCCGCCGTGCTGGAGCGCCAGCCGCGACTTCGCCTGGATGGTGGCGATGCCGTTGTACTGCACGTCCCCCACCCAGTCCTTGTAGGGCGCCTGGGAATCACGGCCCACCAGCTCCGCGTAGCTGACGTAGGACGACGGCGAGCGGCCATAGAAGGGCACGCCCAGCACCGCCTTCGCGCGCGGCAGCCCGCGGTTCACCCAGTAGTTGAGCGACTGCACCGCGAACTCATACGTCGAATGCGGATGGCCGCCGTCGTAGGCCATGATGTTCAGGAAGTCGAAGTCGCTGAACGTCGACGTGGGGATGCCCTCGCCGTAGTAGCCGTTGGCGATGACGGCCGCGGTGAGCAGCTTGCCCCGCGCCCGGAGCGCCGCGCCCAGCTCCCGCACCAGCGCCGCGAAGTTCTGCGCCGACGGGCCCGGGTCCGGGTACTCCCAGTCCAGGTCCACGCCGTCCAACCCCGCCGCGTTGACGAAGCTGATGAGGTTGTTCACGAACGCGGTGCGCGTGGAGGCGCTGGCGGCCAGCTGCTCGAAGCCGCTGTCATTGCCGTTGTTCCAGCCGCCCACGGCGATGAGCACCTTCACGCCGCGCGCATGCGCCGTCTGCACCAGCGAGCGCAGCCGCGCGTCGTTGCTGCTCACCCCCGTGAGGCCGCCCTGCGCGGTGGGCAGCGCGAAGGCGTAGTTGATGTGCGTCAGCTTGTCGTACTGGATGGCATTGATGTCACCCGCCCACGTGGGCAGGTACCCCACCACGCGCGTCGCGAGGGCCGCCTGCTCGGCGCTCCCGGTGGGCGCTCCTTCTTGCGCCGCCTCATCCGGTGCGCCGGAGCAGGCCAGCAGGGTGGTGGCACACAGGGCCGCGAAGGCCAGGGACTTGAGGGAAACACGCTCGTTTCGCATGACGTCTGGCGCCTTTCCTTTCCGGCTCACTGCCACTGGGAATAGCGGACCCAGTCGACTTCCAGCGCGGGCGCCGTGTCGCGGATGTGGTTCAGCGTGGACTGCGGCACGCCGAAGTACGGCGTCGTCGCCCCGTTGACGCCGTGCGGATAGGTGCCGCCCACCGCCAGGTTCAAGATGATGAAGTAGGGGCGGTCATAGACCCAGCGGCCGTAGCGCTCGACCTCGGCGCGCGTCACCGTCTTCAGCAGCACGCCGTCGATGAACCACTTGATGTCCTGGGACGAGAACTCCGTGGCGTAGACGTGCCAGTCACTCACCGGCGAGCTCGGGAAGAACTGCTGGTTGATGGGCGTGTTGCCGGAGTACCCCGGGCCGTGCAGCGCGCCCGACGTCCAGTTCGCGTAGCCGACGTTCTCCATGATGTCGAGCTCACCGCACTCCGGCCAGCCGACCTGGTTGATGTTGTTGCCGAGCATCCAGAACGCCGGCCACAGCCCCGGGCCCACCGGCATCTTGATGCGCGCCTCCACCTTGCCGTGCCCGAACTCCCGCTTGCCCGCGCTCTCCAGGCGGCCCGACGTGAAGGGATAGCCGTTGTTCCACTCGTGCCGCGCGATGAGCTTCAGCGTCCCGTTGCTCACCTCGATGTTCCGCGGCGACGTCGTGTACTGCTGCTGCTCGCTGTTCACATGGATGCCGGTGTTGGCGAACCAGTTGGCGGCGTTGATGCTGCTACCGTCGAAGTCGTCACGCCAGCGCTCCACCCAGCCGCCGCCACCCCCGCCAATGACGCTGACGGAGAAGGACTCCCAGCACCCCGCCGACGCGCGGTTGGCGATGAGCTGCCCGCCCAGGTTCGTGTCCGCGGACACGAAGAGGTTGTTGCTGCGCGCCTTCAGGCCCACGGAGTCGCCGCCAAACTCCACCCACTCGAAGCGCTCCCAGTCCTGGACGCTGTTCCGGTTGGCGACGAGCTGTCCGCCCAGGTTGGTGTCCGCCGACACGTACAGCCCCGACGACACGGAGCGCAGCGCGACCAGGCCACCGCCCGCGTCCACCACCTGGAACTGCTCCCAGTCCTGCGCCGTGGCCCGGTTCGCCATCAGCGGCGTGTTCGCGAGGTTCTGGTCCGCGGACACGAACTGCTGCGTCGAGCAGGCCCTCAGCGTGACGCTCCGCCCAATGGGCGCCGCCAGCCCCTGCGCCCGCGACGCCACCTCCGGAGACCTCACCTCCGCGGAGGCCACCTCCTCCGCCGGCGAACACGCCGCCAGCAGACCTCCCAGTCCCAACGCCAGCACCCAGCCACGTCCCACCACCACCGAGTGTGCCTGTGCCATTCGACGTGCCTCCTCACTCCCAAAGCGGGAAAGAGGGCGCCGGATATCACCTGGAAATCACGAATTAAAGGTAAATGGCGTTTTATGGAGACACGGCTCTTTTGCATGGCGCGGGACTGGGAAAGTCCGCCCCCAGTGCCCTCACCCCACCCGCTCGAAGCGGAGGTCGGCGCGCCGGGCCTCCGCGGCGGCGAAGGCGAGCAGCCGCGCGCCCTCGTCGCTCAGCGCGGTGCGGTCCTCACGCGACAGTCGCGCGAAGGGCGTGATGCACAAGGTCGCGGTGCCACGCGCACGCTCGATGCGCCAGGTTCCTCGAACGAAGCCATCGACGAGGAGGGTGGCGCGCACGATGCCGTTGCGGGTGAAGACCCGCTTGCGAGCGGCATCGGAGAGGATGCGCGTGCGGTCCGCGTGGGCCAGCAGCGCGCTGTCGAACTCGGACAGGAAGCGGACGGGCGCGGGCGTGTCCGGGTCGGGCCTCCGGGCATCGGGGGTGTCGAACAGCTCCACGCCGTGCTCGTCACGGAAGGTGCGCAGCCCGGGCCTCAACCGCTCCAGGACAGCGCCCATGCGTGACAGGCCCGACCAGGCCTGCAAATCCCTGACGCTCGCGGGACCGAACGCGGCGAGGTAGCGCAGCACCAGCGCGGCTGGCGACGCGGCGGGCTCGAAGCGCTGACCCAGCCACGACTCGGCGGTGGCGTACACCATCCGCTCGCCATGGCCCCACGTTCCGCAGGGTGGCACCACGACGAGCGGCTCCAGGCTCGAGAAGCCCGTGCTCAGGGCGCTCGCATCATGGCCGGGCCACTGCGCCTGGAGCCGCTGGCCCAGCTCGCCGCGGGGACTGGGACGTGCCTCCAGCAGCGCCCGTCCCTCCGCCACCAGCGCCTGGACGTCCACGCCGGCCAGCTGCTTGCCATGGGAGGAGTGCTTCAGCGCCCTGTCAATCGCGGGTTGCAGCACGGGACGCAGCGCGAGGCAGTCGCGCGCGGTCACCAGGTGCAACGTCCCGCGCATCATCCCGGCGCGAACCACCTGGCGCTCGGTGATGAACCGGGTCAGCGCCTCTTGCTGGAAGCCCTCCAGCCGCGTCCACAATCCACCGTAGGGAGGATGGGTGGCCTGGGCCTGGAGCCCCACCAGGTGCTCCAGTGCCTCCATCACGCCCGTGCGGGAGCGCTGCAACAGCCACTGCCGCTGGAGCAGGGCCCGGTTGAGGGCCCGCTGCCCCAGGACCTGGGCCGGCGGGCTCCGTCGCCGCGAGGTGGCACGGGCAGGCAGCGCGCTTCCTGATTCCTTCGTGGGTGGGGGCACCGGACGCAGCACCCGCTCCTTCCGTGCCTTGCTGGGGCGCCCACGTTTGACACCCGCGGGGACGAGCAGCGGCAACATCATCAAGAAGGGAATCATGTCGGTTGGCACCTGGGGGTGGGATGCGAACACCCCTGGGTTGGGAGAACCCAAGGGGCTTCGTGGACGCCATCCTGCGACCCGCCCCTGACAGTCCTATGTCAGGAATGTGCCACCCGCTGGGCTGGCGGCGCCCATGGAGCGGATGTTGCGGTGGGCCCCCTCCGCGCGGGGACGGCGGCTGGTACCATGGGCGGCGAGGCCCTGCGCCCCCAGGCGCGTGACGAGCATCAACATGGGAGCGCATCGTGAACCTCATCGAGCCCTTCGCCTACGCGGGCGCGGCGGTGGGCACCGTCATCGGGGCCGTCCTGGGCTTTCCCCATGGCCTGCTGTGGGGCCTGGCTGGCATGGCGGCGGGCCTCGTCGGCGGCGTGCTCGTGCTGTCTGTCGTCCTCTTCTTCCTGTTCCTGGCCGGGATGGCGCTGTTCGTCTGGCCGCGCGAACGGCTCAAACAGCAACGGGGCCCGCGTCCCGGGACGGGTGATGCCCCGCGAGAAGACGACAGACACTGAGTGCCCCCAGCCCGCGGGGCGACGGGACGCCTGCGGACCTCACTCCTTCCGCTCACCCTTTTTGGCGCCGCCGCGCTCGGGCTTGCGGAGCTCCCGCTCCAGGGCATCCAGCCGGTCATTCCAGAAGCGCTCGTAGAAACGCAGCCAGTCGGCCGCTCCGGCCAGCGGCGCCGGCGCGAGGCTGCACCGATGCGTGCGCCCCTCCACCGACCTGTTCACCAGCCCCGCTCGCTCCAGCGTCTTGACGTGCTTGGAAGCGCCCGCGAAGGACATGCTGAACGGCGCCGCCAGCTCGCCAATGCTCCGCGGCCCCGAGGACAGGCTGCGCAGCATCTCCCGCCGCGTCGGGTCGGAGAGCGCGTGGAAGACCGCGTCGAGCTGCTCGGAACGTTGCTGAACCATGGGGGTGACCATAACGACCTCCACCCCAAATTAAACCACTCAGTTAAACAACATGCCAGCGGGGCTGACAGGCGAGCAGCGGCTGGCGGGCGCTCGCGGACCTACCCGCCCTTGGCGCGACGGCCGAATCCCCAGGCCCAGGCCAGGAGCACCAGCGGGAGCAGGCCGGGGTTTCCGCCCCCAGCCTCCGCGCACCCGCCCCGCGCTGTTGCATCCCGCGGCGTGGAGCAGGGCAGCCACAGCCGGCACCCCGAGCCCGCCTTCACACACGGATGTTCGCCCTGCGCGCTGGTGCAGGAAGGCCCGAAGTGGCCCGCCTCGAGCCCCGCCACCGCGCAGCTCCGGGCGCCGTCCTCCCGCGCGACACACGCCATGCCCACGGGGCAGTCCCCATGCGCATGGCACTGCTGCGCGCACGCGTCCAGGTCCAGGTCCACCGGCGTCCGGACGGGCGCGTCCCGAGAGGCGTCGTCCATGGCCGCCTGGATGAAGTCCGCGTGCACGTCGACGCGGGTGTTCGTCCCCGTCGTGCAGGTGAGGTCACCAAACGAGGTGACACCCACCAGGCGTTCGAGCCCGTCCTGTTCGAGGAACACCGGGCCGCCGCTGTCCCCGCCGCACGACATCGCTGGCGCCGCTTCGATGGAGAACGCGTCCGCCTCGACCGACGTGACTCGGGACAGGCCACCTCGGCGCAGGCCCGAGCCGCCCTCCCCGTCCATGCCGAAGCCCACCACCCGCGCCAGCCGGCCCACGCCGTCAGCGGGAAACGCCCGCGCCTCCCAGGCCAGCGGCGCGACGGGCGCATCGCTGGCGAGCATCAGCACGCCCAAATCACTCACGCCCGGACGCCACGCGGGATGGAGCCGGCCCTCCACCACGCGGATGCGCTGCGCGGCGGAGGCGCGGGCTGTCTCGGCGGCGAACACCACCGAGAACACCCGCGGCGCCTCCAAGTTCTCCACGCAGTGCGCCGCCGTCAGCACCACGCGGGGCGCCACCAGCGTGCCCGTGCAGAGCACGCGAGCCGCCTCGTCAGGCTCACCACAGAAGGGCGAGACGGGAACGATGGCGGCCACCGCGGGGAAGCCCGGCTCGGGCGCTCCGCCCACCACGGCCCGCCGCGCCGGGGTGAGCGTCTCCGGGGAGACGGGCACGACAGCGGGACCACACGCGCCCGCCGCCAGCAGGAGTCCCACGGCGGCGGACGTGACGTCACTCGCTGTCGAAGTCGCCCTGCGGGACATCCGTGGCGGCGCCCGCGGCGTCCCAGTACTTCCACTCACCCGTCTTCTCCCCCTTCTCGTACTGGCCCTGCACGGCCAGCGCGCCATTGGGGTGCCACTCCGTATAAGCGCCCTGCGAGCGATGTCCCGCCAGCGTCCCTTCCGCCCACTTCGAGCCGTCCGAGCGCCAGGCGGTCCACTTCACCGGACCGGCGCCGGGCGAATGGAGCTCCTCGCGGTTCTTCGGGCCCTCCTCATAGTAGAGGGTCCACAGGCCCTGCTTGAGCCCGCCGCGGTAGTCCCCCTCGAACTGCTTCACG
This sequence comes from Myxococcus vastator, assembly GCF_010894475.1. Lineage (GTDB taxonomy): Bacteria > Myxococcota > Myxococcia > Myxococcales > Myxococcaceae > Myxococcus > Myxococcus vastator. The sequence continues at coordinate 26,247 of NZ_JAAIYB010000004.1, forward strand.
CCGTCCTCGAAGTAGCTGACCCAGCGGCCCTCCATCTTCCCGTCGACGTAGGCGCCCTCCGTCTTCAGCTTCCCGGTGGCGTGCCACTCCGCCCAACGGCCGTGCTTCTGGCCATCGGGCCGGGCGCACCACTGGAGGACGCCGTCGGGCGGCGCGCGGCCCTGGAGCCGCGCGCCATCGGGACAGGGCCCGGAAGCCCGGTTGCAGCCCAGGGCCATGCCGGCGACGAGCGCCAGCGCCACACCTGTCAGGACGCGCTTCTTCAACTGCAAGAGCCCACGCCGCTGCAGCTGCAGTTGTTGCGCGCGAACGAGTAGTCATCCGACGCCGCCGCGAAGCTGCCCAGGCCGTAGTCGTGCTTGGCGCAGTCCTGCGTATAGGCCGTGGAGCCCACGCAGCGCGGCAGGCTGGTGACGCCGCAGCCCTGGCCGCAGCGGCCCTTGCAGCCATTGCCCGAGCCACCGGTGCAGCCGCAGCCCCGGCCCACCGTGCGGTAGTAGCCGGAGCCGATGTACTGACGACTGCAGGTGCAGGAGAGGTGCACCCAGCCGCGCTCGGACACGTACTCGTACGCCGTGAGGACCTCGCCCACGGGGACAATCAGCATGAAGCTCGTCTGGCGCTCAGCGGATTCCTCCACGCGGGTGCGGCCCTCCGCGGGGAGCTCGTGGGCGAGCCCCTCCAACAGCGACGCGAGCAGGTGCGCGTGGGACGCGTCCAGCGGGCTGCCCGACGGCGTGAATTGGCCCACGCCCTGGTTGAAGTCGATGTGGAACCCGATGACGGGGTCGCCAAAGTCGTACGTCACCTCGACGACGTTGGCCTGCGTCTCCACCGCGAGCATCCGCACCACCGCGCCCCCGGAGCCGTACGTGGCCTCCAGCGTCGTCGCATCGTGCTGGAGGACCTGGAAGCCCTCCTGTTCAAGAGGCTGTCCGGACGGCGCATCGGAACAGCCCACCACGACAGCCAGCGACAGCGCACAGAGCAGCAGCCTTTTCATGTCTCTCTCGGTTCCAGGGGTGTGGAAATTCTCAGCCGCCGAGAACCTAGGAAGATGCGCACATGGGCGTCAACAGGCCCACCCTGAAATTCAGAACATCCCAGTTTAGACTCAGCACCCCGGCGACGGACGCCGGTCTCAGGAGAGGCCCATGTCCCAGAATCGCGCGACCCTGATGTGCCTTGCCGCCCTGCTGATGGGGGGCTGCGGTGGAGCCATGGACGACGCCACGGCGGAGCCTCCCGCGACGGAGTCCACGTCCCAGGCGCTCTACCCGGAGTACAACCCGGACCTCCACTGCCTGGTCCGGTCCAAGTACGTGTCCTGCGGCAGCGGCCCGGAGCACTTCGCCTTCTACAGCCCGGACTGGGGCTACTACATTGAACGCGACATCTGTGGGGGCAACTGGCCGCTCTGTCCGCAGCCCTGATTCACAGGACGGGCATCCCTGGCGCGGGCGGTGCTATCAAGCACCGCACCATGCCTGAAACGCCCCCTTCCCTGTTCGATGTGGTGCCCGCGGAGATGGACTTCCCTTCCGACGAGCGCCGCATCCAGGCCTTCTGGAAGGACCGCCGCATCTTCGAGCGCTCGCTCGAAACGCGTGAGGGTGCCCCCAGCTTCGTCTTCTACGAGGGCCCGCCGACCGCCAACGGCCTGCCGCACAACGGCCACGTGCTCACGCGCGTCATCAAGGACCTGTTCCCCCGCTACAAGACGATGACGGGCCACTACGTCCCCCGCAAGGCCGGCTGGGACACCCACGGCCTGCCCGTGGAGGTGGAGGTCGAGAAGGAGCTGCGCATCCACGGCAAGGCGGAGATTGAGCGCTACGGCGTGGAGCCCTTCACCGAGCGCTGCATCGAGTCCGTCTTCCGCTACACCTCCGAGTGGGAGCGGCTCACCGAGCGCATCGGCTTCTGGGTGGACCTGAACCAGGCCTACGTCACCTACCACCGGCAGTTCGTGGAGAGCGTGTGGTGGGCGCTGGCGGAGCTGCACCGCAAGGGCCTGCTGTACCAGGGCCACAAGGTGGTGTGGTGGTGGCCGCAGGGCGGCACCGCGCTGAGCGCCGCGGAGGTGGGCCTGGGCTACAAGACGGTGGACGACCCGAGCGTCTACGTCGCCTTCCCGCTGCGCGACGCGCCGGACACCGCGCTGGTGGTGTGGACGACCACGCCCTGGACGCTCCCGTCCAACATGTACGCGGCCGTCAACCCGGGCGTGGACTACGTCACCGTGGACGCGGGCGAGCGCAAGCTCATCGTCGCCGCGGCCCTGCGCGAGGCGCTGGCGAAGAAGCTCAAGCAGGAGCTGCCGGTGGTCGCCACGCAGAAGGGCAGCGCCCTGGTGGGCCAGCGCTACCAGCCGCCCTTCGAGCAGTACCACCAGCGCGCAGGCGACACGCGGCTGCCGCTGAAGGACGGCGGGGAGGACGCGCAGGCCTGGCGCGTGCTGGGCGCGGACTTCGTGACGCTCGACAGCGGCACGGGCATCGTCCACATCGCCCCGGCCTTCGGCGAGGACGACTATGAGGCCTTCCGCAAGGACAGGGCCCGCTTCGCCCAGCCGGAGGCGCTGGAGCTGTTCTGCGCGGTGAAGCCGGACGGCACCTTCTCCGACGACGTGCCGCTCGTCGCGGGCCGCTTCGTGAAGGAGGCGGACAAGGACATCCAGCGCCACCTGAAGGAGCGCGGGCTCATCCTCCTCACGGAGCAGTACAAGCACGAGTACCCCTTCTGCTGGCGCGCGGACGACGACCCGCTCATCCAGTTCGCCCGGCCCGCCTGGTACATCCGCACCACGTCCGTGAAGGACGAGGCGATTGCCAACAACCGCGCCGTCAACTGGGTGCCCGAGCACATCAAGGAAGGCCGCTTCGGCGACTTCCTGGCCAACAACGTGGACTGGGCCCTGTCGCGCGAGCGCTACTGGGGCACGCCGCTGCCGCTGTGGGTGCACTCGGAGACGGGTGAGGTGGAGGCCGTCCCCTCGCTCCAGGCGCTGCGCGAGAAGCCGGGCAACAACGTGGCCGCGGTGGAGGCGGAGCTGAACGCCTTCCTCGCGGGCAAGCCGCACGAGGCCAACGCCAGGCACCTCCTGGTCCACAAGCCGTGGATTGACAAGGTGACGTTCGAGAAGCCCGGCACCCCGGGGCGCTTCCAGCGCGTGCCCGAAGTCGTGGACGTGTGGTTCGACTCCGGCTGCATGCCCTTCGCGCAGTGGGGCTTCCCGCACGCGCCGGGCTCGCGGGAGATTTTCAACCGCGCCTTCCCCGCGGACTTCATCTCCGAGGCCATCGACCAGACGCGCGGCTGGTTCTACTCCCTGCTGATGGTGAGCACGCTCCTCTTCGACGAGGAGACGCAGGCGCGCATGGGCCTGTCGCCCCAGCGCGGCTGGCCGCAGCCGTACAAGAGCTGCATCGTGCTGGGCCACGTCTCCGACAAGGAGGGCCGCAAGGAGTCCAAGTCCAAGGGCAACTACACGCCGCCGGAAATCATCCTGGACGAAGTGCGCATGGACTTCGCCGTCCTCACGGCCGCGGAGGCCGGCGTGCCGGGTGAGCCGGGCGTGGCGCTCATCGCCCGCGAGGACCTGGAGGGCCTGGACCTCCAAGAGGGCGCCCAGGTGCGGCTCTTCCGCCCGGACCGCCCGGACGTGGCGCTCACGGCGACGGTGAAGGCGCACAAGAAGCTCAAGCGCCGCGTGCTGCTGCTGGCGCCCGCTGACCTGAAGACGCTGGACGTGGCGCCCTCCGCGCGCGGCGCCAGCGTCATGCCGGTGGAGGTGCCCCGGCTGGCGCCCTCCGAGCGCGTGGTGCTGAAGGACCCCTCCGCCAAGGCGCCGGGCGCGGACGCGTTCCGCTGGTTCTTCTACGCGGCGAGCCCCACCTGGTCCAACACGCGGCACTCGCTGAGCAACGTGCGGCTGCTGCAGAAGGACTTCCAGGTCAAGCTGCGCAACGTCTACGCGTTCTTCACCATCTACGCGAACATCGACGGCTTCAACCCCGCGGCCGGCAACCCGGACGCGTCCGACGCGCCGTGGGAGGCCATCCGCCGCAGCCAGGGCTGGCGCGAGGTGAAGGCGCGGCCGGTGCTGGACCGCTGGATTCTGTCCGAGGTCCACCTCACCCTGCGCGACGTCACCCGCGCGCTGGACACCTACCAGGTCTACGACGCGGCCCAGCGGATGGTGGCGCTGGTGGACGCGCTGTCCAACTGGTACCTGCGCCGCAGCCGCTCGCGCTTCTGGGCGCCGGGCTTCGAACAGGACAAGCAGGACGCGTACTTCACGCTCCACGAGGCGCTCACCACCATCGCCGCGCTGTCGGCGCCCTTCATCCCCTTCTTCGCCGACGAGATGTGGGGCAACCTGGTGCGCAAGCCCTGGCCCACCACGCAGCCGGAGAGCGTCCACCTGGCGCGCTTCCCCACCGTGGAGACGGCCCTCATCGACGAGGGGCTCGCGGCGGAGATGGGCGCGGTGCGGGACCTGGTGTCCCTGGGCCTCAAGGTGCGCACGGACAACCGCCTCAAGGTGCGCCAGCCGCTGTCGCGCGCGGACGTCATCCTGGCGCGCAAGGAGCTGACGAACCGCGTGGCGGTGTACCGCGACCTCATCGCGGACGAGCTGAACGTCCACGACGTGCGCTTCGTGGAGCCGGGCAGCCCGGAGGCGGACGTGGTGCGCTTCCGCGTCCGGCCCAACCTGCGCGCGGTGGGCGGACGGCTGGGCCCCAAGCTGGCCCCGGTGCGCAAGGCCTTCGACACGGGCGACGGCGCCGCGCTGCACCGCGAGCTGCTCCAGACGGGCCGCGTGGCCCTGACGGTGGTCGGCGAGGACCTGGTCTTCACCGCCGAGGAACTGGAGACGCTGGTGGAGGCCAACCCTGGCTACGCCGCCGCGGGCATGGGCGTGGGCGTGGTGGTGCTGCACACCGAGCTGACGGAAGGCCTGGTGGATGAGGGCCTGGTGCGCGAGCTGCTCGCCCGCGTGCAGGGCGCGCGCAAGGACCTGGAGCTGGGCTACGCGGACCGCATCCAGCTCTGGGTGGACGGCGACGCGCGCGTGAAGCGCGTGACGGACGAAGCGCGGGAGTTGATTGCGCGGGAGACGCTGGCCTCCAGCATCCTCGTGGGCCCCGAGGGCCTCACTGGCCAGGAAGAAGAGGTCAGCATCAATGGCCTGCCCGCGCGCCTCCGCGTGGAGCGGGCCTGAGCCGCGAAAAAACGGGCTGCCTCATCCCCGCGATGAGGCAGCCCGCAAGGCACGGCACCCCGGCGCGGCCCCCCACGTGAAAAGGGGCCGTGCCGGCCTTCACTCAGTTCGCGGTGAAGGCTCAGCTTCGAGACTTTCAACATATACGTTTTTTGCGCGATTATCGAATCGTGAGACAGGCCGTCAATCAAGACCCGGGCGCCCTGCCTTGACCGGCCTGTCGCAATCCTCGATAAGCGGCTCGCGTCACAGTTGAGACTGAGACGCAAAACCAAAAACGGGATTGCGGATGTTCTCGGCATTCACCTCGCTCGCCCTGCTGCTCTCGGCGGCCCCCGCGGAGCCAGCACCCGCGGCGGCGCCCGCGCCCTCCGAAACCGCGCCCTCCCAGGTCCAGCCGCCCAGCCGCATCGACAGCGTCACCGTCCCCTATCCGGAGGTGGAGCTGGCGGCGGGGCGCCAGGCGGACGTGGTGCTGCGGCTCACCATCGACGAGCACGGTGTGGTGACGGAGTCGGAGGTGGTGCGGTCCGCGGGCGCGGCCTTCGACGAGGCGATTCGCACCGCCAGCCTCGCCTTCCGCTTCGAGCCCGCGCGCGTCGGCGGAGCAGCGGTCGCCTGCCAGATTGAGCTGCTCCACTCCTTCCGGTTGGAGCCGGCCACCGCGCCCGTCCCGTCAGCGCCGGAGGCCGCGCCCGCCGCCGAGCCACCGCCCGCGCAGGCGGAGGCGCCCGCCGCGCCGCCGCCTCCGGAAGAGAAGACGCTGGAGACCACGGTGTCCGGCCGCTCGGAGGCGGAGCGGATGCGCCAGTCCGCGGAGGCGGTGCGCGTGGTCAGCACCACCCGCGCGCAGGCCCGCTCGGTGGACATGGGCCAGGTGCTGGCGGCGCAGGAGGGCGTGGAGGTGCGCCGCAGCGGCGGCCTGGGCAGCACCATCCGCTTCTCGCTGAACGGCCTCACCGACGACCAGGTTCGCTTCTTCCTGGACGGCGTGCCGCTCGAGCTGTCCGGCTATCCCTTTGGCTTCGCCAACGTGCCGGTGAACCTGGTCGACTCGATTCAAATCTACCGGGGCGTGGTGCCCTCCCGCTTCGGCGCCGACGCGCTGGGCGGCGCCGTCAACCTCACCTCCGCGCCGCTTCAAGACGGCCCGCATGGCGCCGTGTCGCTCCAGGGTGGCGCCTTCGGGACGTACCGGCTGACGCTGGGCGGCAGCTACCGGCCCGCCGCTGGCGGTCTCTACACCCGGGCCCACCTCTTCGCGGACACCACGCGGAACGACTACCGCGTGAAGGTGGAGGCCTCCGACGACAGCGGGCAGCTTCGCCCTGTCACCGTCAGCCGCTTCCACGACGGCTACCAGGCGCTGGGCGGCGGGCTCGAGGCCGGCTTCGAACAGGTCGGCTGGGCGGACCGCGTCGCCCTGCGCGTCTTCGGCTCCGGCTACGACAAGGACCTCCAGCACAACCTGGTGATGAGCGGAGGCCCCTTCGGCGAGGCACGCTACGGCGCCACCGCGCTCGGCACGCAGCTCCTCTACGAGAAGGCCCTCACCGGCGCGGTCCGCGTCGACGCGCTGGCCGGCTACGCGTGGCAGGCCTCCGACTTCCAGGACACGTCCCAGTGGGTCTACGACTGGTTCGGCAACCGGCTGCGCGAGCGCACCCAGCCGGGCGAGCTGGGCGGCGACGCCACCGACCAGACGCTCTGGCAGCAGTCCTTCTATGGCCGCGCCAACGCGAGCTGGGCCTTGAGCCCGTCCCAGACGCTGCGGCTCGCCTTCGCCCCCACCCTCACCCGCCGCACCGGCGAGCAGCGGCGGCTGGCCAGCCCTAGCGACCAGGACCCGCTCTCCGCGGACCGCGACCTCCTCACCGCCGTCACCGGCCTGGAGTACCAGCTCAACGCCTTCAACGACGCGCTGGAGCTGATTGTCTTCGCCAAGGACTACCTCTACGCGGCCAGGGCCCAGCAGCTGCAGCCCACCGGCGCGTGGCTCAGCAAGGACCGCGACCTGCACCAACTGGGCGGCGGCGCGGCGCTGCGGCTGCGCGTGGCCGAGCCCGTCTACCTCAAGGTCAGCTACGAGCGCGCCACGCGGCTGCCACGGATGGACGAGCTGTTCGGCAACGGGGTCCTCATCCGGGAGAACCTCGACCTGGCGCCAGAGCGCAGCCACAACGTGAACGCCGGCCTGGCCACCGCGCCCTTGCGCACCCGGCTCGGCGTGTTCCGGGGGGAGCTGAACGGGTTCGCCCGGCTGGCGCGGGACCTCATCCTGCTGGCGGGCAGGGACCGCGACTGGACGTTCCAGAACGTCTACGGCGCGCGGGCGCTGGGCCTCGAGGGGGCGACGGGCTGGAGCGCCCCTGGCGGCTGGCTGCACGTGGACGCCAACGCCACCGTCCAGGACCTCCGTAACGTGTCCAGCCAGGGCACCTTCGGCGCCTTCGAGGGACAGCGGCTGCCCAACCGGCCCTGGTTCTTCCTCAACGCCACCGCGCGCCTGTCCCTGCGAGGCGTGGCCACCGCGGAGGACGAGCTGTCCCCCTTCTGGACCGCGCGCTACGTCCACGGCTTCTATCGCTACTGGGGGGGCCTGGGCTCCGCGGAGACGAAGCAGACCATCGACAGCCAGTTCGCGCAGGCGGCGGGCGTTGGCTACAAGGTCCGCCTCAACGGCTTCTCCCTGGGGCTCACCACCGAGCTGGACAACCTCACCGACGCGAGGCTGTTCGACTTCTTCGGCGTCCAGCGGCCCGGCCGCTCGGGCTGGCTCAAGGCCACCGTGGAGTACTGAAGCACGGCGCCGCCCGCGTCACTCACGCGGGCGGCACCTGGCGCACCCGGCTCAGCGCACCTTCACGAACTGGTAGGCCCAGCCCAGCGTCTCGAAGCGCTTCACCGCGGAGCCGTTGCTGTTCAGCTCCCACACGGACGTGGACGCGTAGTCCGCGGTGGGCAGCAGCAGGAAGGTCCGCCCTTCGATGGTGAAGGCGTAGTAGCCGCCCGCAATCCAATCCAGGCCCTCAATGGGCGCGCCCTCGCCCGTCTCCACGTTCACCTGCCACAGCTTCCAGTGCGTGCCGTTGGTGACGTCGGACGCCGTCGGCGTCGCGCCCAGCGTCGGGCTGTCGTCGTGGAAGGCCGCCACCACGCCCACGTTGTTGCCCAGGTAGCGGAACGCGGCCGTCTGGCGCCCGCCCACCATGGACGCCAGCGAGCGCGTCCAGTCCCCGTCAATGGCGCGCGCGTTCGCGTTGAAGCGCACCATGCAGGTCTCCGGGGCGGTGTCGTCCACCACCGGCGCGCCCGCGCTGAACACCCAGTTGCTGAAGTAGATGTTGCCGTTCTCGTCCTTCGTCGCCACGTCCAGGCCCGGGCACGGCGCCTCCAGCAGCTCCACCAGGCTGTCATCCGCGTGGGAGTAGACGGCAATCTGGGAGCTGGGGGAGAAGCGGTAGTAGTTGGCGTCCGTCCAGTAGAAGGGCTGGAACGAATAGCCGCCGTGCGCCACCACGCCGCGGTCGAAGCTGGCCTTCACCACCAGCCCGTCGCGCTCCGTCACCAGCCCCGGCGACTCCACGGGGCCGGAGAGGGTCATCGCCTCCGGATTCCACACGATGCGCCGGGACTCCTCCAGCTGCATGTACGCCGACGTCCCGTCCACGAAGTGGTTGAGGTACAGCGGCGCCGCCGTCAGCCCGTAGTTGGCGAAGCTGAGCTTCCCCGACTCCTGGAAGCGCCCGCTGTCGAACACCGAGTAGCGGGTGAGCTCGGGCGCCTCGCCCGCGCCGACGAAGAGCTTCCCGTCGACCGCGCCGATGGTCGCGAAGCCAGCGTGCTCGCTCGCCTGCTCCAGGTCGATGCTCGTCACGTCGAGCGAGTTGAACACGCTCACATACGTGGCCGACCCGGAGTCTCCGAAGACAGACGTGGCCAGGCTGTACACCGGCCCGGTCTCCGTCTCGTCGGGGTTCACGTTCGGGTCCGAGTCCGACGAGCCGCACGCCGTCAACGAGGCGGCGAGGAACAGGAGGGACGTGGTGGATGCAGTCGCCAGACGGCTGCGCTTGCGCATTGGATTCTCCATGAGGGGTACGGCGTGGTTTCAGGCAGGCACCGCGGCGGGCATCGGCGTCGGGGCCTGCTTCTGAAGGCGGGAGATGGCGTGGGCCGCGCCGGCCAGCAGCACCGCGAGCAGGCACAGGCCCACCTCGGTGGCGAGCACGAACGCGGAGCCCGGGGCGAAGGGGAGCCGCTGCATCCGGACCGCGTCGATGAAGGGCACGGCGAAGAGCCCCGCGCTGGCGAGGATGAGCAGGCGGCGCGCATACACGCCGGGCGAGCCGCCCACCCACGCACCTCCCACGCCCAGCGCCCAGGCCACGAAGAAGGCGGTGTGCTCCCAGCGGGGACGGTCCGCGAGCTCCGCGGGCACCAGCTGGTTCGCAATGAAGAGCACCGCCACCGCCACCGTGAGCCCGGCGCACACCCCCGCCGTCAGCTTCGCGAGCACGGCGTCGAAGCGGCTCTTCCCCTGCAGGCGCCGCCGCTCCAGCCAGAGCAGGTTGCCCGCCAGGATGCCGAACGCCATCAGCCAGGAGAGCAGCGCGTAGAGGACCTTGGCGGGGAAGCTGGCCCAGGTCGCGAAGTGCAGGCCGTACAGCGGGTCCATCACCTGCGTGTAGCGCGTGCCGCCGCCCGTCTCGCGCGACCAGAGGACGTCCCCCTCGCGCGACACGCGCAGGTGCGTGAAGGCGTGCAGCGTTCCCTCCGCCTCGCCCGGCAGGTGGACGGTGCCGTTCGCGTCCCCCAGGTGGTCGAAGAAGAACCAGTTGTGCTCCGACTGCGGGAAGCGCGCCTTGGCCAGCGCCAGCGCCCGGCTCAGGTCGGGAGGGCCGCCGGGCTGTCCGGAAGGAGCGAGCGGCGCGGGCCAGTCCACGGCCACCTCCATCGCCTTCGCGTCACCGTCGAGCGCGGACGACACCACCGCGGGCAGGTACCAGTCCGACAGGCAGAGGACTCCGCCGGTGAGGGCGAAGACGAACAGGAAGGGCGCGCTGATGACGCCAATCACCTTGTGCGCGTCCGACCACAGCGCCCGCCGCGACGACTCCGGACGGAACTGCACCAGCTCCCGCACCAGCCGCCCCAACTGGATGAGCACGCCGGTGATGACGAGCAGCAGCAGCACGCCGGAGGCGATTCCCGCCAGGTGCTTGCCGAAGGGCAGCGGCTCCAGGAAGTGCATCGCGTTGAGGAACTCGCCCAGGTCGCTGCGCTCGCCCAGCTGCTGGCCGGACACCGGGTCCCACCAGGTGGAGCGGATGGGGCCTTCGGGCGTCATGCGCCACAGCCGCATCCACGGCTCCTCGGCGGTGGGCAGGGAGATGCCGAACCAGGCGGGCTTCGCCGCCGTCTCCGCCTCCGCCAACTGCTGGGCCAGCTGGACGGCCCGCGCCTCCGACACCGCGATGGGCGCCCGGAACGTGGGCTCCTGCCACGGCGCCAACTCCTCCGCGAAGAGCGCGAAGGAGCCCAGGAAGAACAGCACGAAGAGGATGAGCGACGACAGCACGCCGGCCCAGGCGTGCGCGTCCCAGAGGATGGTGTACGAACGGGGAGACAGCTTCACGTGAGCACCAGGACGACCGACGACACCACCGCCACCGCCGCAGCGCCCATCCAGGCCCGCGCGCCACTTCGGGCCAGCAGCGCCAGGCACGCCGCGATGGCCATCGCCGGCAGCGCGACGAGGAACGCGAGCAGGTATCGGACATCGACGGACGCGGGCAGCACCGCCACCAGCGCCAGCGTCGCCAGCACCCCGGCCGCGGGCGCCACCGTCACCGCGGCGCTGATGCGAGCAGCGCCATGTTGATGCTTCTGGGCCATCAGCGCGTCCCCGCCCAGGCCAGCACCAGCCCCACCGCGCTGAGCGGCACCGCCCACCGCGTGGCGCGCGGCCACAGCGGCCCACACAGCGCGAGCACCGGCGTGGCCAGCATCACCACCACCGTGGCCGTCGTCAGCCCGACGCTCACCCCCTGCGCCTTCACGCCCACGGCCACGCCCGCCAGACATGCCACGGCGCCCACGGCGCGCACCCACCCCCGGTGACGCGTGAGGCCACTCTGGGGGGCGCGGGCCGCTACCGACAGGAGCACAGCGAGGCCCAGCAGGATGAGCAGGGTCGAAACCGCCATGTTCTCCTCGGAGCAAGGGCGCTATTGAGAATCACTCTCAATATCGAGACCGAGCCCAATGAAACCCGGCCGCGCGACGATGTCAAGGCAGGCGGTCAGACGAGAAACGCGTGCTGGCTCGGCATTTCACGCACAGCGGGACGGAGCCGCGCCAGGCTCCGGCCGCGCGGTGTCACGCTCAGTTGGGGCTGGCGGTGGGACGGACGATGATTTCGTTCACGTCCACGTCGGCGGGCTGCTCGATGGCGAAGGCGATGCTCCGGGCGATGGCCTCGGGTGGGATGGCGATTCGCCGGTACTCGCGCATGCCCTCGCGCGCGCCTGCGTCGGAGATGGAGTCCGCGAGCTCGGACGTCGTCACGCCCGGTGAAATGACGGTGACGCGGATGTCACCGCCGACCTCCTGGCGCAGTCCTTCGGAGATGGCGATGACGGCGTACTTGGTCGCGCAGTACACCGCGGCGGTGGGCACCACGGAGTGGCCGCCGATGGAGGAGAGGTTGATGAACTGGCCGGAGCGCTGCGCCTGCATGATGGGCAGCCCCGCGGCGATGCCGTGCAGGACGCCGCGGATGTTGACGTCAATCATCCGGTCCCACTCCTCGACCTTGAGCGCCTCCAGCTTCGACAGGGGCATGACGCCCGCGTTGTTGATGATGACGTCGAGTCGGCCGTGCTCGGCGCGGGCGAAGCCCATGAAGGACTCGACGTCCGCGCGCTTCGTGACGTCCAGCGCCCGGTAGCGCGCGGAGCCGCCGTCCGCGCGGAGGGCGGACGTCAGGGCTTCGAGCCGGTCCGTCCGGCGCGCGCCCAGGACGACATGCGCGCCCTTGCTCGCGAGCAGGCGAGCCGTCGCCTCCCCGATTCCGCTGCTCGCCCCGGTGATGGCGATGACCTTCCCCTTGATTCCAGACATGTGGATGCGCCTCGTGATTGCGGAGTGGATGACCGCAATCTGCGCGCTCCCGCCGCTGACGCAGTACTCCGATGCTGCCGGGTTCTTGCCCAATCCTGCACGAACCGGCGGATGACGCTGAACCGGAGGGCCGGGCCGCATACGCTTCTCCATTCGATGACGCCCTCCTCCACTTCCAAGCACTCGGCCGCGCTGGCGCGGTTGATTCAGAGGCACACGCCCGCGGATGGCATCCATCAGACTGCCATCGCGCGGGTCGTCCTGATTCGCGCCGCGCAGCCGAGCGAGCCCCTGCATGCCTTGCACGAACCTGCGCTCTGCATCGTCGCGCAGGGCCGCAAGCAGGTCATGCTCGCGAATGAAGTCTTTCACTACGGCCCGGAGCAGTGCCTGGTGGTGTCGGTGGACCTCCCCGTCACGGGCCAGGTCCTGGAGGCCACGCCCGAGGCGCCGTACCTGTGCCTCCGCGTGGACCTGGACCCGGGGCAGTTGGGTGCCTTGATGCTGGAGGCCGCGCTGGAGCCCACCGGGACCCCACCGGCCGGACCGGGCATGTCGCTCAGCCCGGCCGAGCCGGACCTGCTCGACGCGGCCACCCGGCTCGTGCGGCTCCTGGAGACGCCTCGGGACATCCCCTTCCTGGCGCCCCTCTTCATCCGGGAGCTGCTCTACCGGCTGCTGTCGAGCGAGCACGGCGCGAACCTGCGCCACATCGCCGTGGCCGGGGAGCGGCTCGACTCCGTCAACCGGGCCATCACCTGGCTCAAGCACCACTACGCGGAGCCGCTGCGCATCGAGCAGCTCGCGCGCGTGGCGCACATGAGTACGTCGGCGCTCCATCACCACTTCAAGCGCATCACCGCCATGAGCCCGCTCCAGTACCAGAAGCACCTGCGGCTCCAGGAGGCCCGGCGCCTCATGCTGGGGCAGGCGCTGGACGCGGCCTCGGCGGGGCACTCGGTGGGCTATGAGAGCCCCTCGCAGTTCAGCCGGGAGTACGGCCGACTGTTTGGCGCGCCGCCCGCCCGGGACATCTCCCAGCTCCGGAGCACGCTCCAGGGCCAGGCTGGGACACCGGCCCGGCAGGGCAATGCGTCAACTTGACGCACACCCCACCTCCGTCGCCGGGATATGACGTGCGGGTGTCCACCGCGCCGACTCACGCCGAGGCGCCGCCGCCTGACGTGCTGGCCTCGCCCCCGCGCTCCGCCTTCCGGCGCTCCACCGGGGACATGGCGGCGCGGCTGTCCTCCAGCGACATCGCGCTCGGGTGGCTGGTCCGCCTGCGCTGGCACGCCGTCGCCGGACAAGCGCTGACGGTGGGCGTCGCCGTCCGGGTGCTGGGGCTGGCGCTGCCCGTGGCGCCGCTGCTGGCCCTGGTGGCCACGACGGCGGTGTCCAACCTGCTCCTCGCGCTCTGGCTCCGCCGCGAGCCCGAGGTCCGCCCCGGCCTGCTGGGCGCCGTGCTCGCGTTCGACACCGCGCTGCTGACGGGGCTGCTCGCGCTCTCCGGTGGCCCGGCCAACCCGTTCGCCATGCTGTATCTCGTCCACGTGACGCTGGCGGCCATCGTGCTGGGCCCCCGCTGGACGGTGCTCATCGCGCTGCTGTCGGTGCTGGGCTCCACCAGCCTCTTCGCCTTCCACGTCCCGCTGCCCAGCACGGTGAGCGCGCCGGGCAGCCACGGCCTGGACTCACTCCACGTCGTGGGCATGTGGGTCGCCTTCACGCTGACGGCGCTCATCATCGCCTTCGTCGTCGCCCGCGTGGCCGCCGCGCTGAGAGACCGGCAGGCCGCGCTGGCGCGCACGCAGCGGCTGGCGGCGCGCGCGGAGAAGCTGGCGTCGCTGTCCACGCTCGCGGCCGGCGCGGCGCACGAGCTGGGCACGCCGCTGGGCACCATCGCCATCGCGGCCAACGAGCTGGACACCCTCATCCTGGAGGCCCCCCAGGAAGCGCTGGAGGACGCCCGCCTCATCCGGGACGAGGTGGAGCGCTGCCGCGACATCCTGGAGCGCATGAGCGCCCGCACCGGACAGACGCTGGGCGAAGTGCCAGAGCGGACGACGCCGAGCGACGTGCTCGCGCGCCTCCGGGAACAACTGAGCACCGCGGACCAGGCGCGCCTCCAGCTCGAGCCCGGCCCGGACGTGCCCTTCTGGTGCCCCGTGCGAGGACTGGTGCAGGTCCTGACGAACCTGGTGCGCAACGGGCTGCATGCCAGCGAGGCCACCCAGGCAGGCGTCGTGGTGTCCGCGCACCGCGAGGTGGACCGCCTGCGCTTCATCGTGGAGGACCGGGGCACCGGCATCCCCCGCGCGCTGCTGCCCCGGCTGGGCGAGCCCTTCTTCACCACCAAGCCCGCGGGCCAGGGCATGGGGCTGGGCCTGTTCCTCACCCAGACGTACGCGGAGCTGTGTGGCGGCCGCCTGGAGCTGAGCTCCGAGGAGGGCCAGGGGACGCGCGTGACGCTGGAGCTGCCCTTGAGAAAGGAGACGTCCGATGCCGCCGGGTGAGGCCCCCGCCACGGTGCTCGTCACGGACGACGACGAGCGCTTCCGCGAGCGGCTGGTGCGCGCCTTCGTGCGGCACGGCTTCCAGACCCACGGCGCGGCCAGCGCGCAGGCGGCGCTCGAGGCCGCGCGGGCGCTGCGCCCGGGCTACGCCGTCGTCGACCTGCGCCTGCCCGACGGCTCCGGCCTGGAGCTGGTGCGCGAGCTGAAGGCCCTGGACGCGAGCATCACCGTCGTGGTGCTGACGGGCTACGGCAGCATCGCGACGGCGGTGGAGGCCGTGCGGCGAGGCGCCACGCACTACCTGGCCAAGCCCGCGGACGTGGACGACATCCTGCTCGCCTTCGCCGGCGCCACCCTCCCCTCCGGCCAGGAGGCCGCGCTCACCCACGAGGTGCCCTCCCTGGCGCGCGCGGAGTGGGAGCACATCCAGCGCGTGCTCGCCGACTGCGGGGGCAACATCTCCCAGGCCGCCCGGCTGCTGCGCATCCAGCGGCGGAGCCTGCAACGCAAGCTGTCCAAGTACCCCGTCCCCAAGTGAGCGCCGCGGGGTGCGTCAGCAAGACGCACGAAGCGCGGCGCCCGAGCCGATAGGCTGGAAGGTGTCAGGAGGTCCGATGTCCGCGCCACGCACGAGTGCGCTGCTGCTCAGCATCATGGTGTCCGCCGGAGGCTGTACCAAGACGCCCACCGAGGCGAGCTGGAAGGAAGCCAACGGCGGCATCCAGTGCCAGGCGCTCCAGCACCTGGCCTGCACCGGCCTCTACGGCGAGGGCGGCACGGGGTGGGCGGCCCGGGCGATTCCTCCCGAGGTGCGCCCCTACGAGCCCGGCCTCCAGCTCTGGAGCGACGGCCTGGACAAGGCGCGCTTCATCTCCCTGCCACCCGGCACGAAGGTGGACACGTCCAAGAGCGACGAGTGGCGCTTCCCCGTGGGCACGAAGCTCTGGAAGGAGTTCCGCTGGAAGGGGCGCCCCATCGAGACGCGCTTCCTCTGGAAGCGCCCGGACGGCGGCTGGCTGCGGACCACCTACCGCTGGAGCGACGACGGGAAGACGGCGCTCGAGTTGACCGACGGCGAGAAGGACGTGCCCGGCACGGAGGGCTACGAAATCCCCAGCCAGTTGGCCTGCCAGTCCTGTCACCGCGGGCGCGGCGACGAGGTGCTCGGCTTCGAGGCCGTCGCCCTGGCCCATGAAGGCGCGCGTGGGCTCACGCTGACGAAGCTGGTGGAGGAAGGGCTCTTGAGCCACCCACCCACGCAGGTGCCTCGCATTCCCGGCACGCCGGTGGAGCAGGCCGCCCTGGGCTACCTGCACATGAACTGCGGCGTGTCGTGCCACAGCGCCAACCGCATGGCGCTGGGCAGCGGCTCCGGCCTGCACCTGCGCCTGGAGGCGGGCGAGCTCGGCTCCGTGCAGGAGACGGACACCTGGCGCACGTCCGTGAACGTGAAGGCGCTCATGCAGACGTCGGGCATGTTCGGGAGGAGCTCGCAGCGCGTGGCGCCGGGCGACGTCCAGCACAGCTCGCTGCTCCACCGCATGAGCCAGCGCGGGGACTTCATGCAGATGCCGCCCGTGGGCACCCGCGTGGTGGACGAGCAGGGCCGGGCGCTCATCCAGCGCTGGATTGAGGCGATGCCCGCGAAGAAGGAAGGGTAGGCACCATGCTCTACTCGGGAGTGTTGCTCCTCCACTCCTGGCTGCGCTGGGGGGTGGTGGTGCTGGGCGTGCTCGCGCTCGCGAGGGCGCTGGTGGGCTGGGCGCGAGGCCGTGACTGGACGTCCAGCGACCGGCGGCTCCAGCGCGTCTTCGTCTCCGCCTTCGACACCCAGATGCTGCTGGGGATGACGCTCTACTTCGCGCTCAGCCCCATCACCCCGCGGAGCATGGACGCGCTGCGGATGAGCATGTCCATTGGCCACCTGCGCTTCTTCGGCCTGGAGCACCCGCTGCTGATGCTCCTGGCCCTCACGGCCGCGCACGCCACCTCCGCGATGTCGCGAAGGGAGGCGCCCTCGCGGTCCAGACACCGCACCTGGGCGGTGGGACTCCTGCTGGCCATGCTGTTCGTCGCCCTGGCCATCCCCTGGCCCGGCCTGTCCCACGGCCGGCCCCTGCTCCGGGGCCTCTAGCCTAGGCTTTCACCCATTTGCTCTGGAGCACGTCCCAGCTCATCTCCTTGCCCTTGAACGGCTCGGCCTGGTTGCTCGCGAAGCTGCCCGTCTCCTGCACGTTCGTGCAGCCAATGCTCTTCAGGTAGGCGACACAGTCCTTGGTGAACTGATTGGCCTGGTCGTGATTGTGCGCGCCCATGGCGCCATACATCTTCGAGCTGCCAGGACCGTCGTAAGTGAAGTTCTGCACGTAGTACAAAGGCATGTCAGTCGCTCCCCTGAAGGCATTGGTTGCCTTCACGACTATCTCACTTTCCGTCTCTCCTGTGAAAGTGCGCTCAGGGTCATGTTCCGCCAGACACCGACCCTTTCAAAAACAGGAATATTACGACAATACAATAAAACAAATATTCCAAGAAACCGAGACGAGGAGCGCCCGATAACGCCATGGGGTGTCCCCCCGCGTCGTTTCCTCCTTCCTCGGTGAGAGATGAAAAAATCAATCCTCGCGCTCGCGACACTGACCCTGGCCGCGACCAGCGCCACGGCAACAGAGCGCATGAACCCCGCGGACCTTCGCCGCGTCACCAAGGCCCGCGAGAGCATCGCCCCCGCGGTCCAGAGAGAGTTCGGCCCCAAGGCCCGGTTCATCAACCTCTTCGGACAGGGCCCGGGAATGCTCGCGGGCATCGTCGCCGAAATCCCAACGCAGCCCCTGGGCACGGATGACCTGCCGCTGCTGGCCATCGTCCAGTACGACGAGGCCACCGGCGCCGTGAAGGTCGTGGACCGCGAGTTCAAGTACCGCGAGGCGCGCACGGTGGGGCCCAACATCGCGCTGCTGGACGGCGAGGGCAACCTGCGCCTGCGCGGCTCCGGCGTCCGCGAGAAGCTGCTGGCACAGGGGGTGGGAGGAGACCTGTTCCCGACAGCGAAGGGTGACGCGCTGGTGGCCACGCTGAAGGCCCGCGGGAACGAGGCGCACGAGACGTCCGTGGGCATCATCGACCTGAACGGCCGCGTGAAGGTGTTGGCGGACGGGCCTGGCGTGGACGCGACGCCCTCCATCTCTCCGGACGGAAAGACGGTGGTCTTCGTGTCCGGCAGGACCAGCGTGGCGTCGTTCTACGTCACGTCGGTGGAGGGTGAGGCCCCGCGGCAGCTCACCAATGTCGGCATGGAGAACTGGATGCTCTTCGAAGGGGTCCCCGCCCACTTCGTGCCCCCACCCGTCTCGAGCCACCACATGGAATGGCTCGGCCCTGACGTCCTTCGCTACAACGCCGGCGGCGGCGCGTTCTGGAAAATCAATGTACGCACGGGTCAGGCGGCTCCGGACCTGGGAGATGCCCGATGATTCGCGCGAACACACGGAAGCTCACCCTGGCGCTGGCGCTCACCCTGCTGGCGCTTCCCGCCGCGTCTCAGGCCCAGACGATGTTCCGCTTCCCCATCTCGATGCTCGGGGACCAGTGCGGCAACGGAGGCTGCGTCGTCAGCGCCTACAAGGACTACGGCGGCAGGGACTACGCGTGCGGCGGCGTGCGCTACAGCGGCCACACCGGCACGGACTACGCCCTGTCGGGTGGGTTCGGGAAGATGGACTACGGCGTCTGGGTCATGAACGCCGCCAGCGGCGTCATCGAGTCCACGGTGGATGGCTACTACGACCGCTGCAACTACTGGAACCAGAGCAACCCCTACGCCGCCTGTGGCCTCTACACCGCCAACTACATGATCATGCGACACGGTGACGGCTCCAAGACGCTGTACTGGCACCTGAAGAAGTTCACCCAGCAGTTCGCCCGGAACACCTCGCTCTCGTGTGCCTACTGGGTGGCCCAGGTGGGCTCGTCCGGCGCATCCACCGGACCGCACCTGCACTTCGAATACTGGGTGCCCGGCTACGGCACGGATGACCCCTACGGCGGCGCCTGCGGGACGCCCTTCACGCGCTGGACGTCGCAAGGCGCCTACCGCGGGCTGCCTGGCATCGCCTGTCAGTAACGCGCGGACAGGGGGCCCTGGCCACACCCGGCCAGGGCGCCCTCCACCGGCGACTGCCGGGCGACGCGCTTCAGCCGGGTCGGCACCGGGCGCTCGCTCATCGTGAAGGAGCCGGCGCCGTCCGCCTGGTACTCGATGGCCTCGCCCTGCCCTTCCACCCAGGTGCACCAGGACCGCGTCAGGCCTTCAGCGCGGACACCAGGTCCCCCGCGGCCAGCCGTGTCACGGACTCCGCGGACGTGTGGAGGAAGCGCAGCGCATAGCCCTCGCTGCCGGCTGGGAGCGACGGGACGTCCGTCATCCCCGCGAAGAAGGTGGGCGCCGTGCCGGGTATGAAGGCGTGGGTGGTGGCCTCCGCTTCAAGGCCACGCAGCCTGCGCAGGAAGGCGGCGGTGTCCTCGCCCGGGGCCCGCTTCAGGACGGACACGGAGCCATCCCGGCGTCGGACCTGCACCGTGCGGCTGCGCGCGGCGGCGTGAAGGCAGGCCAGCTCCCAGAGCGTGGGGCGGGCGCCGGTGCCGAAATAGGCCAGGGTGTCCTTGCCAAGGTGCGCGAGCTCGCCCCGCGAGCGGCGCACGCTCTGGAAGTCATCCTCGGGAGGAACCTTCACATCCACCCACCGGAGCTGCTTCTCGACGAGGTCGATGACCAGCGGCACTGAAATCTGTCCGCTCCCTTGCAGGTCGAAGCGCTGCTCCACCGCGCGCGCATCGAAGTGAGGTCCGCCAGCGCCCTCCCGGACCATGAAGCCCGCGAACGCGTCCTCCATGCGGTCGAACGAGACGCTGTTGTAGGAGAACACCACCGGGATGGCGTAGCGAACGCCCTGCGCCAGCAGCCGCGGGGCATGGACATCCAGGAACTCGGCGCCTCCTAGCGGCAGCGGCCCGGACGTGACATCCCCCGAATGCACCGCGGCGTCGTCCGCCAGCCGCAGGTTCGTGAAGTCACACAGGTCCACCAACCACCAATCCTTGTCGTAGAAGGCCACCGACAAGTCCAGGTCCACCCGCGTCCCCTTGGGCTCCGTCCAATGGACGAAGAAGCGCAGCGTCTTCCCTTCCGGCAGCGGCAGCAGGCTTCCACGAGGAACCGCCACCAACGCCCGGGACGCCGTCTTCTCCGCCAGCGGCACCAGCAGGTCGGCCAGGGCCTCGTCGAGCACCGCTTGAGGGAAGGTCGGCAGCGCTTCCGCCCGGCGCAGCAGTTCCCGCTCCAGCGGCGCCACCAACTGGCCAATGGCGTCACCGGGGAGCAAGGGGCGCCGGTCCTCCATGCCCCAGGCGTGGGTGGCCTCGCCCTTGGGAAAGAACACGCGCCTGGCGAACGGCTTGTGCCGCTGGCGCAGGTGCGCCGCGGCGGTGAGCAGCAGCGCGGGCGCGGCCCGAGGCAGCACGGCCTCGAGCGCCGCGAGCAGCTCCGGGTCGAGCGCGGCGGAGCCCGACTGGGCCACCGACAGGCGGCTCACATAATCCAACCGGCGCAGCAGCTCGCCGGGCCGCTGCCGCAGCAGCCGCAGCGCGCCGCGGACATCGCACGCGTCCAGCGCCGCTTCGACGTGCGAGCCCCAGGAGCGGAAGGAGAGGCGGACGCCTCCGTCGACCTCCAGCCTTTGAAATTCCGCCGGATGCTCGCTGGCCAGCCCCAGCACGGCTGCGCCAAACGGCGTCTCCGGCGCCAACACCGTCTCACGCAAGACAGCGAACGCGAGCGCGACCTTCGGATGGCGCTGCCACTCTTCGAAGA
Source organism: Myxococcus vastator (assembly GCF_010894475.1). Taxonomy (GTDB): domain Bacteria; phylum Myxococcota; class Myxococcia; order Myxococcales; family Myxococcaceae; genus Myxococcus; species Myxococcus vastator. The sequence continues at coordinate 46,984 of NZ_JAAIYB010000004.1, forward strand.
CATGCAGGAGCTTCGCCTGGGCCTTCCACAGGCCAGCGTGGCGCCGGAGGTCCTCGGTGAGGTTCAGCACGGAGCAGCCTTCCAGCATCCGCAGGACGGCGCGCCGCACCGGACGCGGAGGGCTCTTCAGCGGAATCTTGACGGTGAGGTCGGGGTTGCCGCCCGCCCACGCGACGAGCACCCGGAGCACATCCGTGGCGGTCTTCACGTGCGCCGCGGCGCTGGCCAGCACGTCTCCCGCCGTGGGGGCATCTTGAAGCAGGAGCCCCATGACGTGCGCCAGCGTCTCCTTCACCGGGATGCGCGGTGGGAGCCACCCCAGGATGCGCACCCCGAAGGAAGAGACGAGCAGCTTCAGCAACATCACTTCGCCTGGACGCAGCACCGTGGACCGGGACACCAGGCGCCGCAGCACCTCACTCGCCGTGGCCTCCGGGTCGGTGCCCAGCGACAGCCGCGTCAACCGACCGGCAGTCTGGCCATACACGCTGCCGGCGGCCTTGAGCGCCGTGGGCTTGAGGAACGGCTCCGACGGTGACAAGCGGCTGTGACAACTGGGACACGCGCTGTAGTCGCTTCCGTCGTAACACCGCTCGCAGACCAGGTGGGCGCACGGCGACAGCGCATGCACCGTGTCCTGCGCGCCGCAGTGGATGCACGGCTGTTCGGGCGACTGGAACAACCAGCCCAGCATCCGTTGCACGTACAGCCGATGGGTGTCGTGCGGCACGCTCTCGGGGAAGTTCCGGAACAATGGAACGAAGGGCCGGTTGGCCCCCAGGGCCGCCGCGCAGGTGTCGTAGACGAAGCGGCCGGAGGCCGCCATGACCTCGGTGGGCAGCGCGAGCAGCGCCTCCCGGAGCGGGCCGTCCAGCGTGTAGCCCACCCCCGCGAGGTCCGCCTCCAGGGCCTCCATGCCCTGCTCCCGCGCCCGCGGGTCACCGCTGGGCGAGAGTCCGGAGGGGAGGAAGACCCGCCCCGTGGTCCGGAGCAGCAGCGCGGCGGTATCGCCCGTCACATCGAGCGAAGGTGCGCCCATGGTGACTCCAAGCGGGAGGAGAAAACGGGGCGGAGAGCGGATCCGCTACCTCTGGAGTGAGAAGGAAGCAAACCCAGGGCCGCCCCGTGGGAAACCCTATCAGGGCCCGGAGGGGCGCCGCTATCGCTGAAACATGCGGGGCTCGCGCCGGAGATGGACGCGGACGCCCCACCTACAAACTTCCTGGTGCACTTCACCCACGTCCATGAGGAGCGCCAGGCCCGCGTGGACCTGGACCGGGCGGAGCCGTCAGACTGCGAGACATGAACCTCTCGCGAGCCGCCCTTCTCGTCCTGCTCCAGCCGCTGGCCGTCCAGGCCGCGGAATACCGCGTGGGCCCCGGCCAGCAGTACACCCGCCTGGGTGACGTGCCCTGGGAGTCACTGGAGCCCGGGGACACCGTCTTCGTCCACGCGCGGCCCACGCCCTACGCGGAGAAGTGGGTCCTGGGCCGCCGGGGCACGGCCGCCGCGCCCATCACCGTGCGCGGCGTGAAGGACGCACAGGGCAACCTGCCCGTCATCGTCGGGGAGAACGCCACCACGCGCGCGCAGCTCAACTACTGGGGCGAGGAGCGCGGCATCCTGAAGATTGGCGGCTCCAACCAGCCCGCGGACACGATGCCCGCGCACCTGGTGGTGGAGCACCTCCACCTGCGCCGGGCGCGCGGCGCCTTCACCGGCCGCAACGGCGCCTCCACCTACCTGGACAACGCCGCCGCCATCTTCATCGAGAAGGGCGAGCACATCACCATCCGGGGCTGCGTGCTCGAGGACAGCGGCAACGGCCTGTTCATCGCCAACCAGGCGTCGAACGTCACCGTCGAGCACAGCCACCTCCTGGGCAACGGCAACTCCGGCAGCATCCTCGAGCACAACGCGTACACCGAAGCCCTGGGCATCACCTACCAGTTCAACCGCTTCGGTCCGCTCTGCACTGGCTGCCTGGGCAACAACCTGAAGGACCGCTCGGCGGGCAGCGTCATCCGGTACAACTGGATTGAGGGCGGCAACCGGCAGCTCGACCTGGTGGACTCGTCCAGCGGCACGCTGCGCGCGGCGCCGTCGTATGCGCGGACGTTCGTCTACGGCAACGTCCTGCTGGAGCCCGAGGGCGCGGGCAACCGCCAAATCGTCCACTTCGGTGGCGACTCCGGCACCACGGCCAACTACCGGGGCACGCTCTACTTCTTCCACAACACCGTGGTGTCCAGCCGGACGGACCGGACCACGTTGTTGCGGCTGTCGCACCAGGACCAGACGGCGCACGTGACGAACAACGTGGTGCTGGTGGCCGCGGCCCAAGGCAACACCCTGTCCCTCACGGACGCGGCGGGCACGCTCCGGCATGGCGGCAACTGGTACAAGCCCGGCTACGTGAGCACCTTCGGCACGCTCACCGGCGCCGTGGTGGATGCGGGAGGCAATCTCACCGGAGCCGACCCGGGGTTCATCGACCTGGCCGGACAGGACTTCCGCCTGGCCACCGGCTCCGCCCCGCGGAGTCAGGCGGTGGCGCTCCCCGCGGAGGCCAGCAGCGAACCCGTCACCCGGCAGTACGTGAAGCACACCGCGAGTGAGCCGCGCGCCCAGGTGAGCCCGGCACACATCGGCGCGTATGGGGATGCCTCCGCGCCGGGAACGGAGACGCCGGACGCGGGCACACCGACTGACGCGGGCACGGGCACGCCGACCGACGCGGGTACGGGCACGCCGGCCGACGCGGGCACGGGCACGCCGGCCGACGCGGGTACGACGCCCCAGCAGCCGGGTGACGAGGGCTCGGGAAGCTCGGGCGGCTGCGCGGCCTCTGGAGCCAGCCTCGCGGGCCCACTGGCCTTCGCGCTCCTCGGCGTCCTGGGACGCAGGCGGAAGCGGGACGCTCGACGCATCCTTCCCCTGCGCCGAGGAGCCCGTATGCTCAAGGCGTGAGGTGGATGCGTCAGGCAGGACAAGCGTGGGGCCTGGGTCCCTGGAGGCAGGAAACCGCCAGCCCCGTCCGGCGGAAACCGAAGGGGCCTTCGCGGGCGAGGCAGCTCCACCGGACCGTCGTGGCCCTGGGTCGCGTCTCCCGCGCCTTCGAGTTTCCCCGCACGATTCTGCACGTCGCGAAGTCCCCGAGTGGCCCCATCATCGTCAGTGAGGATGACGAGGGCCGCCGCTACCTCCAGTTCGGGTGGATTGGCGCCTTCCAGAGCGCGGTGTGGCCGGGCTTCCCCCTGCGCCTGGAGCTGGACTACACGCGAGCCGTCGCGGCGACGCTGGTCTTCGTGCCGGAGCCCTCGCGCATTCTCGTCGTGGGACTGGGAGGTGGCGCCATCCCCACATTCCTCCGCGCGGTGCTCCCGCACGCGCACATCGACGCGGTGGAAATCCAGCCCCAGGTGCTGGACATGGCCCGGCGCTACTTCGACTTCCACGAAGACGAGGCCTTGCACGCCCATCTCACGGACGGACGGCGTTTCATCGAAGCACCCGGGGCGCCGTATGACGTCATCATCCTGGATGCCTACGGCGCGCGCACCATCCCTCCGACGATGGCGACGCGGGAGTTCATGCAAGCCACACAGGCAAGGCTGACGCCGGACGGGGTGGTGGTGGGCAACGTGCTCCGGAAGACAGGCAGGCCCGGCTCGCTGATGGACCCACTGTGGAAAGCCAGCTTCCCCCAGCTCTATGCCTTCGACGTGAAGACGTCGGACAACCGCATCCTCGTGGGGCTGCCCCACGCGCGCAGGCCCCTCCGGGCGGAGCTGCTGGCACGCGCCGGGCGGCTCGCACGCGAGTGGGGCGTACCCTTCAACCTCCGCGCGCGAGTGGCCCGGCGTGTGAGCCAAGGCCTCTCCCGGAAGACAGTCAATACGCGATAGTCTTTACAGACAGTCCCATAGCACCATCAGTCAATCTACTGACCCGCACCGTCATACGCGCGCTGCAATCCCTGGATGTCAAGCTTCACCATGCCCAGCATGGCTTCCATGACCCTGCGCGCCTTCTCCGGGTCCTTGTCACTCAGCATCTTCCCCAGCACGGACGGGACGATTTGCCAGGACAGCCCGAAGCGGTCCTTGAGCCAGCCACACTGCTGCGTCTGCCCTCCGCCCTCCAGGAGCTTCGACCACAGCTCATCCACCTCTTCCTGCGTCTGACAGTCCACGAACAGGGAGATGGCCTCCGTGAACTTGAACTGAGGCCCCCCGTTCAAGGCCATGAACTGCTGCCCATGCAACTGGAAGGTGCCGGAGACGACGGGCGCGGCGTCCGAGTTCCCGGCCCGGTTGAGGCTGAGAATCTTCGAGTCCCTCTTGAAGACAGACACGTAGAACTTCATGGCTTCTTCCGCGTTGCCATCGAACCACAGGAAGGGCGTGATCTTCTGCATGGTGCTTTCTCCTCTGTTCAGGAAGCGCCTGGCGTCAGGCGCGCTTGGGGTGCTTGGACTTTGATTTACCCAGGGGCTCGAAGAGCCCATCCAGGTACGCGCGCATCTGGCGCAGGTTCTCGATGACCATCTCAGGCCGCTGCCGCGTCTTGCCCACCAGCATCGAGCCCTGCCAGGTGCTGTAGAGCATCCAGGCCACGGCGTCGGAGTCGAAGCCCACCCGCGGCGGGTGCAGCCGCTTCGCCTCCGTGAGCAACCCCGCCACCGCGCCGACCCAGGCCTCCATGTGGCCTTCACCCGCCTGGCGCACGGTGGCGTTGGACAGCGCCAGCTCCTGGGACAGCATGCCCACCATGCACGTGAGCAGCTCACCGTGCTGGCGGGCCAGGTCGCTCATGACGTCCAGCAGCCGGTGCAGCTTCTCCAGCGGGCCCACGTCGGGCGCGTCCCAGGCCACGGCGTACAGCCCCATGCCCAGCTCCGCGAAGGCGGCCATCGCGGCGAGGCCAAGCGCCTCCTTCGACTCGAAGTGATGGAAGAAGCTGCCCTTGGTCAGCCCAGCCTCGGCGCAAATCTGATCCACCGTCGTCGCCGCGAACCCCTGACGCATCATCAGAAGGGTCGCGGCCGCGATGAGCTGACGCCGCGTCTCGGGGGCGTCGCGCCTTCGTCGGGGTGGTCGCTCGTTCATACAGACTGGTTGGTATGTAGCGAAGCCGCCCCAACCCGTCAAGCCACTGGGTGATACACCTGCGCGCGACAGGCGGAACGGAAGCTTCCAGCGTCGCAGGCCTGAAAATCACACGACACGCCCCTGAGACACGGTCGGCGTTGCCCATCCGAGCACGCAGCGGATAATCCGTTGAAAATGACTCACAGCGTCGGGGGCACGGCACGCGCCGTCCCGCCGCTCCTTTCGAACCGGAGTTCCTGGATGCAGTCACATCGCGCGGTCTGGAGCAGGCGCCTGATACTCGTGGGGAGCGTCATCCTCCTGTCATGCGGGAAGGAGGGGTTGACGCCGCCCGGTGAGGACGCACTGGCCGCCGCACGAGGCCAGGCCCTGGCCCAGTGGAAGCAGGCCCCGTCCGCCACCACCGCCCTGGCGCTGGCGCAGGCCTCCTTCCCCGACCTCGGAACGCTCCCAGCGCCCGCGGCGCCCTCGGCCCGGCAGCTCGAGGCCCGGCTCGCGAATGACGGCGCGCTGACGCTGACCACGCGCGGCCTGAGCTTCCATGTCCGCCCGGCCGCCGCCGCCGCGGGCGCGCTCCACCGTGAGCGCTTCGCCGCGTTCCACGGCGAGCGGCACCTCTGGTGGCCCGTGGGGAGCACCCAGACCACCGCCGAGGGCTGGCTCACCTCGCGGATCGAGGAGGCCTGGATTCTGGACGCGCTGCCGGAGGCACGCGACGGCAAGCCGACGCACCGCGCCGAGTACACCGTCACGTTGCCGCCCTCCGTCCGGCGCATCCAGGACACGGGCGACTCCCTCCAGTTCCTCGATGAAGGCGCGCGCCCCGTGCTCCGCTTCCATCCCGCCGTGGTGCGCGACGCCAACGGCCAGTCCCGCGCTGGCAGCACGCGGCTCGCGGGGGGACGCATGAATCCACACACCCGGCTGTTCGACGTGGACGGCGCGCAGGTGCGCATCACGACCGAGGTCTCCCTCGCCGGGCTCACCGCGCCGCTCGTCGTCGACCCGGGCTGGTCCTCCACCGCCACCATGGCGACCGCCCGCGCGCAGCACACCGGCCTCCTGCTTGGCACCGGGGAGCTGCTGGTCGTCGGCGGCGTCAACCGCACGGGCTTCGTGACTTCGTCCGAACGCTACGACCCCGACACCGACACCTGGAGCGCGGCGGCCGCCGCCGGAATTACAGGCAACGTCACCATTTCCGCGCGCCTCTCCGATGGAAGGGCACTCGTGATGACGGACGGCTCCACGTCGGGGCGCCTCTACGACCCCGCGACGGACACCTGGTCGGCCACGGGCCCCATGGCCGCGCAGATGGGCTACCTGCCCGGCACGCTGTGGATTCTGGTGGGCGCGGTGCTGGCGGGCGCGGTGCAGGAC
>NZ_JAAIYB010000500.1 GCF_010894475.1 Myxococcus vastator
TTGGGGGACATGGGATGGGGGAACGCGCGCCAGGCGGAGCGGGGACGTGGGTCCGCCGCTCACGCGCTGGCAGCGACGTCAGGTGTATTCAGCGGCCAGCTCGCGGCGGTCCTGCTCTCCGATGAGGTGCTGGGCGTAGCGGACCAGGTCCGCCTCGGTGAGGAGGCCCTGGAGGACGCCGCCCTCATCCACCACGGGCAGGCAGCCGTACTTGTGCTCGAGCATCAGCGTCACCGCCCGCCGCAGCGGCGTATCCGGACGCACCGTCTGCACGTCGCGCGTCATGATGTCCGCGGCCCAGAGTGGCTGCGCTGCCGGATCCGTGGCGTGGGTGGCGGCGGCGCGCAGCAAATCTCGGTGGGTGATGAGGCCCACCAGCTTGTCTTGCCGCACCACCGGCAGGTGACGGATGCGGTGCAGCCGGAGCAGCTCATCCGCCTTGGCCAGGTTCTGCGTTTCCTTGAGCGTGACGACGTCACGGGTCATCAGCTCTCCGACAATCTGCATGGCGGTACTCCTGGCGGGTGGAAGACGTCTACCGTCCCTTCTATCACTGCATCCACTGCATCTCCGGGGCCAACCGGTCTGCCCCAGGGAACGGTGTTTCCCGACCTGTGGACGCGCAAGGTTTGCGCGGAGGCTCGCCGCTCCGCAGACATTGCGCGGTCGACAAGCGCCTGGGCCCGCGGCCGGGTTGAAGCCGGCCTCGCTGTGCGCTAGACACTCACCCTGTCGCTAGGGGTGCCCCGGAAGGGGCTGAGACGGCCGTGGATCCGGCCAACCCTTGGAACCTGAACCGGTTCGTACCGGCGGAGGGAAGCGGCCCGGGAGGCTCGCCGCCCTCCGAGCGTCTGCCCGTCCGCCCTCTGAAGAGGAGATGCGTGATGAGCGGAGCGTCCAGAAGCCTGAAGGTCGACGGGAAGGTGCTGGAGGGAGTCAGTCGGGGCCCGCTGCCAGCCTCGCGCAAGGTGTACGTGCCCGGCGTGCTGTACCCGGACCTGCGCGTGCCGCTGCGCGAAATCAGCCAGACGCCCACGCGCCACGGCCATGGACCGGACGCGAAGGAGACGGCCAATCCGCCCATGCACGTCTACGACGCCAGCGGGCCGTATACGGACCCGGCCGCGGAGCTCGACCTGCGGCAGGGCCTGCCCGCGCTGCGCGAGTCCTGGATTCTGGGCCGCAACGACACCGAGGCGCTGTCCGGCGTGAGCTCCGAGTACGGCCGCGCCCGTGAAGTGGACCCGCGCCTGGCGGGGCTGCGCTTCGCCCACCGCCGCGCGCCGCGCGTGGCGAAGTCCGGTGCCAACGTCACGCAGCTGCACTACGCGCGCAAGGGCATCATCACCCCGGAGATGGAGTACGTGGCGCTGCGGGAGAACCTCCAGGTGGAGGCCTCGCTCGCGGCCCAGCACCCGGGCCAGTCGTGGGGCGCGGCGATTCCGCGGGTGATCACGCCCGAGTTCGTGCGAGATGAAATCGCGCGGGGCCGCGCCATCATCCCGGCCAACATCAACCACCCGGAGCTGGAGCCGATGATCATCGGCCGCAACTTCCTGGTGAAGATCAACGCCAACATCGGCAACTCGGCCGTCACGTCTTCCATCGAGGAAGAGGTGGAGAAGATGGTGTGGTCCATCCGCTGGGGCGCGGACACGGTGATGGACCTGTCCACGGGCCGCAACATCCACGAGACGCGCGAGTGGATTCTCCGCAACGCGCCGGTGCCCATCGGCACCGTGCCCATCTACCAGGCGCTGGAGAAGGTGGGCGGCAAGGCGGAGGACCTCACCTGGGAGCTGTACCGCGACACGCTCATCGAGCAGTGCGAGCAGGGCGTGGACTACTTCACCATCCACGCGGGTGTGCTGCTGCGCTACGTGCCGTGGACGGCGAAGCGCCTCACCGGCATCGTCAGCCGCGGCGGCTCCATCATGGCCAAGTGGTGCCTGGCCCACCACCGGGAGAACTTCCTCTACACGCACTTCGAGGAGATCTGCGAAATCATGAAGGCGTATGACGTCAGCTTCAGCCTGGGGGACGGGCTGCGGCCGGGCTCCATCGCGGACGCCAACGACGCGGCGCAGTTCGGCGAGTTGGAGACGCTGGGCGAGCTGACGAAGGTCGCCTGGAAGCACGACGTGCAGGTGATGATTGAAGGCCCGGGCCACGTGCCCATGCACCTCATCCAGGAGAACATGACGAAGCAGCTGGCCGTGTGCGGCGAGGCGCCGTTCTACACGCTGGGGCCTCTCACGACGGACATCGCGCCGGGCTACGACCACTTCACCAGCGGCATCGGCGCGGCGATGATTGGCTGGTTCGGCACGGCGATGCTCTGCTACGTGACGCCCAAGGAGCACCTGGGCCTGCCCGACCGGGACGACGTGAAGGAAGGCGTCATCACGTACAAGATCGCCGCCCACGCCGCGGACCTGGCCAAGGGACATCCAGGGGCCCAGGCCCGGGACAACGCGCTGTCCAAGGCCCGCTTCGAGTTCCGCTGGGAGGACCAGTTCAACCTGTCGCTGGACCCCGAGCGCGCCCGCGCCTTCCACGACGAGACGCTGCCGGCGGAGGGCGCGAAGGTGGCCCACTTCTGCTCCATGTGCGGTCCGCAGTTCTGCTCCATGAAGATCACGCAGGAGGTGCGCGACTTCGCGGAGAAGCAGGGCGTGAGCGAGGACGCCGCGCTCCAGGCCTCGCTCGAGGAGAAGAGCGAGGAATTCAAGAAGGCGGGGAGCCAGTTGTACCGCTAGGCGGGCGACCCGTCAGATCACCTGTCCTGGACGTGACAATCAGCGCGGGTGCGTGTCATGGTGAACCCCAATGGGCGCGGTGTGCGCGCCCGAGACATCTTTGGAGGGGATTTTCAATGGAGACTCCGCCGCAGGAGCAAATGGGTTCGTTCATCAGTGGCACGCCGATGCCGACCCAGGACGAGAAGACGATGGGCCTGCTCGCTCACATGGGCACCATCCTGGCCAACTTCGTGGGCCTGGGCTTCGCCGTGCCGCTGGTGTTGATGCTGACGAAGGGCAAGGAGTCCTCCTTCGTCCGCGCTCACGCCGTGGAGTCGCTGAACTTCCAGATCACGGTGTTCATCGCGGCCTTCGTCAGCGCCATCACCGTGTGCATCGGCATTGGCGCCGTCCTGCTGCCCATCGTCGGCATCGTGGCCATCGTCTTCGCCATCATCGCGGGCCTGAAGGCGAACGAGGGTCAGCTCTACAAGTACCCGGTCAACATCCGGCTGGTGAAGTAGCGCGCCGCTTCGGGCCCCGCGGACACGGGCCAGGAACACCCGGGCGGGCCAGGCGCGAAGGCGCGGGCCCGCCCGTCGTTTTTTCAGCCGCCGATGCCCATCATGGACAGCAGCGTGGCGCCGTTGCCGGGCTCGGTGAAGCGGTGGCCCTCCGGCTTGTCGCCCAGCGCCCGGCGGATGGCCACGGCCAGCTCCACGTCGCTGGCGCCGCCGCGGATGAGCTGGTGCAGCGGCGCCTGCGCCCGGCCGCCCAGGCAGCTGCGCAGGTCGCCATTGGAGGCCACGCGCACGCGGTTGCAGCTCCCGCAGAAGTTCTGGGTGAGCGGGGAGATGAAGCCCACGCGGCCCGCAGGCGCACGCCAGTAACGGGCCGGTCCGGCGGCGTCGCCCGTGTCATCGGGCTCGGGCTCCAGCGGCAGGCCCGCGGCCTGGAGCCGCTCCACCAGCTCCGCGGTGGGCACCGGCGTGCCCTGGCCAAAAGGCATCAGCTCGATGAAGCGGGGCGTGACGCCGCGCGCGTGCGCATAGGCGACCAGGGCAGGGGCCTCCGCGTCATTCACGCCGCGCATGACGACGACGTTGAGCTTGAGGGACGCGTAGCCGGCGCCCGCCGCCGCGTCCAGGCCTCGCAGCACCGCGTCGAAATCCCCCTGCTTGGAGATGCGGCGGAACGTCTCCGCCAGGAGGGTGTCCAGGCTCAGGTTGAGCTGGGTGACGCCCGCCTCGCGCAGGGGGAGGGCGAGCCGCTCCAGGTGGCTGGCATTGCTGGTGATGGCCAGGTGCTGGATGCCGGGCACCGCGGCGATGCGCCGGGCGATTTCCAGGATGTCCGGGCGGATCAACGGCTCGCCGCCGGTGAGCCGCACGCGGCGGATGCCCATGCGGGCGAAGACGGAGGTGATGCGCTCCAGCTCCTCGGGGCCCAGCAGATCCCGCTTGCCGCCCCACGAGGCGGGCGAGCAATAGCTGCACCGGAAGTTGCACCGGTCGGTGATGCTCAGCCGCAGGTACGTCATCCGCCGCCCCTGCGCGTCCAGCAGGGGCGGAGCCAGCACGGAAGAAGGAGGCTGGAGGGCGGGAGCGGTCATCTCATCCAGCCAGGCTCACCCCTTGTTGCCAGCCGCCGAACGAACGACGCCCGGCTTGGGCGCGTCATCGTCGCTGGCGGGGTGGCCGGGCACGGCGGCGTCCACGTCGTCGTCCAGGTCCGTGAGCCGGGCCAGCTCCGCCTCGGCGTCATGGGCGTCCTGTTCGGCCTGGGGGAGCTGGAGCTTCTTCAGCGCCATCTCCTGCTTGATGCGGATCAGCCCCTCCTCGCCAATGTCGAGGAACGCCCGGACGACCTCCGGATCGAACTGCGTGTTGGCGCAGCGTTTGATTTCCTGGATGGCGTTGGTGAACGTCGTCCCCTTGCGGTACGGCCGGTCGCTCGTCATCGCGTCCAGCGTGTCCGCCACGGCGAAGATGCGCGCGCCAATGTGGATTTCGTGCCGCTGGAGGTTGCGCGGATAGCCGGCGCCGTCCCAGCGCTCCTGGTGCGACAGGACGATGGAGGCGGGCGTGTCCAGGAACGGAATGGCCTGGATCATCTGGAAGCCGATGTCCGGGTGCTTGCGCATCTCCAGCCACTCGTCCGGCGTGAGCTTGCCGGGCTTGAGCAGCACCGCGTCCGGCACGCCAATCTTCCCGATGTCGTGCAGCAGCGCGCCGCGTCCAATCTCCTCCATCTCCTTGCCCTGGATGCCCATGCGCTGCGCGATGGCGGACGTGTAGCTGACCACGCGCTGGGAGTGGTCGCTCGTCTCGTGCTCGCGCGCGTCCAGGGCGGCCACCAGGGCCAGCAGCGTGTTCTGGTACGTGTTGGCGATGTCGCGCAGGGCGCTGCGCAGCTCCGCCGTCCTGTCCCGGACCTTGCGCTCCAGCTTCTTCTGGTAGCGCTTGCGGGCCATCTCGATGCGGCGCTTGGCCAGCGCCCGCTCGATGGCCCGGATGAGGTCCGTGAGCTTGGGTGGCTTGAGCAGATAGTCCACCGCGCCACGGCGCAGGCAGTCCACCGCGGACTCGGTGTCACCGTAGCCCGTGAGCATGATGACGGAGGTGTCGGGGAGCCGCTCGCGAAGGTTCTCCAGGAGCCAGAGGCCGTCCTTGCCCGGCATCTTCATGTCGCTGATGACGAGCGGAGTCTCCTCCTCGCCCGCCAGGTCCAGGGCCATCTCGGCCCCGTTGGCGACGACGCAGTTGTAGCCTTCCTCACGCAGCAGGACGGAGATGACGTCGCGTACGGAGTCGTCATCGTCGACGATGAGGATTCGGGGTGGGGCAGGGGGGATGGCTTCCACGGCGAGCGATTCTAGAGGTTTCCGGGTTTCATTGGCCAACGAGTACGGGAATTTACCATCGGATCAGGCTTCGTGGCGGAGCGAACGGGCGACCTGGCGAGGGGACGACCCCTGGTGGTGGGTGGGACAGGCAGGCACAGCGCCCTGTCCGCCCTCTGAAACGAGCCGCTGGACGCCCCCTGACCCTTGACGCCGGGGGGCTCAGGTGCGGGGTTGGGT
>NZ_JAAIYB010000501.1 GCF_010894475.1 Myxococcus vastator
CCCATGGCCTCCACCAGCCGGCGGGTGCCCTTCGCGTTGCCCTCGAGGTAGCCCTCGGGCGCGCGGGACTTGGTGACGCCGGCCAGGTGCAGCACGCAGTCCACGTCGCGCACGGCCTCGGCCAGCCCCGCGCCCGTCGTCAGGTCCGCCACCACGAAGCGGGCGCCCAGTCCCTCCAGGGGCCCGCGCCGCGAACTGGCGCGCACCATGAGGGTGAGCGGGTCGCCACGCTCCACGAGGCGGCGCGCGAGTCGCTGGCCAATGAACCCGGTGCCGCCAGTGAGCAGGAAGCGCAAGGAAGACTCCTCGGGGGCGGGCCGCGGTCAGAGCGCGCGCGTGTAGACGCGGTACGTCTTGGAGCGCTGCGCGCCCATGGACTCGATGGCGCGGTTGACCAGGTGGTTGTCCTCGAGCGTCCAGGAGATCTCCCCGCCCACGTAGCCCAGCCGCTTCGCCGTGCGCAGGGTGTCCAGGTACAGGATGGCGTCCAGGCCGCGGCGCCGGTAGCCCTCCTTGATGCCGAGGATGATGAGGCGCAGCCGGTTGATGCGGCGCGAGGCCAGCGCCAGCTTCACCAGGCCAATGGGCAGGCCGAACGTGGTGAGCCGCCCGTTGGCCGCGCGGATGGCCTGGTTGGCATCCGGCACCGTCAGGGAGAAGGCCACCGGCTCGCCCTGGACCTCCGCCATGAGCGCCAGCTCCGGCCGGACGACCGTCTTGAGCTCCTTGGCCAGGTGGTCGAACTCCGCGTCGGTGAAGGGCACGAAGCCCCAGTTCTTCTCCCACGCCGAGTTGTAGATGTCGCGGATGCGCTTCACCTCGGCGTCCAGGTCCTTCAGGTTGACGGGACGCACGACGACGCCGTCGCGCACGCGAAGCTTCTCCGCGATGCGCACCACCTTCTCCGGCGGCTGCGCGGAGGACGACAGCTCGTAGGCGTACAGGTCCTTGGCCTTCGTCAGGCCGCAGGCCTCCAGCAGCGCCGCGTAGTAGGGCGGGTTGTGCGGCATCATCACCGCGGGCGGCGTGTCGAAGCCGTCGATGAGCAGGCCCCAGTCCTGGTTGGAGGACAGGTTGGCCGGCCCCAGCATGGCGTTCATGCCCCGCTGGCGCAGCCAGGACGCGGCGGCCTCCAGCAGGCTCCGGGTGATGCCCGCGTCATTCACGCACTCGAAGAGGCCGAAGAAGCCCTCCTTCGTGCCGTGAATCTCCATGTGCCGCGGGTTGCGGATGGCGGCGATGCGGCCCACCACGTCCGGGCCGCGTCGGGCGAGGAACAGCTCCAGCTCGCCGTACTCGAAGAAGGGGTTCTTCTTCGGGTCCAGGAAGTCCCTGCGCTCCATCTCCAGCGGCGCAACCCAGTGCGGGTCGCTCTGGTAGAGGGCGTAGGGGAGGCGGATGAACTGCATCCGCTCCGCCTCGCCGCGGACGGGGGTCACCTGCACGTCCGAGGGCATGGGCGGGGACGCGTGGCTTGGCTGGGACGACTCGGCGTGCAGGGCCATGGGCGGTTCAGTTCCGGTCGGAGTGGGCGCCGTTGCGCATGAAGAAGTGAGCGCCCTTCTCCAGCAGCAGGCCCGGCAGCTCGCCGCGCTTCTCCCACAGCTTCATCGGCGCGTGGCCCAGCTTGCGCAGGTCCTCCGGCTGGAGGTTGGCCGCGCGCCAGGTGAGCTGCTCCACCGCGTCGAACAGGCGCCCGGCCACCTCGCGCGACGACATGCGCGACAGCTGGTCCAGGGTGATGCCGCCCGCGTCGGCCAGCAGGCCGTTCGAGCCCGCGGCCCACGTCTCGCTCGCGCGGTTGGCCAGGATGCGGGTGCCCGGGCGGGCAATCCGCACCGGCTCGTAGACGGTGGGGCGCGTCTCCGGAATCACGCCCAGCTTCCGGCCAATGCTCTCGAAGGTGTCCAGCACGCGGTCCAGCTGCGCGTCCGTGTGCGTGGCCATGTACGAGGTGCGGATGAGCGCGTGGCCCGGCTCCACCGCCGGCGGAATCACCGGGTTGGCGAAGACGCCGGCCTCGTGCAGCGCGCGCCAGAAGCGGAAGCACTTCACCTGGTCGCCGATGTGCACCGGCACCACCGGCGTCACCGACACGCCCGTGTCGAAGCCCATGGCGCGGAAGCCGTTGTGCATCTTCTCCGCGATGTCCAGCAGGCGGGCGCGGCGCTCCGGCTCCGCTTCGATGATATCCAGCGCCTTGAGCGCCGCGGCGATGGAGCCCGGCGTCATGGACGCGGAGAAGATGACCGAGCGCGCCTTGTGGCGGACGTAGTTGATGACCTCGAAGGGACCGGCCAGCACGCCGCCCAGCGACGCGAAGCTCTTGGAGAAGGTCCCCATGACGAGGTCCGTCTCCTTCTCCAGGTCGAAGTATTCGGACGTGCCCCGGCCCCGCGCGCCCAGCACGCCCATGGCGTGCGCGTCATCCGTCATCACCCGCGCGTTGTAGTGCTTCGCCAGCTCCACGATGCGGGGCAGGTTGCAGAGGTCGCCCTCCATGGAGAAGACGCCGTCGGTGACGATGATCTTGCCCACCTCGGGGTCCGCCTGGGACAGCAGCTGCTCCAGGTGGTCCATGTCGTTGTGGCGGAACTTGCGCTCGGTGGCGAAGGACAGGCGGATGCCGTCCACCAGCGAGGCGTGGTTCTGCCGGTCACTGAACACGATGTCGTGCCGGCCCAGGATGGACGCCAGCGCCAGGTTCGTCTGGAAGCCCGTGGAGATGACGATGGCGGACTCGCGGTTGAGGAACCTCGCCAGCCGCGCCTCCAGCTCCTCGTGCAGCGCCAGTGTGCCGTTGAGCAGCCGCGAGCCGGAGCTGGTGGTGCCGAACTTCTCCGTCGCCTGGATGGCCGCTTCCTTCACGCGCGGATCGGCGGACAGGCCCAGGTAGTTGTTGGACCCGACCATGATGACGCGCTTGCCTTCGATCTCCACCTCGGTGGCGCCGTGCGACGCTTCGATGGCGCGGAAGTACGGATAGAGACCCGTCGCCTTCGCGATACGGTAGTCCTTCCAGTTACGGCACTTGTCGAAGACGTCGCTCATGGGGCTCTCCAGTCGCGACTCCTCCGATGCAGGGAGCAATCCGCGTCGGGGATTTCTGCGTCCGGCGGCCTCTGACGGGGGACGCGGGGGCGTGAATAAAGAGGGAGCGCGGCAGTGTCAAGGCAAGCGCCGCGCCCCTCCCTCCCACTGTCGTCACCCGTATCCGGGCTCGCCTTGACAGCGTTGAGACTTTGATGGCACCCCGCCGTCTGACACACGGTGTTCTCCAGTCGATACTGGAGCGCGGGGTGTGCAATGGGCTGCACACCTCCTGTTCAAGGCCGCCGCTGACTGGCCGGGAATTTGCTCCGTCGCCGGTCCCCGAGGAGTCGATGTTGGCCAGGTCTCAACGGTGGTTCGAAGGCTTCATCCAGGCCGCGGTTTCGCGCCCCTGGCAGGTGTTGCTCGTGTGCGCACTGCTCGCGCTGGGCGGTGCGGCGCTGGCGTCGCGGCTGGAGTTCCGCGGGTCGTTCGTGGAGCTGCTCCCGCGGGGCTCCCCGGAAGTGCGGGATTTGACACGCGTGTCAGAGAAGGCGGGCGGGGACGGATACCTGGTCCTCGTTGCAAAGGGAGACACTCCGGAGCGCCTGGAGGCCTACGCGGCCGAATTGCAGACGCAATTGGAAGCGATGCCCGAGGTCCGCTACGTCGAGCACCGCTATGACGTGGACTTCTTTCGTCGAAATGCGCTGCTGTTATTGCCCGTCGAGAAACTCGCCACGCTGCGCCAGGAGCTGACGGCGCGCATGCGCTATGAGCGGCAGCGCGCCAACCCGTTCTTCTTCGACCTGGGGGGCACGCCGGAGCCGCCGGACTTCGAGGCCATCGCGAAGCAGCACGCGCCGGACGCGCCCATGCGCGAGGCGCTGGCCAGCGCGGACGGCACCGAAGTCTATTTGATGATCAAACCGTCCGGGACGGCGGGAGACCTGGCCTTCGCGCGGCGCTTCGTGGACCAGACCATGGGCACCGGGCGCGCGCTCGCGGCGCGGCGCTATCCGGGCGTGACGTTGCAGGCCACGGGCAACTTCCAGGGGCGCATCGAAGAGGACGCGGTGATGCGCGGCGACCTGTCGCGCGCGGGCGCGCTGTCCGCGCTCATCGCGGTGGGCCTCATCCTGCTCGCCACCCGGCGCGTCGCGGCGCTGGCCGTCGTCGGCCTCCCCGTCATGGTGGGTGTGGTGTTGACGTTCGCGGCGGCGCAGCTCGCCATTGGCCACCTCAACATCGTGACGGGCTTCCTCGTCGCCATCTTGATTGGCCTGGGCATCGAGTACGGCGTCCACCTGTGCATGCGGTACTGGGAGGAGCGGCGCACGCGTCCGGCGCGCGAGGCCATCGCCGCGGCGGTGCGCGGCACCTTCCGCGGCGCGGTGACGTCCGCGGTGACGAACGCGGCGGCGTTCTTCGTGCTCCTGCTGGCCCAGTTCCAGGCCTTCAACCAGTTCGGCCTGCTGGCCGGCCTGGGCGTGCTGCTGGCCGTGCTCGCGACGTATGCGATGGGGCCGTCGCTGCTGGCCATCGCGGAGCGCCTGCGTCCGGCCCGCGCGGACGTGGCGGCGGAAGCCACCGCGCCCCAGGGGGCCTCGCCGGAGCGGGCGTGGCGGCGCTGGCCCACGGGCGTCATCGCCGCGCTGGCGCTGTCGGTGGTGGGCTTCGCCGCGTTCTCCGTCTCCGTGGCGCCCCAGCTGGGCTTCGAGACGGACATGCGCAAGCTCAAGGGCGAGTCCCCGGCGTCGCGCCTGGATGACCGCGTCACCGCGCAGTTGGGCCAGCCCCTCAACCCGGCCATCTTCCTGGTGGACGACGTGGCGCAGGCGGCGCAGGTGGAGGCCGTCATCGCGGAGGTGAAGCAGCGCAACGGCGCGGACTCGGCCATCCTCGGCTCCGCGTCCCTCAACGACCTGCTGCCTTCCGATGTCGCGCGCCGGGAGGTGGAGCTGGCGGCCCTGCGCGAGGCCTTCCAGGGCCTGGAGGACCTGCCCTCGGCGCTCCGCGAGGACGCGCGGCTGCGGGAGTTCCAGCGGATGCTGGCGGCGAAGCCCTACGGCCTGGAGTCGTTGCCGGTGGAGGTGCGCCGGCGCTTCGAGGCCACGGACGGGAAGGGCACCTTCCTGCTCCTGTTCCCGTCCGTCTCCAACTCCGACACCGAGGAGCTGCGGCGCTGGGCCACGCAAATCGACCAGGTGGTGGAGGGCGTGAAGGCGCGCGGCATCGACGTGGCGGTGCTGGACAGCAACCGCATCGCCGCGCGCATCTTCGCGCTGGTGAGCGCGGACGGGCCGCTCATCCTGGCGTCCGCCGCCGCGGTGGTGTTCGTCGTCATCCTGGTGAGCCTGCGCGGCTTCAAGCGCGCGTTGCTCGTCACCGGGCCGCTGTTCCTGGGCGTGACGTGCCTGGCGGGGGGCATGTACCTCTTCGACGTCCAGCTCAACTTCATCAACGCGGTGGTGCTGCCCAACCTGCTGGCCATCGCGGTGGACAACTCGGTGCATCTGTTCCACCGGTACGAGGAAGAGGGGCCCGGCTCGCTCGGCAAGGTGGTGCGCCACACGGGGCTGGCGGCCGTGGTGGCCACGCTGTCCAATGCGGCCGGGTATGGCGCGCTGCTGGTCGCCAACCACCAGGGTCTGCGGAGTATCGGTCAGATTGCGCTGCTGGGGGTCATGTGCACCTTCTTGGGGACCACGGTCTTCTTCCCCGCGCTGCTCGCCTTGCTGGAGCGGTGGACGGGGCGTGAGAAT
>NZ_JAAIYB010000502.1 GCF_010894475.1 Myxococcus vastator
CCCCAGGACCCCATCGCCCTCAACCGCGCCGTCCGTGACTGGGTGGGCGCCCGCCTCCAGGACGGCACGTTCGACTGTGCCTACTACGTCCTCCCGAAGATGGGCCTCTGTATCCTCAACGCCGACTCGCACGAGTCGCTGCTGACGCTGCTGCGCGCCTGGCCGTCCTTCGCGTTCCAGGAGTTCGAAATCCACATGCTGGCGGACGTGCGCCACGGCATCGACAACAACTTCGAGCGCCTGCAGAAAGCAAGCGCCCCAGGCCCGTCCGAGAGCGCGGCCTGACGCACCACCCGGGAGAGCCGCCATGAGCACCGCCACCGCCCAGAAGGGCGCAGCGCCCCTGGTCCCCGAGCGCATGCCGCTCGACAACCGCCGGGCCTTCTACGAGCGCATCGAAGCCAACAACAAACCCGTCATCCTCACCGACGCCATGAAGGGCTGGCCCGCGGCCGAGCGGTGGACCTTCGACTACTTCGCCACGAAGTACCGCGACGTGAGCGTCCCCGTGGAGTGGCTGCAGTACAACGCCAAGGACACGGGCGGCGTGGAGCGCGTGGGCCGCGTGCGGAAGATGAGCATGCAGGAGTACGTCGACACGCTGAAGGCGAAGGGCGACGAGACGCCGGGCTACCTCATCGGCAACGACTTGTTCCGCACCCTGCCGGAGCTGCACAAGGACGTCCGCTTCGACGAGTACGCCGTCCAGCGCAAGCTCACCGAGCAGCTCTTCTTCATGGGCCCGCGCGGCACTTTCACCCAGCTCCACCTGGACCGCGCGCACAACCTGCACGCCGTCATGGTGGGCCGCAAGCAGTGGCAGTTGTACTCGCCCAGGCGGGACGCGGAGCTGCGCCCGGCGAAGCTCAGCCACCCGTGGTCCGTCGTGAGCACGCATGACTTGACGCCCCACGGCGGCAAGTCGGACCAGCTCCCCGGTGGCCTCGCCCCGGACTATGACTTCGTCCTGGAGGCCGGGGAGATTCTCTACCTGCCCTACGGCTGGTGGCACCGCGTGTACACGGTGGAGGACGCCATCGCCACCAACTACTGGTGGTGGACCTGGTCGATGCTGGCCAAGCTGGGCCCGAAGCTCATCCCCTCCATCGCCTTGAGCGCGGCGGGCCGCATCCGCAAGCAGCAGAAGCTGGGCCGCGAGTACCGCGAGCAGTAACGCGGCCCCGCGGTCTCACTCCAGCTCGATGAGGGCGCCCACCACGGCGCCCTGCGCGACATTCACCACGCCGGTGCCCCGCTGCATGGGGCACATGCGGAAGAAATGCCCGCCGTAGGTCTCTCCGAGCACGAAGAGCCCCCAGACCACGCTGTAGGGCACCACCGTGCCCTCTGGCCCCAGGGCGTGGATGGGCGTCGGGCGCACGCGCTCCTGCACCACCCAGCCGCCCACGTCGAGCGCCTCGCGCACGGCCGTGTCCCAGTCGGCGGCGGAGGTCGCCCAGCCCAGCCGCACGGACTCGCCGCCGTAGTCCCGGCCCGGCTTGAGGACCAGGGACTCGCGCTGCGTGGCCAGCAGCTCCGGGATGAAGTACCGCGTCCCGTCGCGCTCGATGTGCGTCCGTTCGACCCGGCATGTCCAGGGGACGCTCCGGCGCACCAACTCCCGTTCCGGCTCGGACAGCGCGGACGTCGCCACGTGCTCCCACAGCAGCGTGAGGTTGCGCTTGTCGTCGAGCACATCCTGCGCCGGGCCGTTGAGCAGGCTGACGGTCCGGGCATCGAACGCGGCCTGGGCCCGCGCGACGTAGGCCGCGCCCGCCAGCGCCACCCTGTCGCGCGCGTCGTACTCCACGACGGCGTGCAGCCGCTTGCCCCGGAGCGTGAGGCGCGCGCCGGGCTCGGACTCCACCGAGCCATAGGTGGCCATGAGGACCTCGCCGCGCGCGCCTTCGGGCTGGAGGAGCTCCTGGAGCTGGGCGGTGAAGAACCGGCTCACCTGCTCCGCCGAGCCCGCGTCCGGCAAGGTGCTCGGGGAGAAGAGGATGCCGATGTTGCACTCCCCTTCCCAGTCGACGTCTCGCCGCACGGTGTCGACGAGGTTCGCGAAGAAGTCGCGCAGCGTCCGCGGCTGACGGACGCGCAGCCGCTGCTCCGCGGCGAAGCGCTGCATCGCGGGCTGCGCCAACACCTGCTGGACGTGGATGGCCGTCTCCCAGCCCCCCACGCCCGCCGTCATGTTGAACTCCAGGCACTTGAGGGCCGTGCCGTCATGGATGAAGTCACCGCGGCCAATGGCCCCCCGGGCGTCATCCGTCCGCGCCAGGGCCTCGAGCGCCGCGTGCGCCCGCTCATGCGGAATCCCATAGAACGCCGCCGCGCGGTCCGTCGCGCCCAGCAGCCGCCGAGGGGCCCGCTTGATGAGCCGGCAGAGCGCAGGCGCCACCTCCCGCATCTGCCGCGCGACCGGGCCCTCCACGAAGGTGGGCCAGGCATGCAGCTCATACGGGATGAGCGGCGACGCCTCGTACGGCTTGAACGTCTGGCGCGAGAAGACCTCGGGGACGCGCTCGGCGAACTCCAGGAACGCGGCGGCGGCGGGGGAGAGCTGACCGTGCTGCGCTTTGACTTCTGGAGAGAAATGTCCGCCGGGAATCGGCTCGGGCACGCTCATGGGCGTACGGCTCCTTCGTGAACAGGGGTGAAACCGTTGCAATGCCGCGGGCTGCTCAAGACAGCTCGCAGACCAGCCGCAGCTCGCTCGTGTAGCGGCGCTGAGCCGCGTCGGTGAGCCAGAGGTGCTCCGGATCCGGCAGCATCTCCGAGAACTGGACGCGTGAAGCTGGCGACTTCTCCGCCGTGCTCCGCACCAGCTTCGCCATCATCTCCACCAGCAACGGGCTGTCGAAGTCCACGAAGCAGGGCTTGCGCTCCGTCGCCACCTTGAAGAACGCGAAGCGTGGAATGCCCAGCCGCTGCTGCCAACGCCGGACCTCCAGCCACTGCGCCAGCGAGTCAGTGATTCCGGCGAAGCTCAGCTCGGAAGCAGGCGCGCTCCAGCGCTCGCGAGCGACGACCACGCCGTCCACCGTCACGCGGGGCGAGTAGTCGTCCGCCAGCGCCAGGTCGAAGATGCTGGCGCAGCGCTGCTCCAGGAAGACGGCCATGAACTCCATGAGGCCGAAGCGGCGCCCACTTACGCGGTCGAGGACCTCCAACGCGCCGTCACGCCGCTCCACCACCATGTCCCCCACGCGAAGCGCGCGGGCGCCTGGCTGAGGCGGCGGCTCCTGCCCGGAGAGGTAGTAGAGGCTGTCACGCGGGAAGAGGCACGGCAGCGTGCGCTGGCTCCACTCGGACTTGGGGAACACGGGCACCACGTCGGCCCCGGTGGCGCACCGCTCCGCGAGCGCGAAGAGCTCCTCGGGCGCGGGGTGCTGCTCCACGAAGAGCGAGGAGATGCTGTTGCACAGGTGCAGCTCCCCCAGCACGAGCTGGTAGTCCCCGGTGCGGACGGCCTCCTCGCTGGCCGCGTCAATCATCACGTCCGGCGAGGCATGCCAGCGGCTCCGCCACGCCGGGCCCGCCTCGCCGAAGGCGTCGAGCACCCGGGGCCGGAGCGAATCAACGGTGCGCGTCTGTCGTCGGACCTCCGGCTCCAGCGCGAAGAGCTCACGCCAGCGCCGGCGATGCTCGGCGACTGCCTTGGCCACGGGCATCAGCTCCGCTTCGGTGGCCGGGTCCTTGAGCCCCTGGACGAAGGCGAGCTGGAGCGCGGTGAGCGACACGGGCGCGCCGCCTTCGGACAACCGGTCGAACAGCGCATCCAACCCCGCGCGCGTGCCCCGGGTCACCTCCCCCACCAGCCACCGCGCTCCGGTCAGCACCAGCTCCAGCACGGCGCCGAGCCGATCAATCACCGGAGCGCCCAGCATCAGCGCGCCGTCGCGTTCACAGTCCTCGTAGATGAGCGTCCGCGAGGCATACGTCTGTCCCGCCGCGCGCGTGGGCGACGCGCCCGTCACCTCCTGGAACACGGCCTCCAGCTCCGCGACCGCCGCATCCAGGGCCGAGGGCGTTCCAGCCGCCGCTTCGACCGCGGCGCGCGCGCGCTCCAGCCGCTCCAGCGGGGCCAGCGCACGGGCCCGCGCGTCGGCGTCCTCGATGGCCATCAGCGCGCCGCGCAGCACCACCTCGGGCCGGAGGACGAGCGGCACCTCCCAGCCCCAGACCAGGACGCCGAATCCCACCGCCTGTTCGAGCGCCGTGAAGATTTCATCCTGCGTGGCGAAGGCCGGTGAATCACCGGCGGTGAGCTCCCGAGCGATGCTCACGGCGCTGGCCGAGCCATCACACCGCGACAGCAGCAGCGCCTGCTCCGGGCTCAGCTCCACGGGCGTGGGCATGGGACCGTGAAGCACGTGGCCCTCCAGCCGGAAGTAGGGCAACAGCCGGGGCGGTGCCCAGTGACGCAGGGACGCGTCGCGCGCCAGGGCCGCGCTGAGCGCATCCAGGCACCACGTCTCGAAGTAGACCGCGCGCCGGGAGACGAGCTTCTTCCCGGGCGTCCAGCGCAGCCCGTCATTGAACGCCGTAAGCCGGGCCCAACCCACGGGACCAAAGAAGCCGATGGTGTCGTTCTTGGTGCTGTAGCGCTGGACGTAGGAGGCCACCAGGCGCTCGCGCTGCCGGGCCTTGCTGTTGCGCGCGGTGGCGGGAAGCGCCGCCAGCGGCTCCACGCCCGTCTTGTAGGCATGGCGGTTCTGCCAGAGCAGCGCCTCGCTCAAGTGGGGTGCGCCCGCCAGCGCGCGCAACGCCGCGCTGATGGCCAGCAGGTCCGAGTCAAACGCGGCGCGCAGGGCATCACCGGGTGTCTCATCCCCTGACGCGAGCCATGTATCGGCGGCGGACGCCGCGGTCGGAGCCGCGAGCCGGAGCGCATCCTGGGCGGGAAAGCCGGCGCCACGCAGCGCGGCCCAACCCCACAGGGCCATCCCTGGAGCAAGAGAGACGAGCGCGGGTGCTTCGGGCTTCGCGGAATCCAGAGGCTCGGATACACCAGTCAAGGAAGTCTGCCCCTTCCGAATAATACGTTTACTCTAGTATAGAGCCACTCCCTTCCAACCACGAACCCTGTATGAACGCTCAATCATCATTGCCGCGCTTGTCGTATTTCACGGGTCGCGGCGTCGCCGAGAAGATCCGCCTGCTGCTCGCCGAGTCCGGTACGGAGTACGAGGACATCGACCTGGGCCCCTATGACGTGAAGGCCAAGGAGAAGACGCCGGCCTTCGAGGCTCTCAAGGCCGCTGGCAAGCTGGCCTTCGACAAGGTGCCGCTGTGGGAGGAGCCGGACGGCTTCCGCGTGGTGCAGAGCCTGGCCATCCTGCGACACGTCGCGCGCACCCGCGGCCTCTATGGGAAGGATGCGCGAGAGACGGCCGCCTGCGACATGGTCATCGACGGCGTCGAGGAAGTGACGGCCCGGGCGCGCAGCTTGACTTCGCTCACGCCGGACCAGCTCTCCGAGCAGCTCCCCATCATCCTGGGCGAGGAGCTGCCGCAGTGGCTCGCGCACTTCGAGCGGCTGCTGAAGAGCAACGGCAGCGGCGACGGCTTCTTCGTTGGGGCCTCCGTGACGGTGGCGGACACCAGCGTCTTCGGCTTCCTGGAGTTGCTCGTGGACAACGGCCTCCAGGACCTCCTGGAGAGCACCTACCCTGGGCTGTTCGGGTTCTTCGAGCGCATGAAGCAGCGCCCCAACCTCGCGCGGCACCTCGCCAGCCCCAAGCGGCCCCCCGCCGTCCAGC
>NZ_JAAIYB010000503.1 GCF_010894475.1 Myxococcus vastator
GACAGGGGGCGGGCTCCGACGAGGGGGCGGAGATACGCACGGAGGCTGAGTGGAATGTCAGCCGCCCTGGCCAGCCGCCACGCGGAGGCGGCGGGCCACACCGCGAGGAAGCCGACGAGCAGCGCGGATGTCGCCGTCCCCCAGCGCAGCCACCGCCACACGTCCACGTGGGAAACCCAGACGGCCACCAGCGCCGTGAGGAGCGCCGGCAAAAGCATCACCAGGCTGTATTCCCGCAGGATGCCCTTGAGCAGGTGGACGAGCGAGGGCACCCCGGCGGGAGCGAAGAAGACGGCCGCGAGCAGCACGCAGCCCACGATGTGCAGTAGCGCCAGGAGGGTCGGCATGGAGAGAAGAGGGCGGGGCGGTGACGTCGCCGCATCGTAGTGCCGGGGGCCGGCGCCTGGGGCCGAGAGTACCTTGTGCGGTACGGCTCAGCGAAGCGGGTGACGCTCAACCGTCCGTGTGCTCTTCGTGCGGCGGCGACGCGCCGACAGGAATGCTGGCGTGGAAGACGCGGGCCCTGTCTCTCTTCAGCTGACGGTGGATTGGAACGGAACGCGCGCCTCCGCGGCGACGGGCCGGGAGGCGCGCTTGGGTCCATCCGTCGTTCACCCAGCTTCAGTACGGATAGAGGCCCGCCGCCGCCTGCGCGTCGCAGGTTGTCGTGGCGGCCGCGCACACGGTGGGGCTCGAGTACATGATGGAGTTGCAGTTCCCGTGGTGGGCGAAGCCGAGGCTGTGCCCGATTTCATGGATGGAGACGGTCTTCGCGTAGTGCGCACCCGTGTGGTACGAGTTGTTCAGCTGGATGGTGCTCCGGGTCAGGCAGGCGCCCGACCAGGAGTTCGTCGCGTACCCTGCCCAACCCGTGGCGCCGTACCAGGCCTCGTACACCATGACGTCGGAGGCGCCGCTGCCTCGCCAGTGGAGATAGAGGCTGTTGCTGACGCTCGTGTACATCCACGCGTTCATGGCATCGCCGACAGGCCAACGCGTGCTCGTGTAGTCCGTGAAGGTGACGTTCGTGGGCCTTCGGCACCACCTGTAACCGAAGTTCGCGAGCCCGCACCAGTTCTGGGCGGTCACCGCGCCGGGGGCCGCCTCGTGCGTGGGCTCCTGGTGCGTGTCAGGTCCCAGGTACTGGGCGCTGCTCGCGCGGGCCTCGACCTGTGCGATGAGCGCTTCGACCGGCTCGCCCTGGGCGCGGCCGTCCTGCACCGGGATTCGTCCCAGCGGTCCTCCGGTCACGGAGTAGAGCTCCGTCAGGGCGCTCGCGGCCACGGGCTTGTCGCCGCCCTGCGGCGTGAGGAAGAACACCGCCCGCTCCCCCAGCTTCGGCAGCGGGTTGTCCGCCGGCGCGAGCATGCACCCGTCGGAGAGCAGGCCGCCGGGGAACACGACTTCCACGGTGGTGCCCTGGGCGACCACGCCGCCCGAGGCGCTCTTGAGTCCCGCCGAGGTGCGCGCGATGTCGTTGATTCGCACGGTCGCGATGGTCACCGGCAGGTCGCTGTAGGCGCCGCTCTCCTCGTCGGTGGGCTGCCCCTCCACCTTGGACTTCGCGTGGGCGCGCATGACGTCGAAACGCGTGGACTCCACCTGGCCGTGGATGATCAACGCGGAGTGGTCGGTCAGGTCTTCGATGGAGCCCTCCCCACGGACCCAGTCCATCACGAGCGAATGCTCCGACCCTTCAACGTGCGTGTGGGAGGGGGCGGACGTGCCGGGCACCCACGCCGTCACCTGCACGTCCTCCTGAACGGGCGGGACCGGTTCCTCGGCTCCGTCGTTGGTGCACCCCAGCGCGCCCAGGAGCGCCAGGGGCAGAATCCAGGAGCGTTTGGGATGCAACGTCGTCGCGGTCTTCTTGGGGTTGGTTTCGCGCATGCGCTCTCCTCCGGGTTGGAACTCGCCTGAAGGACGAAGGCACGAGCCGCGCGTCTCATGAGAAACTGGAAAAAAGCATGAGGATGGCCAGGGCGGAAAAGTCAGTCCGCCATGAACTGGCGCAGACTGATGTCGAGCTGGCTGCGTACCAGGCGCAGCAGGCTGTCCAGCTCCCCGGGCGTCAGCCTCAGGCGCGCCGACAGCTCCTCGCGGGTGAGCTCCATCAGCCGCTCGCGTGCGCGGGCAATCCAGCGTGCCACGGTGGAGCGGGGGGCCTGATACGTGGCGCTCACGGCGTCCATGGCCATTCCGTGCACGTGGTGCAACCGCAGCAGGTTGCGCTCCTGGGCCTCCAAGCGGCCCAGCGCGGCGCGGAGGGCCACGCGGAAGTCCTCCTGGTGCCGCTCTCGGATGAAGGCCAGCTCGGGGTCCGCGCCCAGCCGCTCCGCGAGCGCCACCGGGGCCCGCTCCAGCAACTCGCGCGGCGCGGCGCGGCGCTGGTCGATGTGGAGCCGCAGCGCCACCGCCCGCACCCACTGCCCGAGCGGACCGCGTCCGGAGTAGGAGGCCAGCTTCGGCGGTGCGCCATTCACCGGGACCAGCAGCCGCTGGCGCAGCGCCTGCCGCAGCTCGTCCACGAGCGTGGGCGACTCCCTTGGCAGCCACGTCCCCACCTGGGACAGCACGTGCGTGTCGAGCGCCTCGTGCGCCCGCGCCTCACCCCGCACGCAAGCGAAGGCGAGGAAGACATCCGCCGCGCGCAGGCTCGCGAGCACCTCGTGGGCCGCTCCCGTGGAGGGCAGCCGTTGCGCCACGTGCGCCAGGAAGGGCTCCGCGTCCATGCGCACCTCCGGCCACGCCTCGCGTGCCTCCCGCACCAGCGTATCAAGGACCTCCTCCAGTCCGGGAAGCGCCCTCAGCGCCGGGACGAGCGCGTGCGGCGCCCGGGACAAGAAGGCCTCGGTCGGCTCGGACGTCACGGAACACCTCCACCGACAATCCCGCCCACGGGGGTGGGCGCGAGACGGAGCGCCTTGGCCGAGGAGGCGCCGTGGGTGGACAGCCAGGCGCGCACCTCGCGCGCGCGCGGCGCGTAGATGGGCGCGCTTCGGGCATAGGCCGCCTGGGCCTCTCGCGCCAGGGCGAGCGCCCGGGGCCGCTCCTCCTGTGACTTCCAGAGGACCCGGGCGAGCGCGAAGTTCGCGCGGGCCAGCTCGGCCGGGGCCAGCTCCACCTTCTGGGCGAGCGCCACCGCTCGCTCCAGCGGCTCACGGGATTCACGCAGCCGGCCACCCACCACCAGCGCCTCGCCCAGCAGCCCGAGCGTCTGCACCACCCGGGGGTGTTCCGCTCCGAGCGCCTTCTCGCGCACCTCCAGCGACCGCCGCAGGTGAACGAGCGCCGGGCGCACCCTGCGCAGGAGCAGCTCCACGTGCCCCAGGTTGTAGCGCGCGCTGGCCACCTTCGGGTGGTCAGGGCCCAGCGTGGCCTCCCACAGCGCGCGCGCCGCGCCGAAGTGGGCACGTGCGTCCTCCAGGCGGCCCGCGTCCATCGCCACCGAACCCAGGTTGTTGCGCGAAAGTGCCACGTCCGGGTGCCGGGGACCCAGCTGCGCCTCTTGGATCGCGAGCGCCTCCCGGTAGGCTGCCTCCGCCTGTGCGAGCTGACGGAGATCTGCCTGTGCATTGCCCAGGCTCAGCAACACGTTTGCGACCCGCAGTTGCTCGCTGTGTCCGCCCTTGCGCAGGCTGGCCAGGGCGCGCTCGTAGTGGGCAATCGCCTCCGCCAGCTGGTTTCGTCGCGAGAGCGCGTCGCCCAGGTTCACCCGGAGCACGCTGGTGCTGGAGTGCTCCGCGCCCAAGAGGCGCTCGCTCAGGGCGAGCGCCTCGCCATGGCGCGCCACCGCCTCGCTCACCTTCCCCTGGAGCCGCAGCGCGGTGGCCACGTTGTTGAGGTGCACCGCGCCCAGCGGGTGCTCCTGGCCGTACACCGCCACGACGAGCGCCAGGGCGCGCGCATGGTGCCGCTCCGCCTCTGCGTGGCGCCCCAGCGCGTTGAGCGCCATGCCCGTGCCAGTCAGGACATCTGCGAGCGCCACGTCCCGAGGCCCGCGCGCCCGCTCCAGGAGGGCCAGGGCCTTGCTGGCCTCCGCGAGCGCGCGCGCGTATTCGCCCTGCCGGTAGCTGAGGCTGCTGAGGACGCGGTGCAGCTCCGCGGCCACCTCCAGGGAGGCTTCGGGACCCAGCCGCTCCAGCGCGGCCTCCGCCATG
This sequence comes from Myxococcus vastator, assembly GCF_010894475.1. Classification (GTDB taxonomy): domain Bacteria; phylum Myxococcota; class Myxococcia; order Myxococcales; family Myxococcaceae; genus Myxococcus; species Myxococcus vastator. The sequence goes on from NZ_JAAIYB010000503.1 coordinate 4,161, forward strand.
CGCGCGGTGCGCTGGGCCTCCTTGTCCAGGCCCATGCCCTGGACTTCCGTATAGAGGAGGCGATTCCACGCGCGGGCGGCCGTCTCGTCATCGCGCCCGGCCTCCGCTACGCGCACCGCCTCCTCCAGCACCTCACGCGCGGAGGCGAAGCTCCCGGCGGTGCCTCGCAGCTCGCCCATCAGGAGGAGGGCTCCCGCCAGCGTGGGCCGGTGCCCCAGCCCTCGCAGCGCCCCCACCACCTCTTCCAGCCGGGGCAGCACGCGCTCATGGAAGCCGGCCGCGCCCTGCACGCGCAGCCCGTCCACCTCCTGGCGCAGGCGCACCAGCTCCCGCCGGGCCTCCTGGGCTTCTGGCAGTGGGTCCACGCGGGCGAGCGCGCCCCGGTCCGCGCACGCGGCCAGGGAGGGGAGCTGCCGCGTGGCCTCGGACGCCCGCGTGAGCGCCTCCCGCTCGCCCCGCTCCAGCAGCTCCACCAACACCCGCAGCGCCTGACGCCGGCCATCCAGGCACGCGGCTCGCAAGTCCATGAGCCGCTCGGACTGCGCCTGTCGCACGCGCGTGTCCTCGCACGACTGCCGCTCCTGGGTCACCAGCGCCTGGGCATAGGCGTCGAGCGCCCGTGTGGTGGACTCGAAGGCGTCTAACGGCACCGGCGGCCCGCCCTGACGGAATCGCTGCTCCAGCCGGACCCGGTGCGCTTCGCCCCAGGTGTCCTCCAGCCGGCCCTCGAAGCCGGTGCACGCTCGCGCGGCGTCACTTCGCGCCAGGCCGAAGCCCACCGCGGCGCTGGCCGCCACGCCCGTGGCCAGCGCCGCCGCCACCCAGCGCCAGCGGCGCGCGCGCGCGCCGGATTCGAGCCGGGCGAGGAGCGCGGCCAGGGTGGGGTGGCGCGAGGATGGCTCGGCGGCCAGGCCCCGGAGGATGGCGTGGCGCACCGCGCCGGGCACCCGAGAGCCGCGGGGCGGCGGCGTCACTCGCTCCTCACGCAGGGCCTGGACGTGCTCGCTCGTCGTTCCTCCCGCGAAGGGCCGGTGGCCGAAGAGGGCTTCGTACAGCGCGACGCAGAAGCTGAACTGGTCGCTGCGGGCGTCCGCGCGCAGGCCTCGCCACTGCTCCGGGGACATGTACGCGGGCGTGCCCCGCCGGACGCCGGTTCGCGTGTCGCCTTCCGTCGTCAGGGGCCGGCTGACGGGGTCCTCTTCGGCCCACGGCTCCCGTGGCGTCAGGAGGGCGGGCTCCGCTCGGGCGAGGCCGAAATCGGTGACGCGCACCTGGCCGTCGTCCCCCAGCAGCACGTTGTCTGGCTTGAAGTCGCGGTGCACCAGCCCCACCGCGTGCGCGGCGGCCAGCCCCTGTCCCGCCAGGAGGAAGCGCGAGAGCACCTCGTGCCACGGCCGCGGCAGCTCCGCCAGCCAGTGACGCAGCGTCCGCCCCCGCACCAGCGCCATGGCGAGAAAGACGGTGTCGCCATCCAACCCCACGTCGTGCACGGTGACGACATTCGGGTGGGACAGCCGGGCCTCCTGGGCTTCTGGCAGTGGGTCCACGCGGGCGAGCGCGCCCCGGTCCGCGCACGCGGCCAGGGAGGGGAGCTGCCGCGTGGCC
>NZ_JAAIYB010000504.1 GCF_010894475.1 Myxococcus vastator
GGCTACTACCGAGCCCACGCGACCCGGCCTCGTCGCCAGCTACGTGGAGAACTTAGGCGTCCGGCCAACGACGTGCTGAGAGGCGTTGAGGTGAGAGCCGCCAGGGGTGAAGGCACGCCGTCAGCCTCACGCACGCGCCCCGACGCCGATTCAGCCTGGATCATCTGTCAGTGCTATATGGTATTGCACGAACTCGTGTCGTCAACGGGCTCCCGACGAGGGGGGCAGCGCCAGGAGGGCTCCGCATGCTGCCACGATGGTCGATTCCCCTCCTGCTCATGGCGCTGGCCGGGTGCAGTAGCGCGACAAGCGCAGTGCGTTTGGACACGGGTCGGGGCAACCCCCTCACCTTCACCCCAAGCTCCGGTGACGCGAGACCAGTGGAACTGGACGAAGACGACTTCCAGGAGACCGTGGCGAAGTTGGGCCGAGACGTACCCCGGTCCGCCCAACCTCGATCGGACGCGCGACGGCGGTTCTGGTCTCCAGTGAATGATGCGTACGCAGGCGCACGAGGGCGCGTCGGCCTCGTGTCTGTTGGCTCGCGGCAGTACTCGGACAACACCCTCCTCCCACCAACCGAAGCATGGAGACCGGAGGCGGATTCAGAACTCACGCGCGCCTATGGCCGCTGGTGCGAGCGGACGCAGCGCGCCCGAGACTGCCTTCACCTGCTGGAGGACGGCCCCACACTTGGCGACGAGGCCAAGCGCACCCTGGCCCTACAGTTCGCCATGGGCTCGGTCTTGGACGAGACCCAGGCGGCGCTGGGAGAAATGGTGGATCCGATTGCAGTGCGGAACACCATCATCACGGCCATGGCCGTGTACCTCGGCCTCTGGTTGCTGCCCGAACCGGTGAGTAAAGGCGTGGCCGCCACCCTGACGGTCGGCCTCATCGCCTACTTGGGAGTGGACACCGTTTGGAATCTGGTCGCAGGGTGGCGGCAACTTGCCGAGGCGGTAGCGGTCGCCACGACCTTCAATGAGGTACGCACGGCTGGCGAAGAGTACAGCAGGGTCATGGGCGAGAACGCGGCGCGCGTCTTCGTCATGCTCGCGACCGCTGCCATTGGGAGCACCGCAGGGCTGGCGGTCAAGGCACCGGGGCTTCCGGGCTCGGTACAGGCGGTGCGGCTGGCCGAGGTCCAAGGCGGCTTCCGATTCACAGCAATCGCGCAAGTGGGCTCGGTGGCGATCCCCGCCGAAGGGGCCGTCACCATCACGCTCGCGCCTGGGGCGCTGGCCATGGCGGCACGAGGGGCGAGCGCCGGCAGCTCGGCACCGGTGGACGCGGACGGCCCCTGGCACCATGTCGCCTCCGACAAGTTCAGCACATCCACCAACAGCGGGGGGCCCTGGACGCCAAGGTACCAGGAAATCTTCGACCGAGCAGGCATGTCGCTCGACGATGCGGCGAACCAGGTTCGCGTCCCGGGCCACAAGGGGCCACACCCGCGGGAGTACCACGAGGAAGTCTACGAGCGGCTGGACGAAGCAACCTCGACCTGCAAGAGCATCAATCGTTGCCGAGAGGTGTTGACGAGGATCCTCGGCATGTTGGCGCGCGAAATCTCGAAACAGGGGACCAAGCTCAATCGGCTGGTGACCCGAACCGAATGACGGAAGAATGTCCTCATGCCGCAGCGGTTCTTCAAGTTGACCGATGATGTGTACCTCTCCGGCCGGTGGGAGTTGGGGCATCCTCTCGATGAGGAGGGCCGGAAGCTCGATGACCCGTGGCAGTTCAGGATCGGGCAGCGGGCTCAGTCGGACGAGCGAATCAAGATCCCCATCAAGATCTCCGGTAGACCGCTCGACTATTCCCATGCGGCATTCAGCATCCCCATCGTCCACGCCCGGGTAGCCGCCCTCATCACCGAGGTGGCACCCGACGACGTGCAGCTCTTCCCGGTGGAGCTCGACTCCCAGCACGCTCAGCACTACATCCTCAACGCCACCCGGCTGGTGAAGTGCATCGACGACGCTGCGTGCGAGGAGGTGCGTTACTGGACCCTGGAGGACGGGATGCCCGAAAAGGTGGGTACGTACTCCTCGGTGTCCGGGATGCGCATCGACACGGCTAAGGTAGAAGGCGCCAAGGTGTTCCGAACCTGGGGATGGACCGTGGCGCTGATCGTGTCCGAGGAGGTTAAAGATGCCATGGAGCGCGCCGGTATCACCGGCACGAAGTTCACGGACGTCACGGGCCCCGGTGAAGCCAAGAACTCCTGACCCCAGCTTTCCCACCCTCGTATTCAAGATGAACGGACGCGGGTGAACCGCAACGGACCCGACGCCCCGGTCAAGTCCCGAATCGTGTGTAGTTGATCCGGAGGGGGTTCCGGGGGGTTCAGACTTCTTCGTCCGGCAAGATCGTGAGCAGCAGCTCGTCGTCGGGACGGAGCGGGCGCCAGCCGGGCGGTGGCGGCTTGGCGAGGAGCGCTGCGCTGACCTGTCTTGCTTTGTCCTGATGAGTTTCTGGGGTGTAGGCAATCCACGAACTGAGCGCCTTGGCGACTTCGAAACGATTGGCATCATTCAACACGGCCGGCCAGCCGTTGGGAAGACCTTCGGATAGCTCGCGCACAAGCACGTCGCGAACAAAGCGTGTGACCTGCTTGCGCTGCTCCGCCTCGCCAAGCAATCCGCTCAATACTTGCACTGCTGCAACGTCATCCTTTCCAAGCTCTTCGGCCAGCAAGTACAACGGGACGCCAGGACGCGCCTTGGCAAAGGCGGTGAGCGAATCGTAGCCGTGCTCGCGGACCCGCTCATACAGGCGTGCCTTCACGTTACCCTGCCAGGCACGCTCGTCGCTCATCGTCCTCTCCAGCGGGTGAAGTTCATCGGGTTCATATAGTCCCTCATATTCTTCGCGACGATCTCCAGGCTCTCGTTTCGCGTCAACATCCGTCCGGCCAACACCTCGGCTTCACGCAATCGGCTCATAATCATCCGGTTCCATTCACCGGGCCATGTGCGTCCCAGCTTCCAGTCGCCCCGCCGTGGATGGCCTCGTGGTGAGCCTGCTCCAGCAGGAGCGAGCCCATCATGGCGGCCTCGAGCCGCGGGCCGGCGAGGTGCAACAGGGCGAGCTGCATGTCCGGCGCCTCCACCTCCGAAGCGGTGTTGGCCATCCGAGTGGCGGCGACGAGCTGAGCGTCAATCCACCGCAACTGCTGGGCGCCGTAATCGACGTAGCGGACGAAACCGCCGTCTCCGCCGCCAATCCCTCGCCAACGGGCCTTCAAACTGGGGAACTCGCCGGAGATGCGACGGGTGGAGCCCGAGACGTCGAGCAGGGCGCTGCGAAATGCCAGCCGGGCCGCGAGGGCGCCCTGGTGCGCGTCCCTCTCCGCGCTGTCCAGCGCGCACCACTGTCACCTCCACCCGGGAGGCCCGGCGCCGATGCAGCCGCTCCGGTGCTTCGGACTCAAGCGTTGATGCGAGGACGCGCGGAGCCTCGACGCCTGGCCCCTCAACCAAGGTAGGCGCCGCCGCCTCGTGCGGCGCGTGACGGAAGTTCATCCCCCGTCCGGACGATGGTGTCAGTGACAGGCGAGCAGAAAAGTGCACCCGCTTCACGCCGGCCGTCGGTCGGTTACGGCCCCCAGCTCACACGGGCGTTGGCCGGTCCATGGCGGAAGGCGCGGCGGGAGCCCAGTGGAGCGGGTCCACCGCCACGATGCGGATCTCGCTGGTGTACGACTGGCCCTGGGCATCCTGTAGCCAGCACGCCTCGGCACCGGGGAGCATCTCGCTCAAGGTAATGGAGGTGGAGCGGCGGACCAGATGGGCGAGGAGCTCCACGTACAGTGGGCTCCAGAGGTCCAGATAGCAGGGCTTCGCCTCGGCGGAGGCCTTGACGAACATGAACCGCGGCAGGCCGTAGGCCCGGGCCAGCTCACGGGCCCCCATGAACCGCTCCAGCGGCGTCTTGCGCTCCGCGAACGCGAGCTCCTGGGGCGTGAAGCTCCAGCTCTCACGCCAGACGACGAGCCCGTCGATGGTGATGCGCGGAATGTGCCGGGCCGAGCCCAGCAGGCCCGCGCGAGCGTTGGACAGCAGCATGTCCGCGAAGGCGATGATGTCCCACTGCCGCCGCCCGTCCCGCGAGCACACAGTGACCCGCCCGTCGACCCGCCGCACCACGCAGTCGGCAATGGCCACCGTCTGCTCACGAGGGCGGCTGGAGCGCGCGGCGTCGAACTCAATCGTCGCGTCGTCGGGGTGCTCGGAAATGCCGAAGCCGGTGCGGCTGGAGGCGATGTGCTTCGGCACCGCGGGGTAGACGCGGCCCCGCTGCATGTCCTCGGTCATCCACTGGAGCAGCAACTCCGGCTCCCGGTGGTCGTCGAAGAAGAGCTCCTGCTCCAGCGTGTTCATCCCGATGTGCAGCTCGCCCAGCACCAGGGCGTAATCTCCGCGCGCGACGTCCTCCGTGCTCGACGCGGCGAGCAGGATGTCCGGAGAGTGGTAGCGCGCCGTGGGCCAGCCCGGCCCGGGCGCCGCGAAGGCCTCTTGGACCTTCGGCAGGAGCTCCTGGGCGAAGAGCTCCAGGCGCCGCCCCTCGAAGGGAAGGCCGAGCACCTGCGCCCAGCGGCACTGGAACTCGGTCAGCACGGCCATGACCTCCGCCGGAAAGGTGCCATGCCCCCGGGGAATGTGCCGGATGGCATGCGCCCAGAACTGGCTCAGCTCCAGCGTGTCCGTGCCCCCCTCGCGGCACAGCGCCTCGAAGAGGGAGTCGAACACGCCCCTGTAGGCGCGGGCCTGGTGGAAGGTCAGCCAACGGCCCGCCATCAACAGCAGGGAGAGCGCGGGCGCCAGCCGCTCCCGCACCTGGGGGCCCAGGTCGACGGAGACGTCCCGGCGGCAGTCCTCGTAGATGAGGGTGCGCCCCGCGTAGAGCTGGCCCGCGTTGCGGTAGGGCGCGCTCCCCGTCAGGCGGGTGAAGGTCTCCTCCATGACCTGCAGCGCGGCGTCCAGGGCCGCTGCGTCTCCGGCCGCCCGGACCACCGCGTCGTGAGCGCCTTCGAGCTCCTTGAAGAGCGCCTGGGCCTGCTCGCGCACCGCCGGGTCGCCGATTCGCTCGAGCTGCTGGCGGACGACCTGCATGAAGCGCGTCCTGCCCACCGTGGGGACCTCCATCCGCCACAGGATGAGCCCCTGGGACGCCAGCTCCGTCAGCTCGACGTAGACCGCCTCCTCGCGCTCCACGCCGGCCGAGGCGTCCTCCTTCAGGCGCAGCGCCAGGGCCCGAGCCGTCTCGTCGCCGCCACACCCCGCCAGCACGCGGGCCCGAAGCGGTGACAGCTCATCCGCTCCCAGCGGGGTGAAGAGGCGCGTGCCCTCCACCCGAACATAGGGCATGCGCCGCGGCGCCAACCAGGGCTGGATTCCCGGCACCTCGGAGATCCTGGCGCACAGCGCATCCAGCGCCCAGTGCTCGAGGAACGTCCGCCGGTCCCAGAGCAGCTCCGGCCCCGGGCGGCAGACGAGCGGAGCCCCCGACTCCCGGAACTCGCCCCAGGCCACGGGCCCGAAGAAGCCGATGGAGTCGTTCTTGGCGCAGTAGCGCTGGATGTGACTGGCGACGTACCGCTCCTTGCTGCGCACGGAGCTGCTCCGGTCGGTCACCGGCGCCTGCAGCAACAGCTTCGCCCCCGTGTGGAAGCCGGCGCGGTTCTGCCAGAGCAGCGCCTCCCGGAAGAGCCCACTCCCCGCGACCTCCCGC
>NZ_JAAIYB010000505.1 GCF_010894475.1 Myxococcus vastator
GCGTGGTGGTGGGCGGCGGGGACGCGGGCTCCTTGCAGGCAGGAGCGAGCGCGCAGAGAACGACGACGAAGGATGGACGAAGCACGCGCTCCGGTCTAACGGGTGCGTGAAGCTGTTTCAAATGCGGCATGGCAGCGAGGGCCACGAGGGATGACTCATGGCCCATTTGGACGTTGGACCCTCATCATCCTTGTTGGTACAAGAGCTCGGCCGTTGCCGTACACGGTGCGGCCCTGTGGGAGGCAGCAACTTTGCGGGAGAAATTGAAAGCGCTGGCGGAGCTGCAGAACGTGGACCTCGAGGTCGCCTCGCTCCGGAAGGCCGCGGACGTTCACCCCCGTCAGATTGCCGAGTTGGAGCGGGAACTGGGTGTGGCCCGCAGTGCCATCGAGGCGGAGCGGGCACGCGTCTCCGACATGGAGAAGCAGAAGGCCCAGCTCGAGCAGAACATCACGGACGAGAAGGACAAGGTGAAGAAGTGGGAGACGCGGCTCAGCGAGCAGCGTTCCACCCGCGAGTACTCCGCCCTGGCCCGTGAAATCGACATCGCCAAGAAGGCCAATCTGACGATGGCGGAGGAGCTGGCGGAGCTGACGAAGCAGCTCGGCGGCGCCCGCGAGGCCATCAAGGGCAAGGAGGCCGACTACGCGACGAAGCAGCAGGGCCTGTCCGGCCGGATGACGGAGCTGCGCGGCAAGCTGGGCGAGGCCGAGTCCCAGGTGAAGGGGCTGGAAGGCCGCCGGGCCGAAGTGGCCTCGGCCGTGGATGCCACCCTGCTGCGCCGCTACGAGGTGGTGCGCAAGAAGAAGCTGCCCGCCATGGTCGGCGTGGTGGCCGGCACCTGCCAGGGCTGCAACATGAACGTGCCCCCGCAGCTCTACAACCAGCTCCGCACCGGGCTGGGCACGGACGTGTGTCCTTCTTGCAACCGCATCATCTACGCGGTGGAAGCGCTGCAGGAAACCCCGGCGGCGGCGAAGTAGCGGCGCGGCTCCGTGGACATGCCCGCGCCGTCCATCATCGACATCCTCCGCCACATCGCGCGTGAGGAGCCGTTGCAAGGGACGGTGCGAGAGTTCCGGGGCCTCACCCGGGAGCACCTCGGGCAGCTCATCGAGGAGGCCGCGCAGCGGCTGGGCGGGATGCCGCCGGCCTCCGCCACGGCGACGAAGGGCACGCAGGAGCTGGCTGGGGCCGTGAGCCCTCCGGTGGACGCGGCGCCTGCTGCTGATTCGCATCCGCGGCTGCGCGTCTACTCGGACGGCGCGGCCCGGGGCAATCCAGGGCCCGCGGGCGCGGGCGCGGTGCTGATGGACCCCGCGGGCAACGTGGTGGCCCGGCTGGGGCGGTTCCTGGGACATCAGACGAACAACTGCGCGGAGTACATGGGCCTGCTGCTGGGCCTGAAGCACGCGCAGTCCCTGGGCGCGCGCGAGCTGGACGTCTACGCGGACAGCGAACTGCTGATTCGTCAGCTCGGCGGGCGCTACCAGGTGAAGAGCCCGACGCTGAAGCCGCTGTACGAAGAGGCGCGGAAGCTGCTCAAGGGCTTCACCAAGGTGAAGCTCCACCACGTCCCCCGCGCGCAGAACGCCGAGGCGGATGAGATGAGCAACCGCGCCATTGATGAGCGGCTGTAGACCTTCCAGGGACGACATCCGTCGAAAGGCGCGGGCTCTTCAGTCCCACGCAATCTGGTCGAAGGAGGCGCGCAGCTTCGCGCCTCGGGCCGGGTGCAGGTGTGCAACCCAGGCGATGCGGCCCAGCAGGTGCGCGCGGAAGTCGGGATGGCTCTCGGTGTTCTGGCTCGCGGGGCCTCGTGTGCGGCACAGGTGGAGAATGGCCTTCAGCCGCTCGTAGTCCGCGCGGCGGACGGAAGGATGCGCATTCACCACCACGCCCGCGAGCCGCTGCTGGGTGCTCCGGCGCATCACCCGCGTCTTCCCTGCGCGCGGCGTGAAGCCCTCATCGCGGAGAATCTGGCTCACGTACCGCAGCAACTTGTGCGTGCGCCGGGCCAAGGCGTCACCACCCGAGAACGCCAGGTCATCCGCGTAGCGCGTGTACCGCGCGCCCATGGCAGCGGCGAGCGCCGACAGGCGGACATCGAGCCGGTAAGCCGCGAGGTTGGCCAGCGCGGGCGACGTGGGCGCGCCTTGTGGCAGGTGACGCGATTCGAGCCTCCGCGCCAGACGCCAGCGCGCGCTCGCCTCGGCGAGTGAAGCCGGCCGCCGCGCCTGCGACACCACCGCGCCAGGCGCGCGGTTCGTGCAGAGTCCCGCGAGCGCACGCACCACGCCATCCGGATATCCCGCCGTGCGGAACACCGCCCAGATTCGCGCGGGCCGCACCGAGAAGAAGAAGTCCTCCAGGTCCACCCGCACCACCACGGCCTGCCGGGCGTGGGGCTCCGCGAAGCTGCGGACACTTCGGCCCGAGACGAAGCCATGCGCGGCGTCATGCGGCGGAACGTGGTCCAGGATGCCGTGGAGCACCTTGCGCTGTACCAGCGACAGGTCCAATCCCGGCCGCTCCAGCAGGCGCTCACCGCCGCTGCGCTTCGGAATCCAGGTGTACCGGTAGCGCCGCCACCGCCCTGGTGGAGACGTGCGCTCAATGCCGGGCACATCCGCCAGCCAGTCCAACTGAGGCCCCGTCACGCCCAGCCACGCCGCGAGGTCGGCCTGGGTCGGCAGCGCTGGCACGGGCCACGGCTGCCGCGCCATCCGCGGCTCGGAGGCAATCCAGCGCACGATGCGCGCACGCGCCGAAGGGTCCATGAAGCCCCGCGTGAACGCGGGACGCGAAGCCAACAAGTCCCCGAGCAACTCCATCCGCGCATGCGGTGGACGCGGGAAGAAGCTCATCGCGCTGCGCGCCAGGGACGACACCCACGGTGCGCGTCCTCCGACGACCTCCGTGCCCCTTTCAACGAGCCCCTTGAGCGTCCAGGGCCCCGCGAGGAACGCGGACGCGAGCGCCTGAGCCACGACGCGCCGCTCGCTCATCTTCCACACTCACGCCATGCGGCGGCGTGGCCCCACCTGTCGTGTCTTGCGTGGCCCGAACCGCGGCTTGCCGCGGAGGCGGCCGCGCGTGACGGTGTGCTCCTGATGAGTTGTCCCCGGGGGTACCCCGGAGAGGCAGCGGACCGCAGCATCACGGACCGGCTACCCGCTGGGTCTCCAAGCCGCCGCATGGCTCGCCGACGGTACACGTCGCCCTCTCAAAAGGAAACGCCGCGCGCGCACGCCCCTTGTGCCGTAGGCGAACGGTGATTGAGTTGCGCCCGTGACGGCTTCCACCGAGACACAGCGGGCCATTCAAGCGGTCTGGCGAATCGAGTCCGCCCGCCTCATCGCGGGGCTCGCGCGGATGGTGCGCGACGTCGGCCGCGCGGAGGAGCTCGCCCAGGACGCGCTCGTCGCCGCGCTCGAGAAGTGGCCGGAGTCGGGCGTCCCAGACAACCCAGGCGCGTGGCTCATGGCCACCGCCAAGCGCCGCGCCATCGACGAGCTGCGCCGGGGCAAGCTCCTCGAGCGCAAGCATGAGGAGCTCGGTCACGAGTTGGAGTCACTGCAAGACACGGCCGCGCCGGACCTGGACGCCGCGCTCGACGACATCGTGGGCGATGACCTGCTGCGGCTGATGTTCATCTCCTGCCACCCGGTGCTCTCCAAGGAGACGCGGGTGGCGCTCACGCTCCGGCTGCTCGGAGGCCTGACGACCGAGGAGATTGCCCGCGCCTTCCTCGTCCCCGTCCCCACCGTGGCCCAGCGCATCGTCCGCGCCAAACGCACGCTCGCGGAGGCACACGTCCCCTTCGAGGTCCCCGAAGGCGACGCGCTGGCCGCCCGCCTGTCGACCGTGTTGGAGGTCATCTACCTCGTCTTCAACGAAGGCTACTCGGCGACGGCCGGCGACGACTGGATGCGGCCCGCGCTCTGCGAGGACGCCCTGCGCCTGGGCCGCATCCTGGCGGGGCTCGCGCCGAAGGAGCCGGAGGTCCATGGCCTCGTCGCGCTGATGGAGCTTCAGTCGTCACGCGCGCGGGCCCGCGTGGGGCCCAAGGGAGAGCCCGTGCTTCTGCTGGAGCAGAACCGAGGGCTCTGGGACCAGCTCCTCATCCGACGGGGCCTCGCGGCGCTCGAACGCGCCGAGGCGCTGGGAGGCGCCGAAGGCCCGTATGCGCTCCAGGCCGCCCTCGCCGCGTGCCACGCCAGGGCGCGCACGGCCGAGGCCACGGACTGGCCACGCATCGCCGCGCTCTACGACAGGCTGGCCCAGGTCGTCCCCTCCCCTGTCGTGGAGCTCAATCGCGCGGTCGCCCATTCCATGGCGTTCGGCCCGGAGGCGGGCCTGGCCATCGTGGACGCGCTGACCTCGGAGCCCTCGCTCCAGGGCTACCACCTGCTGCCCAGCGTCCGGGGAGACCTGCTCGGCAAGCTGGGCCGGCTGGACGAGGCCCGCGCGGAGTTCGAGCGGGCCGCCGCCCTCACGGCGAACACGCGGGAGCGCGCGCTGCTCCTCGAACGGGCCGCCGCGTGCTCGCGCGGGACGGGGCGGCGTTCCTGACGGACGATGGACGTCTCCCCACGCCCCGGAGTGGACCGCCCCTGCCCGGCTGTTGTAAGCGCTAGGTGCCGGAGCGGCCCGGGTGAACGCCGGTCACCGCAGTCATGGGTGGCGGGAGGAAAGTCCGAGCTCCAGAGGGCAGGGTGCTGGCTAACGGCCAGTCGAGGCGACTCGCAGGAAAGTGCCACAGAAAACAGACCGCCCGTTCCGCAAGGGGCGGGTAAGGGTGAAACGGTGCGGTAAGAGCGCACCGCGTCCGGGGTGACTCGGACGGCTCGGTAAACCCCACCTGGAGCAAGAGCCAATAGGAGCGCGTCCTCGCCGTCCGGAGGACAGGGATGGCCCGTCCCATGCGTTCGGGTTGCTCGCTGATGAGGCCCCTGGGCAACCAGGGCCCTAGATGAATGTTCACCGCCCATCCCGAAAGGGGTGGGGACAGAACTCGGCTTACACGGCCGCTCCGGCGTTTTCCCCTGCCCGTCCAGGCGCGACTCAGCGCGCCACGGGCACCTGCCCCAGCAGGACGCGGTCCTTGCCGTCGTTGCGCACGGCTTTGGGGTTGAGGATGCGCAGCCGGGAGTCCGTGCGCGGCTCCCAGAACCCCAGCCAGATGTTCAGCGCGCGGGCCGTCGAGCCAGGCGGGACGTAGATGGCGAACTCGTCCTTCACCGTCTCGCCGGGCTTCCACTGCGACGTGGGCAGCAGGCCGCCCGCGGGCTTGTGGTCCACGTTGATGCGCTCGGCGCGGCCGTCCGCGTCCTCCACGTGGACGAAGATGAGGTAGTCGTCGTCCATGGGCTGGAGCACCTTGAAGTAGAGCGCCACCTTCGCCTGGTCTCCGGCCTTCAGCCGGCCGGGCTCCACCGTGGCCCCCACCAGCTCCACCTTGCCGCCCAGGTTCGCGCCGTTCTTCACGGACAAGGGCGGCACCTGGGTGACGGTGGCCGCGCGCCGCTCCTGCGCGCTGGCGCCGCCGGGCGCCTCCACGATGCAGGCGCTGCCGAGCAGCAGAAGCGACGGGAGCAGGACACAGGAGGGCTGGAGACGCATCACGACGGGGTTCTACCCGGCCACGGGCGCTGCATCCACCGGCGCGTTGGTGTATGCGAACCCGCGCACATGAAGACGCCCAACGCCCTCGACGCCCTGAC
>NZ_JAAIYB010000506.1 GCF_010894475.1 Myxococcus vastator
AGACGGGAGAGGCCGTGGTGGCGGCGCTCGAGTCCCGAGGCCATCAGGTGACTCGCATCTTCGCGGGGCCGGGCCTGGACCGGGCACTGCGCGCGGCCGAGCTGGACGTGGCCTTCGTCGCGCTCCACGGGCGCATGGGCGAGGACGGCCGGGTGCAGGGCCTGCTGGAGCTGCTGGAGTTGCCGTACACGGGCTCGGGCGTGCTGGCGTCGGCGCTGGCCATGAACAAGCCCTTCGCCAAGCGGCTCTTCCGCCTGCACAACCTGGCCACGCCCCAGGGCTACACGGTGGCGCGCGAGGACGCGTGGCGCGCCCTGGCCCTGCACGGCGACCTGGGCTTCCCGTGCGTGGTGAAGCCCGCGTGCGGCGGCTCGTCGGTGGGGCTGGCCGTGGTGCGTGAGCCGGAGGCGCTGGCGTCCGCGGTGGCGCAGGCCAGCCGGTTCGGCGGCGAGGCCCTGGTGGAGCGCTATGTGGCGGGCCGTGAAGTCACGGTGGGCCTCCTCGGCGGCCAGGTGCTGGGAAGCTGCGAGGTGGCCACGCCGCGCGAGGGCTTCGACTTCGACGCCAAGTACAAGGGCGGGGCCGCGTACTTCTGCCCACCCCGGCTGTCCCCCACGCGCGTGGCCAACGTGGAGGCCCTGGCGCTGGCGGCCTACCGCGCGCTGGGCTGCCGCGGGCAGGCGCGAGTGGACCTGCTGTGCTCGGACACGGAGAACGACGTGGTGCTGGAGGTGAACACGCTGCCGGGCTTCACCCCCACCAGCCTGCTGCCGAAAATCGCCGCCAGGGCCGGACTGGACTTCGCCGCGCTGACGGAGCGCATCCTGGCGCTCGCCACCCGCGATGAGGCCGGAATCCTGGAGGCCCCCGCCGTGGAGACCTCGCCGGACCGGGCCGCGCCGCTCCTGGCCGTGAGCTGACCCCTCAGGTCGGTCAACCCCTGGCGTTGTTTCAACCCCGGCGCCAGGGCCACAAGCTGGGTGTGATAGGAGTGACGCAGGGTGTCAGGTGCCCGTGAACGGAACGTTCAATTCCGGGGAATAGTTTGACACGGCCTTGAACGCGTTCCTATTGTCCGGCGCCGATCACTCCCCGAAGGTCAAAACCTTGTCATTTCGGGTACATACGATGTGGGGGCTTGGACGACCCATCTCGCGGCGGTACGCGCGAGACGGAATCAGCCGGGCCGACCCGCACGGAAGGACCGCAGGCCCTCTGGGCTGTGGCAGGGGTTGAGCGTCACCGATGACCACCGTCGAGATCATCTTTCTGGGCGTTTATTTCAGTCTCCTGGGCGTGCTTGGAGTCTACGGCTCGCACAGGTACCGAATGGCGTTCCTGTACTACCGGCACAAGTTCAAGCTGCCGACGCCGAAGGGCGCGCTGGAGTCGTTGCCCAAGGTCACCATCCAGCTCCCCATCTTCAACGAGATGTACGTGGTGGAGCGCCTGGTGGAGTCGGTGTGCCGCATCGACTACCCGCGCGACCTGCTCGAAATCCAGGTCCTGGACGATTCGACGGACGAGACGTGCGGCATCGCCCGTGCGTGCGTGGATCGCCAGCGCCTGAAGGGCCACGACATCGTCTACATCCACCGCACCAACCGCCAGGGCTTCAAGGCGGGGGCGCTGGAGAACGGCCTGAAGCTGGCGAAGGGCCAGTTCGTGGCGGTGTTCGACGCGGACTTCGTGCCCAGCCCGGACTTCCTGACGCGCACCGTGCCGTTCTTCTCGGACGACAAGGTGGGCATGGTGCAGGTGCGCTGGGGCCACCTCAACCGCGAGTTCTCCCTGCTGACGCAGGCCCAGAGCATCTTCCTGGACGGGCACTTCATCATCGAGCACACCGCCCGCAACCGCTCTGGCTGCTTCTTCAACTTCAACGGCACCGCGGGCATCTGGCGCCGTGACACGATTTCCGACGCGGGCGGCTGGCAGCACGACACGCTCACCGAGGATCTGGACCTGAGCTACCGCGCCCAGCTCAAGGGCTGGCAGTTCGTGTTCCTCCCAGAGGTCATCTCCCCGGCCGAGGTGCCGGTGGACATGAACGCCTTCAAGAGCCAGCAGCACCGCTGGGCCAAGGGCTCCATCCAGACGGCGAAGAAGCTGCTGCCCACCATCCTCAAGAGCGACCTGCCGCTGCTGGTGAAGCGCGAGGCCTTCTTCCACCTCACCAACAACATGGCCTACCTGTTGATGGTGCTGCTGTCGGTGCTGATGCCCATCAGCATGGTGGTGCGCTTCCAGCACGGCCTGTACGGCACGCTCTTTCTGGACCTGCCCTTCTTCCTCACGGCCACCGCCAGCGTCTGCTTCTTCTACGTGGCGGCGCAGCGTGAGCGCGGCGCCAAGGGGTGGGAGCGGGTGAAGTACCTGCCCTTCCTCATGAGCCTGGGCATCGGCCTGGCCATCAGCAACGCCAAGGCCGTGGCGGAGGCGCTGCTCAACCAGCAGTCCGGCTTCGCGCGCACGCCGAAGACGGGCGCCGAGGGCAAGAAGGCCGTCACCATCAAGAAGGCGTACCGGGGCAGCAAGACGCTGCTGCCGCTGGTGGAGCTGCTGTTCGCCGCGTACTTCACCGGCGCGCTGTGGTTCGCCATCGACGCGCGCATCTACACGTCGGTGCCCTTCATCGTCCTGTTCCTGGCGGGCTTCCTGTACGTGGGCAGCTCCAGCCTGCTGCAGGGCCTGTCCGGCCGGATGAAGCTGGTGGAGTCCACCCCCGCGGTGGACACCCCCGACGAGCAGCCCCGCCGCGCGGCCTGAGCGGCGTCCTTCCTTCGGGAAGACGGGGGTGAGGCTGGCACCGCGCCGCCTCACCCCTTTCGCGTTTCTACGTGCCCGCGTCCGGCGAGCTGCCCGCGTCCGGCGGGCCCCGCAGCAGCACCTGCTCCATCCGCACGCTGGGGGCGCCCGTGGGGGCCGTGCGGCAGTCCTCGTCGATGGAGGTGCTGGTCGCCGAGCGCAGCGTCAGGCCCGCGTCCGTGCACCGCACCACCTCTGTCGGAAAGGTGACGGGGCAGGGCGTCCCGGCGCCGGAGAAGCCGGTGGCGCGCGTTTCGCCCACGAAGCCCGCGGGGGTGCGCCGCAGGACGATGGACGGCGAGCCCGCGTCCGGGGCGTCTACCGCTTCCGAGTCATGTGCGCGGACGACGGCGAAGGAGAGTGTGCCGCCGTCATCGTCGCCGTAGTACCGGAAGGCGGGGTTCCCCGCGTGGTGGTACTCGCCGCCCTGGTTCTGCTCGCAGCCGGCGGGAATCTTCACCGCGGGCGGCGCGGGTGGCACGGGCACGGTCCTGGGCGGCGCCTTCGCGGTGCAGGCTGTGAGGGAGAGGACGCTGAGGTGGAGGGCCAGGGTGGGCAGGACGCGGTGCATGGGGGACGGATATTCTCCCAATCCACAAGGCCCTGGGACTCTGTTTGATTCCCTTGGGATGACTCTCTAACCTTCGGTTCGTCATGAGCCTCCACCGCATCGTCGTCTTCGCCCTGGTGACTGTCCTGGCCGCCCCTTCGGCCGCGCTCGCGCAGGATGACTTCCTGGCGCCGCTCACCACGCCGTCGAAGCCCAAGGTGGGCAAGCCCAAGGTGGTGAAGAAGAAGAAGCCCGCGAAGGCGCCCACCCGGAAGCCCCCGCGCGCGAAGGCGCCCGCGAGGGGGAAGAAGAAGAAGCCCGCGGTCCAGGACGACCTGCTGCTGGCGCCGCTGACGCCCGTGAAGACGGAGGTGCTCGTCCGCATGACGGGCAACGTGCGCGGCGCGAAGCTGTTCGTGGATGGGAAGGAGTTCGGCGTCCTCTCCTCGGCCATCGTGCCGGTGGAGGTCCGCCCGGGCGAGCATCACCTGGTGGTGCGCCGGGTGGGTTACGCCGACTTCACGCGGCGCATCGACGTGAAGGCGGGCACGCAGGCGGAGGTGCTGGTGTCCATGGACGCCACCATGGGCTTCGCCACGCTGACGGCGGACGTGGCGGACGCGGTGGTGCTGGTGGATGGGCAGAAGGTGGGCGCCGTGCCGCAGGCCAACGTGCTGCTGCGCCCGGGCTCGCGCGAGGTTGAGTTCCGGGCCCCGGGCTTCAAGCCGGACGTGCACAACATCACCGTGTTCGCGGGGCGGAGCTACGAGGTGACGGGCCACCTGCGGCCCCTGCTGGACACGTCCGTGGCCACCGCCGACGTGCCGAAGAGCCCGGTGTTGGAGCCGTCCTCCGGGCTGGACCCCGACGACGCGCCGGCCCCGGGCCTGTCGTTCGCGGAGGAACCGGAGACGCCCGAGGTGGAGGGCTCCAAGCCGTGGTACGGCCGCTGGTACGTGTGGGCCGGCATTGGCGCGGTGGTGGCCGCCGGCACGGTGGGCGCGGTGATGGCGACGCAGGGCGGTGGCGCCAGCCCGCTGAGCCCCACGGACGTATGCGGTCCGGCCGGGTGTGACGCGGTGCTGGGCGGCATCCGCTCGGTGCGCGGTGGAGGCGCGGGGCTTCAGGCGCCCGCGCCCGCCGGAGCGCTGCGCTTCTGACGCGGCGGTGAAGCGTCCCGCCCTCGACGTGGGCGGGACGGCGCCACGGGGGCTACTGGTCGCGCAGGTC
Source organism: Myxococcus vastator (assembly GCF_010894475.1). Classification (GTDB taxonomy): domain Bacteria; phylum Myxococcota; class Myxococcia; order Myxococcales; family Myxococcaceae; genus Myxococcus; species Myxococcus vastator. The sequence continues at coordinate 4,589 of NZ_JAAIYB010000506.1, forward strand.
GTCGTTGTCGGCGCGGCTGTCCGGGGCGAGCAGGAGGTACACGTCGCTCACCCGTCCCACGCCCCAGGTGTCCAGCGCGGTCGCGCGGACCTGGAAGGGGGCGGCGTCGGGCAGCAGGTGGGTGATGTCCACCTCGCCCGCTTCGAAGGTGAAGGCGCGGCGCCCCACGCTGTCCACCAACTCCCGGCCCATGTGGACCGCCTCGGTGAAGCCCACGGTGGCGCGCCGGGTCACCTGTCCACGCGCGTCCAGCACCTCCAGCAGCAGGAAGTTGTCCACGGAGATACCGAGCGTGCCCTTCGCGTCGCCGTAGAGGCGGGCCCGGTGCCCGTCCAGGCTCAGCGTGGGCGTCTGGCCGGTGGCGACGACGCGCGGCGTGCGCTCACCCTCCGTGGCGTCCACCTCCACGTCTTCGCGCAGTTGGGTCAGCGTGTGCGTCTCCCGGGCGGGCGTGTCCAGCAGGAGCCGAACGGCGCGGGGCTCGGTCGACGTGGAGGTGGGCGTGGCCGAGGCGGGCACCTGCCGCGCACAGGCCATCAGCCCCAGAGCGGCGGCCAGGACGAGCGTTCGAGAATGCATGGGAGGTCCAGGGTAGATGAGCAGGGGTGACCCGGGTCAATTAGCATGGCCGCATGCGGACCTTCCTCCATGGGTGCCTGCTGTGGTGTGTGCTCTCCGGGACGCCGGCGTGGGGCAACGCGCCCGCGGAGCCCCTGGTTTCACCCGAGGTGCAGCTGTGCCTCCAGCACCTGAAGCCCGCCGAGCGTGAGCGGGCCGCGAAGGCGCTGGGGCCCCTGGAGGAGCTGCCGCTCTACCGCGTGCAGTTGGAGGTGGACCCGGAGGCCCGTGGGGTGAAGGGCCGGGTGCAGGTGGAGGTGCTGGCCCGGAAGCACCCCCTCACCGAGCTGTACCTGCGGCTGACGCCCAACGCGCAGGGCCGCCGGTTGACGCTGTCGGACGCGAAGCTGGGCGGCCGGCCCGTCACGCTGGAGCGGCCGGAGCCCACGTTGTACCGCCTGTCGCTGGAGTCCGAGCCCGTGCCGCCGGGCGCCGCCGCGGTGCTGGACGTCGCGGTGGAGGGCCTGGTGCCGCGCGCCGCCGCGCCCTCGGGTGGCGCCGCGGGCGGGC